>DATIKK010000105.1:0-20488 GCA_035477635.1 Bacteroidales bacterium | reverse complement strand
CCTCCACGATTGGCACAGCCCTCGGAACCACACAAGGATCATGCCGGCCTTCAACTTTAAGAACGACCTGATTGCCTCTTTTGTCAACAGTGGTTTGCTCCTTTGCGATACTTGCAACAGGCTTGAAAGCTACTCTGAAATATATGGGTTGTCCGTTGCTGATGCCCCCGAGAATGCCGCCCGATCGGTTTGTAAGAGTGGTTATTTCACCCTTCTTATCCACCGTGAAAGCATCGTTATGTTCAGAGCCTAACATGGCTGTGCCCGGAAAACCGCTACCATACTCAAAACCTTTTGTAGCATTGATGCTGAGCATAGCCTTGCCCAGATCGGCCTGCAACTTGTCGAACACCGGTTCGCCAAGCCCTACGGGCACACCTCTTACCAGGCACGAAACTATTCCACCGGTGCTGTCATTGGCAAGCCGCAGGCTTTCAATGTATTCATACATCCTGAGAGCTGCATCCTTGTCGGGGCAGCGAACCGGGTTAGCTTCAATTAAATCTGCCGTCAGCAAATCAAAATCAATATTGGAAGTAATTGGCCCGACGCCCGACACCCAGGCTATTATTTCAACCCCATAAGGTTTTAAAAGCATTTTGGCCAATGCGCCTGCTGCAACCCTCACGGCAGTTTCCCTTGCTGAGGAGCGGCCCCCACCGCGGTGATCGCGCAACCCGTATTTCTTTTCCCAGGTATAATCAGCATGTGAAGGCCTGTAAATATCTTTCAAAGCATCGTAATCGCCAGACCGTGTATCGGTGTTTTTAATCACAAACGCAATCGGGCTGCCCAACGATTTTCCTTCAAACACGCCTGCGAGAAATTCAATGTTGTCGGACTCATTTCTTGGCGACGAAACTAAGGATTGACCGGGTTTACGGCGCATCAAATCCCTTTCGATAAGGTCAAAATCTATGGTTATTCCTGCCGGAAAGCCATCGAGAACGCCTCCTACAACCTGCCCGTGGGATTCGCCAAATGAGGTCAATCGCAGCAAAACGCCGAATGTATTACCTGCCATATCGCAAAATTAAGATATTTTCACTGCAAAACTAATGGAAAGCAGGTCTTGCATTCCTATCCAAATCAGAAGGGTCGTCCAACCCTTTAACCATATTTCCTTAATCTTTGAAATGATTCCCCGGACAGGTTGCTCGTCTAAAAACAATTACGTTTTTTCTAATTAGCACCAAATGTTAAATTTTTCGCAATCTGCTTTTTAGCGTTGAAAATGTCAGAAAATTTTTATTAGTTTTAAATGTAAAAGCCCTCTGTTTAGAGGATTGCTAAGTCTGAAACGAACATTATTCGTAAAACATAAACAAGGATGAAAACACTACCAGGAGAAAATCCGAAAGCTACTTTTATCACGGCCGGACAGATAATTCTAACTGTATGCCTGGCCCTCTTATTTGTTCTGGGGTTATCCTGCAAAAGAACGAGAGATATAACCGATGTTATTCTCGGGGATGAAAAAAGTTCCTTTTTTCTTAATGTTCAGGAATATCCCGAAAATGATAAAACACTTCCCATCGGAATTTTTGACTCCGGGACTGGCGGGTTGGCGGTTTTGAACCAGATCATTGAGTTCGACCAGTTCGACAATTTCAGCAGGAGTTTTCATGAAGCCGGAGATGGCCACCCTGATTTTGACCGAGAATCATTTATCTATCTGGCCGACTTGGCCAATATGCCTTACGGGGGCTATGCGATCGAAAGTAATATAGAGCTTCTCGTCGAGCATATCATAAAAAACGTACAATTCCTTATGGGTAACAGGTATTACAGGGCTGCAGACTCCCCACAGTACCAGGCAGACAAACTGCCAGTTAAAGCGATAGTCATTGCCAGTAATACTGCTACTGCTTACGGAATGGAAGCAATCCGGAATTTCCTGAAGAGAGCAGAAATTGACTTGCCCCTAATCGGTGTTATTGATGCCGGCGCCAAAGGAGCCCTGGATTATATTGCCGCTAACGAAGACGGAAGCATAGCTGTTCTGGCCACAGCGGGTACAGTGAAGTCTGAAGCCTATATCAGGGCTATTGAATCCTGGAAAAAAAAGCTTGGCCATAAGGGAGAGGTAATGATTTTTCAGCAGGCAGGAGTGGGAATTGCTGAAGCAATTGATGAAAGAAGTGATTTCATCGATAGAAATGCTTCTGCACCGAGAGAGGGATACCGCGGTCCGACAGAAACAAGATCAGATGAATTGAGGATAGACCTTTCTCTTTGGGATCGTTATGGTTTTGATATGGAAGGGAACTCAATGCTGTTTGAAAATGGCCCTAAAAATCCGGTGAACCTCCAGATAAACTCCGTAGAAAACTACATTGCATTCCATCTTGTTTATCTTATGGAAAAAATCAGAAAAACTGAAGGTGCAAAACCTCTCAGAGTTGTCATCCTGGGATGTACTCATTATCCCTTTTTTCGTGAGGCCTTTCAGAACCAACTAAACAGACTCCGTAACCATCAGGAAGATGGCCAATATATCTATCGGGCCTTGATGGCCGGAGAGATAAAGATTGTTGACCCTGCAATCGTTGTTGCCAGAGAACTATACGACCTTTTAACTTCTAGGGAACTTTATAATGATGTTGGCAATGGGCTGGAAAACAGCGAATTTTATGTTAGCGTGCCTAATTTGTTGAACGAGAATATCCGGCTTGGAGCCGATGGAGCTTTCACCCATGACTACAAATATGGTCGCCGCGCTGGCGATATTCAGAAATATGTGAAATGTGTTCCTTTCAGCCGGAAAACCATCCCTGGGTACATTCTCGACCGCCTTTCAATTCAAATCCCAACTGTTTTTGAGTTCATAGTCCGTTTTAACCGGGAAAACCCGAAAACAACTTTCCTCTTAGAAGATGAGCGGATTTGACGAGGTGGGGATTACCACCGGTGAACTCGCCTTGGGTTCTGTGATCGGGTGAGCAAATTAGAAATTGCAAGGCATTGCAATCGAAACCGCAAACGATTGCAGTAAAGTTTTCAAAAAAACCTTAAAATCAATGCTTAAGGGCGGAAAAGTTGTTTATTTTTGAATAATGAGAAGGGAAAAATATTCGCAACATTTGGAAAGAATTCCTGTTGTACTTTATATGCTGTAAATATCGTAAAAGTTAATGTTTATAGCGAATAACCTTTCTTGGGTGGAAATATGCCTTCCCCCTTTTGGATCATTTTTTCTGGCAAAAAATCATTACTTAAAGCTTTCCAGGTTCCCTTAATCCTAAAACATAATTAACCAAGCAATCATTAATCCATGGCCGTATGAACCGCATTTTTTTACAAGCACTCCCTGTATTTTGGATTTTACTCTTTTTTTTACCGGATTATGCAACGGCCCAGGTAGTTACATCGGTTCCGGCCATGCCTACAGCCAACGACCGCGTAGTGATAACCTTCCACGCCGACAGGGGCAACCAGGGGCTCATGGGTTTCACCGGCGATGTATATGCTCATACAGGAGTTATTACCAATTTAAGCCCTGGACCTTCGGGTTGGAGGCATGTCATAGCTACTTGGAATGTAAACGACCCCAGGGCTTTAATGACCCGTACCGGCCCCAACACTTACACCCTGACCCTGGAACCATCAATCAGAGGATTTTATAATGTTCCGGCTGAGGAAACCATTCAGCAATTGGCATTTGTTTTTCGTAGTGCGGATGTCACCCGTACAGGCAGGGCATTAGGCGGAGGAGATATATTTCATGATGTGTTTCAACCTGTGTTTCAGGTTTCCTTCACATCGCCCGTAGGGCATCAGCCGCTTTTTGAGCGAAACACAAATGTACCCATTAGCGTTTCGGCGCTGCTGGCCGACTCCCTGGCTTTGTTCATAAACCAGGACTGGATTGCGTCAACCACTCAAGGCACCTTAAACCACACCTTGCATACTACCACAACCGGACGTATTAACTTAAGAGCGGTAGCCTACAGTGGGCAACAAACCGTAGCCGACAGTACATATATTTTTGTAAGGCCCGATGTAGTAGTGGCTTCCTTACCGTTAGGAGTAATCAACGGTATCAATTATGTCAACGATAGCACAGTAACCCTTGTGCTACACGATCCTCCCGGGGCAAAACAACATACATTTGTTATTGGTGATTTCAACAACTGGCAGCTTTACGAAAATTACTTCATGCGCAGAACTCCTGATGGACGGCACTTTTGGCTAACCATCACAGGATTAGAGCCTCGTAAGGAATATGCTTTCCAATATCTCATTGACGGCACGCTGCGCATTGCCGACCCATACACAGAAAAGATACTCGACCCATGGCACGATCAGGAAATTATTGACGAGGGAAGATACCCCGGCCTTATCAGGTATCCGCATGGTAAGACAACCCATGCTGTAGCGGTGCTCCAAACCGCCCGCCCACCTTTTCAATGGCGCAACAACAACTTTGTGCCTCCTGCGCAGGAAGACCTGATTATATATGAGTTGCATATCCGCGACTTTATGGAGGGTAACAACAACACTTTTGTAGGTGTGAGAAGTCGCCTTCAATATCTGAAAGACCTTGGCATAAATGCCATAAAATTGATGCCAATAGCTGAATTTGAAGGAAATTCGAGTTGGGGCTACAACAATGCATTTTTCTTTGCCCCTGATAAGTACTACGGCCCTCGCGATGAGCTGAAAAGGTTGATTGATGAGGCCCACGGGATGGGTATTGCAGTGATACTCGATATTGTTTGGAACCACAGTTTTGGGCAATCCCCGTTACTTAGAATGTATTTTGATGCTGCCAACAACCGGCCGGCTGACAACAATCCCTGGTACATGGACCAGATTTTTTCTAACCCTGCTATGCAATGGGGCTACAAGTTTGATCATGGCAGCCAGTATTTCAGGGATTTTATGGACAGAGTCCATCACCACTGGCTTACAGAATTTCGCTTCAGTGGGTTCCGGTTTGATGTATCAAAAGGGTTTACTACTCAGTTTAAAGGAAGCGATGACCCCTGGGGCAGTCGTTTCGACCAGGAGCGCGTTGACAACCTTGTGCGACTCTTCAACAACCTCCGATCGGTAAACCCTAGGACTTATGTGATACTCGAACACCTTTCCGACAATAGCGAAGAAACCGTTCTTGCCAATGCCGGTATGATGCTTTGGGGAAACCTGAACTTCAACTACAGTGAAGCTGCAATGGGTTGGCACGCTGAAGGCCGCTCAAATTTTAGCTGGGCATCGCACCGCAACCGCGGATGGCAACACCCGCACCTGATTGCATATATGGAAAGCCATGATGAGGAACGGGTAATGTTTCGACTAATTAATTGGGGCAACAGGGCGGGAACATACGACACCCGGGACCTTACCACTGCCTTGCGAAGGGTAGAACTTGCAGCTACTTTCCTGTTCACGATACCCGGCCCGAAAATGCTTTGGCAGTTTGGTGAGCTTGGCTACGACTTCTCTATAAACCGGTGCCCCGATGGTACTATAAATAATGCTTGTCGGGTTGACCCCAAACCGGTAAGATGGGATTATTTCAACGACTGGCGCCGAAGGAGGCTGCACGATGTATTTTCTCTTCTATTCCACCTTCGTAGAAACCATGAAGTTTTCCGTACCAGCGATTTTAATCTTGATGTTGCCGGCGAGGTGAAACGCATTTACCTGAATCACCCAAGCAGAAATGTGCTGATTATCGGAAATTTTGGAGTTTCAACACACACCGCGCCAGGACACTTCCAGCATGCAGGAATATGGCATGAATTTTTCACAGGCCAAACCCTTAATGTTACAGTCAACGAAATGCCCATAACTCTTCAACCAGGAGAATACCGAATGTATTCGACTGTGGCGTTTCCTTCTCACGGGTTACCATTAAACACCCCAACCGAAACGCCTTTTTCTTCTGCCGATATCCGTGTGTTTCCAAATCCTTCGGCACAAGGCTTTTGGTTCGAAGTCCCTGTAAATGATCCCGGCAAAATGACGCTCGAAATCCTTAGCCTGACCGGACAGCACGTATTCAGAACTAGCCAGCAGGCATTACCGGGAATAAATACCATTTTTTGGGAAGGCTTTGCCGGGCAATCCGACAGAAGAGGAATCTATTTGTACAGAATTATAACCGGCAGTCAATCTTTCACAGGACGCATTTCTGTAAAATAATTCATTTGAAGTAACCAAAAAAGCCGTCATCACCTGGCGGCTTTTTTATTCGCCAGGATGGTATCCCCAGAGCTTTATTCGTACAATCGGAAAGGTAATGGGGAGTTGTTAGGAATTATTTTAATGGCAAATCATACCTTTGTCGTAACAAAAAATTTATGCGGATAGTATCTTATAACGTAAACGGAATCCGATCGGCCATTTCAAAAGGGTTCCTCGACTGGCTTGGTACGGTAAAGCCTGATGTGGTTTGCCTCCAGGAAATCAAAGCTCAACACGGCCAAATACCGGTATTGTCATTCGAAGAATTAGGATACAAAACCTTTTGGTATCCGGCCGAAAAAAAGGGTTATAGCGGAGTTGCAATATTATCGAGCAAGGAACTCGATCATGTTGAATATGGTATGGGTAATCCTGTTTATGATTCCGAAGGGAGGGTTTTACGGGCCGACTTTGGCGACTTGTCAGTAATGAGTGTTTATCACCCCAGCGGCACAATGGGAGAAATACGGCAGGCATTTAAAATGCAGTGGCTCGACGACTTTTTCCAATACATTGAAGACCTTAGAAAAAAAAGACCAAAATTGATCATTTCGGGCGACTATAATATATGTCACCAGGAAATTGATATTCACGACCCGGTTAGGAATGCTAATACTTCAGGCTTTCTGCCTGAAGAACGGGAATGGATGACAAGGTTTTTAGCCGCAGGTTTTATAGATACTTTCAGACACTTCAACAAGTCGCCGCACAATTACTCATGGTGGAGTTTCAGACCTGGAGTAAGAAAACGTAACCTGGGATGGCGAATTGATTATCACATGGCAACCGAATCCCTTTTGCCTGCGCTTCATTCAGCCGGGATATGGCCGGAAGTGGTTCATTCTGACCATTGTCCGGTTTGGTTGCAGATATCAAATAATTTGCCCGACAGGGCTTAATCTTTCACTGATTTTGATTTTAAATTATTAACCGGAAGATTTAAAGCATCCCCAATTTAATAGATTATGCAAACAAGTACCGTTTTTGTTTTAGTGGCAGTAAGTTTGATTTCGTTTTCATGTGTTTCGGCGCGTAAATTCCAGGACACGGAAGCAGAAAAAACCCGGGTTATCCAGGAAAATGCATATCTCAACCTGGAGCTTGAGAAAGCCAATGAAAGTATAAGCAGCCTAAGCAGAGTAAATGAAGGCATTCGTCAGGATACAGCCAGATTGGGTAAAAGGCAACGGGAACTCACTTCCGAACTGATCCAATTGTCGCGTACAAACAAACAGTTGCAGGAGCAGGTTGATCGTATGGCTACCGGTCATGCTGCTGAAATTCAACAGGCATTAATCAGGCTTAGATCAGCTCAGGACGATCTTCAGGTAAGAGAAGACCAGGTTAGGCAACAGGAAACGCAGGTAAACAGACTTATGGCAGAGGTAACTGCCAAGGGAGCCAGAGTAAATGAGTTGGAAAACATTCTCCGGCGGCAGGAAGAAGCCGTGCAGCAACTCCGTCAAACAGTAGCAAATGCCCTGTTGGGATTTGACGGACGAGGATTAACCGTGCAAATAAGACAAGGCAAAGTATATGTGTCGCTCGAGGAGAGCCTGTTGTTTGCTTCGGGCAGCGCCACGGTTGACCGCGCAGGACAGACAGCCCTTGTAGAATTGGCAAAGGTTCTGGAACAAAACCCCGACATTACCATAATGATTGAAGGCCATACCGACGATGTGCCATTAAGGCCGGGAGAACCCATAAGAGATAACTGGGACCTGAGCGTGCTGCGGGCAACCTCGATAATAAGGATTTTGCAACGCTCAGGAAATATAAACCCGCAAAGGTTTATTGCTGCCGGCAGGGGCGAGTTCAGCCCTATTGATCCTGCCAGAACGGCAGAGGCACGAAGAAAAAACCGCCGCACTGAAATTATTCTTACACCAAACCTTGACCCTCTTTTCAGGATAATTGAAATGAGGTAAGGCGCAATTATAGGGCAATTGTTACAGAAGTTGAAGAATTATAAAATTTGTACATTTACATACTTTAATATGTAAAACTTCTAAACAGTTTACTATGAAAACCTTGCAGCCCGATCTTTCAAACCTTGAAGACCTTCTTCCGGCAGAGTTCTCACCAGAGCAAAAAGCGCAAGCCAAAACCGCTTTTTACAAAAAATTAGCGCTGGATGCACATAAATTTTATGGCGGAAAGATGCAAACCCTACCCAAAGCTCCGGTTTTGGGGTTCAATTGGTTTAATGCGTGGTACACCCCGGGTGTTTCAAAAATCTCAACAAGTATCAGGGACAACAATGATTCCTCTTTTGAATTGTCGAACAGGGGCAACCTTGTAGCGGTGGTAAGCGATTCGACCCGCGTATTGGGCGATGGCAACTGTACACCTCCGGGAGGATTGGGGGTGATGGAAGGCAAGGCGTTTCTCATGAAATATCTCGGCGGGATTGACGCAATTGCATTATGTGTTGACAGCAGGAACGCAAATGGCCAAAATGACCCGGATAAGATTATCGAATTTGTAAAAATGTGCCAGCACAGTTTTGGCGCAATTAACCTTGAAGATATTTCGCAACCCAATTGCTATCGTGTGCTTGATGTATTACAGGAAGAATGCGACATTCCGGTGTGGCACGACGATGCACAGGGGACAGCATGTGTTACCCTTGCAGGCTTGATAAACGCTCTCAAGCTGGTCAACAAAAAAATAGAGGAAGTCAGGATTGTGTTTCTGGGAGCGGGGGCCAGCAATACTTCAATTGCCCGCATCATAAACGCAGCAGGAGCTGATCCGGCCAAATCAATTATGTTCGACTCACGGGGAGCCTTGCACCGAAACCGCACCGACATTGAATCCGACCCACGGTTTTACCGCAAATGGGAATTATGCCTTAGTACCAATCCCGCCTTGGTTGACGGGATGGAACTTGCTGTAAGGGGAGCCGATGTGCTGATTGCACTTTCGCAACCAGGGCCTGATGTGGTGAAACAAGAATGGATTAATGCAATGGCACCACAGCCTATTGTGTTTGCCTGTTCCAACCCTGTTCCTGAAATATACCCTCATGCAGCAAAACAGGCAGGAGCATATATTGTGGCAACCGGGCGAGGAGATTTCCCTAATCAGGTAAACAACTCCATCGGATTTCCGGGTATTTTAAAAGGGGCATTGCTTGTGAGGGCCAGAAAAATTACCGACAATATGGCTATAGCTGCAGCAAGGGCTATTGCACGGTTTTCGGAGCAAAGGGGTATCTCTCCCGATAATATAACGGCCCGCATGGACGAGCCCGAAGTTTTCCCAATTGAAGCTGCCGATGTGGCCATGCAGGCCATAAATGATGGGGTAGCCCGCATCAGATTAACCTGGCAGCAGGCCTACGATATGGCAAAATCCGACATTGACCTGGCTCGCAAGGCGTGCGATATCTTACTGTTAAATGGTGCAATACAAAAACCTCCTGCTGAAATTTTACAAAAAACCCTGGCCGGGGTTTTGGCTGAAATCAAAAAATCAGATTAGATTGTTGATCAGAAAAAAAAAAGGCATTTGATTTTAAATAACACCCAATTTGACCCAATACCGAA
Source organism: Bacteroidales bacterium (assembly GCA_035477635.1). Lineage (GTDB taxonomy): Bacteria > Bacteroidota > Bacteroidia > Bacteroidales > UBA7960 > UBA7960. The sequence goes on along the minus strand of DATIKK010000105.1, from coordinate 10,745 downwards.
ACCGAAATGATTGTTTTTTTAGAGGGAACCCTTGAAGAGAAAAACCCCGCATTTGTGGTGGTAAACTGTAGTGGGGTTGGCTATTTGCTAAATATTTCACTTTACACTTACGCAAAACTACCCGACCAGGGGAGTGTTAAAATTATTACGCACCAGGTAATACGTGAGGATGCCCACCTGCTTTTCGGTTTTGCCGATAAGGAGGAGCGCGAATTGTTCAAACTGCTTATATCGGTAAGCGGCATTGGCCCAAATACTGCCAGGTTGATCCTTTCGGCCATGAACCCCGCCGAGTTGAAAAGTTCCATAGCACAAAACAATATTTCGAGGCTTCAATCCATAAAAGGAATAGGGGCAAAATCGGCTCAGCGGTTAGTTGTAGATTTGCGCGACAAGATTGAAAAAGAATGGCATATTAAAGGAGAAATTTTGGAAGTTTCAAACAATACTGCACACCAGGAAGCGTTATCTGCTTTAGTGATGCTTGGCTTTGCCAAAAATTCAGCCCAAAAGGCCCTGGCGGCCATCCTTAAGCAAAAGCAGGGAGCCCCCATTACCACAGAGGAGCTTGTAAAGGAGGCTTTAAAGGGTTTTTAATCATCAACAACCTAATATTCCTTTGGAATTTACCAGGCGTGCCTTAATTGCTTTTTTGGGATTCTGGGTTAAAGGGGTCTTAATGGTCATTTTAATTTCAACCACTCCGACCATTGCCGCATCTGTTTTTTTTGCCCAAACCCAGTCGATAGTTCAGGATCCTAACCAGGCGCCCCCTCAGGCTTATCTTCCTTTTCCTGTTGCTGAAACATACTGGCTCTCCCTGCCTCCGAATCAGTCGGACAGATTGCTAATTTCCGACCCGCCAAATGTGGTAACGGTTATCGAATTTGATCCTTCAACGGGTCTGTATGTTAAATCGCGAAAAGTTGGCGACAGGATTATTGGGCGTCCTTTCTTTATCCCCTTTGAAGATTTCCTTGATTACGATATGGATCGCCAGCTAAGTTATTATTGGCGACAAATGGCAACCCGAAGCACATTCGAGGGCCGCGAGGGTATAATACCTGAAATCCATGTAGGCGGAGAATTATTCGACATGGTTTTTGGAGGAAGGACCATAGAAATAAGGCCAACGGGCTCGGCAGAGCTGATATTTGGGGTTATGACGAACCGGCGCGAAGATCCATCTCTTGACGAAAAGCGCCGGAGAACCACCAATTTCGACTTTCAGCAAAGGATTCAGTTGGGTGTCGAAGCCCGGATAGGAGAGAAAATTAACATCAGCACCAATTACAATACCGATGCAACCTTCGATTTTGAAAACCGAATGAAGTTGGAGTATAGAGGTACAGAAGATGAAATCCTGCAGCTTGTTGAAGCGGGTGATGTAACTCTTCCCCTTCCTGGCACCCTTATCTCGGGCACTCTGGGATTGTTTGGATTCAAAACCCAGATGCGCTTCGGAAATACTACCATGACCAATGTGTTCTCTCAGCAAAGAACTGAATCGAGAACTATGGAAGTACAGGGAGGTGCACAAACCACACCTTTTGAAATAAGAGCCGATGAATACGAGGAAAACCGACACTATTTTTTGGGGCAATATTTTCGGAACACTTACGATCAAGCACTTAGCAACCTTCCGTTAATCAGGTCAAACATCAATATTACTCGCATCGAGGTTTGGATAACAAATATAGGCGCAGCAACCCAGGACAACCGAAATATTGTGGCTTTTGCCGACCTGGGCGAATCGCAGCCTCATAACCAGGCTTTAATTGGGAGCCCAAGCCCGTTTCCTTCGAATACAGCCAATAATCTTTACCAGGATTTGGCTCAATCGCCGATAAGAATGTTATCACAGGCCACGGGCTATTTGCAGTTGCGGCCCGAAAACTTTGTTACTGCAAAGGATTTTGAAACACTCGAAAACGCACGATTGCTCCGTTCAAACGAATTTACCTTTAATCCGCGATTAGGTTTCATTTCATTGAACCAGTCAGTTAGTCCCGATCATGTTCTGGCAGTAGCCTTTCAATATACCATCATTGGAGATGAAACGGTGTATCAGGTTGGTGAATTTTCGAATGAGGTAGATGCACCTGGTACACTCATTGTTAAATTGCTTAAAAGTACGGCAGTTGATACGCGCTTGCCCAAATGGGATCTGATGATGAAAAATGTCTATAGCCTGGGCGCGTTTCAGATTAATCCTCAGGAATTCAGGTTAAATATTTTATACGACAGCGAAGAATTGGGAGTTAGGGTTGGTTTTTTTGATGAAGGCCCTGCTGCCGGACAGCCACTCATCCGACTTATGAATCTCGACAGGCTGAACACTCAACACGATGCCGTTTCCGACGGGGTGTTCGACTTTGTTGACAATGCCGCCACACAAGGAGGTACAATTCAGGCTTCAAACGGAAGGATTTATTTTCCGGTGATTGAACCTTTCGGATCGCATCTGAGAACCGTTTTGCAGGATCAGGCCCTCGGCGACAAATATGCGTTTGACTCACTTTATACCACAACCAGGCATAGAGCCCAGCAATTTCCCGAACGAAACCGTTTTATAATCGAAGGGTCGTTCAGGTCTGCAGCAGGGGCAGAAATTCCTCTAAACGCCATTAATATTCCTGAAGGATCAGTGGTTGTAACCGCAGGAGGTGTCCCTTTAACTGAGAATGTGGATTACACCGTAGATTATATGTTAGGCCGGTTGCGGATTATCAACGAGGGTATTCTTAACTCAGGAGTACCACTAAATATTTCTCTCGAAAGCGCCAGCCTTTTCAACATTCAAACCAGAACCCTGATGGGAACCCACATAAATCACAGCATTAATGACGACTTCAATGTTGGGGCTACCATCATGCGTCTTTCTGAAAGACCGCTAACACAAAAAGTCAGCTTTGGCGACGAGCCCATTGCCAACACCATCTGGGGCCTGAATACCACTTATACGACAGAAACCATGGGACTGACCCGTCTGTTGAACCGCCTGCCTTTCTTTAGTAGTCAAGCACCTTCGAGGGTAACTTTTGACGGAGAATTTGCACATTTAGTTCCAGGGCATTCGCGTCGTATTGGGGCAGCAGGTACTTCATACATCGACGATTTTGAGGGAAGTAAATCAGCCATTGACCTGAAAAACGTCCAGACCTGGTTTATAGCCAGCACGCCCCAGGGTCAAACCACTCCGGGTATGTTTCCTGAAGCCGCCCCAGGAACCGGATTTGCATTTCGCTACAATGCGGCCAGACTGGCCTGGTATATTATCGACCCCTTGTTCACCAGGATCAGTAACCTTACTCCGGCTCACATAAGAAATGATGTTAACCAGCGTTCAAATCATTTTGTTCGTGAGGTACTTGAAACAGAAATCTGGCCAAACAAGGAAAGTCCGACCGGGATACCATCTCCCATACCTATTTTCAACCTGGCCATTTACCCGAGTGAGCGTGGTCCGTACAATTTTGACACAAGACCATCGCCCTTCAGCCGGGGTGTGGGGCATGACGGCCTGCTGTTAGATCCCGAAACCCGATGGGGTGGCATTATGCGGGGGCTGCACACAACCGACTTCGAAGCGGCCAATATTGAGCACATTGAATTCTGGCTCATGGATCCCTTTGTTTATAACCCCAACCATCGCGGTGGCGATCTATACTTCAATCTGGGAAGCGTTTCGGAGGATGTGTTGCGCGATGGACGCAAAGCTTTTGAAAACGGCTTGCCTGTTACTCCTGAGCCTTTAAATATTGACACAACCCTTTGGGGAATAGTGCCGGTTATACAGGCTGTGGTCAATGCATTTGACAATAATCCGGCTTCAAGGCAGTTTCAGGATGTCGGACTTAATGGTTTGAGCGTTGAGCAGGAGCGAGTGTTTTACAGGGAACAATTTCTTGAGGTTATTGCAAGCCTTTACGGCACCCAGAGCCTGGCATACCAAATGGCGTTCGCTGATCCTTCTTCAAGCCTTTACCATTATTACCGGGGCTCTAATCTTGACGCAGAAGGCATGAGCATACTGGAGCGCTACAAGCGTTTCAACAATATGGCAGGAAACAGCCCCACAACTGAACAATCGCCCGAACCTTATCCAACAACAGCAACCAACCTGCCAAATAACGAAGACATAAACCGCGACGGAACCCTGAACGAAGGCGAAAGGTATTTTCAATATCGGGTAAGCCTGCGTCCACAGGATATGGTGATAGGCCGCAATTACATTACCGACATCAGAGAAGCCAGTGTTCGTCTTGCAAACAACCAGGTAGAGACAATCAGGTGGTTTCAGTTCAAAGTACCCCTGCGCGACCCTAACCGCCAGGTAATAGGAAATATTCGCGATTTCAGGTCAATACGGTTCCTGCGTATGTTTTTAAAAGGATTTGAAGAACCAATTGTATGCAGATTTGCCACTCTTGAGCTGGTACGTGGCACTTGGCGAACATACGACCGCTCGCTTTTAAGTCCTGGCGAATATGTTCCGATAGAAAATGTGGAAACATCATTTGAAGTTTTTGCGGTTAATATAGAGGAAAACGGGCAGAGGCATCCGGTTCCTTACGTTCTTCCACCGGGCATCGAGCGCGAAATTGACTTAGGAACCACAGCCCTGCAACAACGCAATGAACAATCGCTATCACTCAGATTGTTTAACCTGCTTGATGGCGATGCAAGAGCTGTTTACAAAACTGCCGATATTGACGTAAGGCAATACCGCCGCCTTAGGATGTTCACTCACGCTGAAGCCGCAGGCGCCATTCAGGATTTGGAAGATGGAGAAATTACTGTTTTCATCAGGTTAGGCACCGACTTCACCAGCAACTATTACGAGTACGAAGTGCCTTTGAAAGTTACCCCCTGGGGAACAAGCGCCCTTAACGAAAGGGGTATCTGGCCATTGGAAAATGAAATAGATATTGATTTTTCAAAGCTTCAGGAAATAAAATTATTGCGCAATACCCTTTCGCGCGATAACACATCGGGAGTAACCGTTTCGGTACCATTCAGCAGGCCCGACGGCCGAAACAGGTTGACCATAGTTGGAACCCCAACTCTAAGCAGCATAAGAGTAATTATGGTTGGGGTGCGTAACCCAAGACGAACTTTTCATACCCCTAACGATGACGGGCGTCCTAAATCGGCCGAAGTCTGGATAAACGAGCTGCGTCTGTATGATTTCGAGGACAGGGGAGGATGGGCCGCTACAGGCCGCATTAACACAACCCTTGCTGATCTGGGAAATATTACCGTGGTGGGATTTATGAGCACTCCGGGGTTTGGAAGTCTCGAGCAGAAGGTTAACCAACGTTCGATGGAGCAATTATCATCATATGATATTGCATCAAGCCTTGAAGCAGGCCGGTTGTTTCCCGAGAATTTCGGATTGCAGATTCCCGTTCATTTTAATATTTCAGAAACCGTCAGCAATCCGCAGTTTAACCCGTTGAACCCGGATATTCCTTTCGAGCAAGACCTTAAATCATATGCAACCGAGTTGGAGCGCGATTCAATCAGACATTTAGCCCAGGATTATACCCGACGAACGGGGATCAATTTTACAAACGTTCGTAAAACCCGAACAGGCATGGAGCCAACCCGGTTTTATAGTATTGAGAATTTTGACTTTACCTATGCCTTCAACGAGGTGTTTTCCCGTAGCCCTGAGTATGAATCAGATATTCAGCGATTCTGGCGGGCAGCTGTCGGTTATAATTTTTCGCCTAGCCCAAGTCCTGTTACTCCATTTGCAAATATTCCATTGTTCAGACACGAAGCCTTCAGCTTGATACGAAATTTCAACTTTTTTTACATGCCTCGCCTGGTCTCATTCAGAACAAATATAGACCGAAACTATGCCGAGTCTTTAATGCGGCCCAGAAGTACCGGCATGTTGCTGATTGAGCCAAATGTGGTAAAAAGCTTTACCTGGAACAGGCTTTTTGATATTAGATATGATATAACCCGGGCGCTGAGGCTTGAGTTTTCTGCAACTGTCAATGCCAGGATTGATGAGCCTGAAGGCAGGATTTTGCGCGGCAACGATGATTATCGCTGGAAGCGTGATTCAATATGGCAAAGCATACGAAATTTTGGCCGGCCAACCTTTTATAACCACCGGATAAGGCTAACTTATAACATTCCGGTAAATCAGATTCCTCTTTTCAACTGGCTCAATGCTACCGCCGAATATTCGGGCACATACGACTGGATGGCCGCTCCACAGGCAGCAACCGAATTTGGAAATTCAATAGAGAACTCGCAAACCAGGCGACTGATGGTAAATGCTAATTTTATTGGTCTTTACAACAAATTTGGGTTTTTACGCCAGGTCAACCAGAGAACATCCGCAAGGCAAGCCCGGCAACCCATAAGGCCTCAGATGGAGAATGCTCCTGGAAACAACAGGCAGCCAGATGAGGCGCCTGCCGAAGACCAACCTGATGTTTTGAGGAATGTTATAGATGGAACCTTGACGTTTTTGATGGGGTTCAGGAATCTCACAGTAAACTTTACTGAGGGAAGGGGAACCAGGCTTCCGGGATTTACACCAAGCCCGTCAGTACTTGGCCAGGACTGGGATCTTATGGCGCCGGGAACCGGGTTCATCCTCGGAGGTCAGCAGGACATACGCCACCAGGCAGCCATGGAAGGCTGGATAACCGACAACCCGATGCTAAACAATCCATTTGCACAGAACAAAACACAAAACCTTACAGCCAGAGGCCTCTTTGAACCTTTCCCAAACCTCAGAATTGAATTCACTGCCCTCAGAAATTTCGCATTATCGCGCACTGAATTTTTTAAAGCCGACGAGTTTGGTCAGTTTGGTTCCTTCAATCGTTTGGAAACAGGTAGTTTCAGCATTTCATTCCTGGCTCTAAGAACAACTTTCGAACCTTTTGACAGAAGGTTCAACAGGTCACCAAATTTTCAGCAATTTCGGGATAACCGAATGCATATTGCCACCAGGTTGGCTCAAAATAATCCAAACTGGGACAATACCATTGATACGATTACCGGTTTCCCATCAGGCTATGGACCCACCTCGCAGGATGTACTCATAGCCTCTTTTATGGCAGCATATGCAGGTTGGGATCCCTCAGGCTCCGCTCTCAATCCTTTCCTGAAAATTCCCATGCCTAACTGGAGGTTAACCTTCGATGGGTTGACCAATATTCCGGCTCTGCAAAGAATTTTCCAAAGCATAACCATATCGCACGGATACAGCAGCACTTTCAACATTGGCAACTTTCGCTCCAACGTACTTTTCAGAGAAAATTCCGGTGGACATGCACTGACCAGAGACCAGATTACAGGCAATTTTATTCCGAGATATGATATGGGTCAGGTTTCCATCAGCGAGCAATTCAATCCCCTGATAAATCTCAACATTACCTGGCAAAACCAGCTTCTTACACGGATTGAATTCAGGTCATCGAGAGATATTATGCTAAGTTTAGCCAACAATCAGATTACAGATATAAGTTCGAGCGAATTAATAATCGGAACAGGGTACAGGTTCCGCGACCTGGCATTTACCATTGCCCAGGGAGGCGGACGGCGAAGGGTTCAAAGTGATTTGATTGTGAGGCTTGATGCATCGGTGAGGACAAACCGTACGGTTCTGCGCAAGCTGGCTCAAAATGTCGATTTGGTATCGGCAGGTCAGCAGATATTTACCATCAATGCCTCGGCCGATTACCAGGTTAGCCAAAGGGTAAATTTACGCTTCTTTTTTGATAGAACATTCACCAATCCATTCATCTCCAACCAGTTTCTTAATGTAAATTCGCATGGTGGAATAAGCATGAGGTTTATGCTTTTATAATAAAAAGCCTGCAGACTTAACTCCGAAAAATTCTGATGGAAGCAACTACTCCTTTTACGCACCATCGAATGAAGAAAAAGAAAACTTTTTTCTTAAAATTAGAAGTTCTTCCTTCATGGAAACAGGCTGACTTGTTAAAATGCTCTTCAGCCTCAGGTCCGGATTTACCTTAATCTCGCGCATTACCAGGTGCTGGTTTACGAAAATCATGTCGAGCGTTGGATAAATTTTCTTAATCAGTGCGGCAATTGCCTCAATAGAAATGTTGTGTTCGCTCAGGTTGTATATTCCGGGGGGAAGATCAAAATGCAAAAGATTAACCAATGCATTAACAACTTTGTCGATATGAATAAAAGCTCTTTGTTGCTTTCCATTACCGGTTATCTGGATACGGCCGATAAAGTTAGCTTCGAACATAAACCGGTTAATTACAGCTTCGAGCCTGATACTTGGACTATACCCATAAACATTCCCGCAACGCAAAATCCAGGAATTAATTTTGCCAAAAAGCCTTTCAACATGGCTTTCGCCCCTAAGTTTGCTGCTGCCGTAAAAAGTACGCGGATCAGGAGGTGTATCAATGCTGATCATGTTTTCGGATGCTCCATAAACCGAGGTTGTACTTAAATAAATAAACCTGCTCACGGCGCTTTCTTCCACAGCATAAACCAATTCGGCGGTTCCCCAGTGGTTAACCTGCTCAAAAAGATGGGAGTGCTCTGACGCCAACGGAGTTGACACTTTGGCCGCCAGGTGATATACCACGTCAATATCTTTCAACACCTGCCTCAGACTACGCGTATCGAGCAAATCGCCTAAAACAAATTTTACCTTCGCAGTATCGAACCTGTTGTCAAGAAACAGACTATAGTTTTTGCGGCTCAGGTTGTCATACACAATTATCTTTTCAACCAACGGATCCTTTAGCAGTTCAAATGCAAGCTCATTGCCAATATATCCAGCTCCTCCGGTAATCAATATTTTCACGGGAAATCAGTTTTAAATGTTTGTTGTATGACTAAACAACACATGACAGTTTCCATGTATTCTGGTATGTCAGGCGGCAGGTTGCTAAGATTAAAGAAGTTCGTCGTTAAGTCCGCACTCAGTTTGTTTTTGTCCTGGCCAGCGACCCGACCTTTCGCCCTTAAAACTTGCCGGTTGGGTGCATGGTTCGCATCCGATACTCCGGTAGCCTTTTTTCTCAAGGGGATGCCTTGGTAATCTGAAATGGGCAATATATTTCTCCACCATTTCGCGTGTCCAGTCAAGCATTGGGTGATAGCGAATGGTCTTATTGCCATTAATAAACTGCTCAAGTAAAACATTTCGCCTGCTTTCGTTTTGGTCTGCACGGATACCGTTAATCCAAACATCGAACATATTTAGCAGATTTTCAACAGGCTGAACCTTATTCAAATAACAGCAATAAACTGGATTCGTGGTAAACAAAAGGTTGCCTTCGTCGTTGCGTTGCATAATTTTTGGAACCATAGAGTTCAAGTTTATCACCCTGATCCCCATTGAGGACTCAATACTGTTTTTAAAAGCTATAGTTTCGGCAAAATGGTAGCCCGTATTTATGAAATATACGGGTATTGAATTGTCGATCCGGCTTAAAATGTGCAGCAATACGATGCTATGCGATTGAAAGCTTGAAGTACAAAAAAGTGACTTACCCTGACTAATGTAGAGTTCAATTTTTTTCCGGATTAGGGAAATATCCATAACCAAACCAATAACCTTCGACAAAATTAACAATTTATTAACCAAAAACCTCAGGCTGAATTAACCTGTCGGTAAAAGCACTTGTTAGATGTACTCTTTGACCAGGCTAAGAAAGCATTTGGCCAATTGTATGCAGGAATGTTGTAATTTTACCGTGAGTTTTGTTCCAAATAAGTTTTGGAAAAGTACAACAAAAAAATACCAAGGTAGCTTTTTAATGTCGCCATCAGAAATCCTTAGGGTTCGACCCATTTCGAACTGGCTGAGAACCGTAAGGCATCCCTTTGTTATATCAGGGCCTTGCAGCGCCGAAAATCAGAAACAGGTGCTTGAAACTGCATTAGGCCTTGCTTCAACAGGATTGGTAAGTGTTTTACGAGCTGGGGTTTGGAAACCCCGGACAAGGCCACATTCATTCGAGGGCAAAGGTGAAGAAGCCCTGCAATGGCTTATCGAGGCCCGCGATGCCACCGGACTTCCAGTAGCGGTAGAAGTGGCCTCGCCAACACATATTGAACTTTGCTTAAAGTACGACATTGACATGGTTTGGATTGGGGCTCGCACCAGCGTGAACCCGTTTTCAGTACAGGAGATCGCCGATGCCCTTTTTGGAACAGAGCTACCTGTTTTGGTAAAAAACCCGGTAAATCCCGACATAAAGCTTTGGATTGGCGCAATTGAGAGAATATATCAGGCAGGGATAGATCAAATTATTGCTGTGCATCGCGGATTTAATACTTACGACGACAGTGTATTCAGAAATGCCCCTCTTTGGGAGATACCCATTGAACTTAAAAGAATTTTTCCTGGTCTTCCGATTATTTGCGATCCCAGCCATATTGCAGGAACCCGCAGGTTATTGTTACAGGTGGCACAGCATGCAATGGATCTGGATTTTGACGGACTCATGCTCGAGTCGCATTGTAACCCGGAATTAGCCCTTACAGATGCTGACCAGCAACTTACTCCCGAAGGGCTTTTAGAATTGGTGAATAACCTGGTTTTAAGACGATCGGGATGTGTTAAAGGTGAGCCTACCCGCCAGCTTGAAACGTACAGAAGGCATATCGATGAAATAGATCGTAACATACTTTATTTTTTGTCGAAACGAATGGAAATGGTCGAAAAAATCGGTGAGTTGAAAAAAGAAAACAATATAACCATTCTTCAAATA
>DATIKK010000104.1:0-21246 GCA_035477635.1 Bacteroidales bacterium | reverse complement strand
ATTTCACCCTGGATAAACTTTGTGAATACTCCAATATAGGCAAACAGGGAATCTCTATGTTGGGTATGAGTCAGGCGGCTGAGCGTATTGGTTTTCGAACCCGGGGGGTAAAGGTCGATTTTGCTACCCTGCGCAAGGATGCACCGTTGCCCTGTATTGTCCACTGGAACCAGAACCATTTTGTAGTGGTATATAAAATCACCCGCAAAAAGGTGTTTGTTTCTGACCCAGGCGCCGGGCGCATTGCCTACACCCATGAAGAATTTATGCATCATTGGGCCACCACCCGGGAAGAAGGCCAGCCCGCCGGTATTGCCCTGCTGCTGGAACCGGCACCTGAGTTCTATGCAATTCCGGATGAGGAAGGGCACCAAAAACGAAATTTTACCTTTCTGCTGCGCTACCTTAATCCCTACCGCAAGCTGCTGATGCAACTTGTGCTGGGTTTGCTGGCGGGAAGTGTTTTGCAGTTGATCTTTCCCTTTCTTACCCAAAGCCTGGTGGATTATGGTATCGGGGGGCAAAACCTGAGCTTTATTTACCTGGTGCTGATTGCCCAGTTGGTATTGCTGGTCAGCCGTTTGTCGGTCGATTTTATCCGGAGCTGGATTTTACTTCATGTAAGTACCCGTATCAATATCAGCCTGATATCCGATTTTCTGATCAAATTGATGAAACTGCCAATCGGCTTTTTCGACACCAAGCTCATTGGCGATTTGATGCAGCGCATAACCGACCACCGGCGCATCGAGAATTTTCTCACGGGCAGCATGCTTAACATAATCTTTTCCTTTCTCACCTTCGTGGTGTTCGGGGTGGTGTTGCTGGTTTACAACCTGACCATATTTGGTATCTTCCTGTTGTTTACCGCCCTGTACCTGGTGTGGGTGCTGCTTTTTATGCGAAAACGCCGTGAGCTGGACCATAAGATGTTCAGCCGCATGTCCGACAATCAGAGCCAGCTTATCCAGATTATCACCGGCATCCAGGAGATCAAGCTCAACAATTGCGAAAAATCCAAACGCTGGGATTGGGAGCAGGTGCAAGCCCGGCTGTTTCGTATCAACCGCAAACGCCTCGCCCTAAGCCAGTACCAGCAGGCCGGTGGTTTCTTTTTCAACGAAGGCAAAAACATCCTGATTACCTTTCTGGCCGCCAAACTGGTGCTGGAGGGGCAGCTTACCCTGGGTATGATGCTGGCCATACAATACATCCTGGGGCAGCTCAATGCCCCGGTGGAGCAAATGATTGGGTTTATGCATTCATTTCAGGATGCCAAAATCAGCTTTGAGCGGATGGGCGAAATACACAACAAGGAAGACGAGATGCAGGTGGATTACCAGCGTGTCAGTGATTTGCCCGCTGACAGGTCGTTGTATGTGCAGTCCCTTGATTTTAAATATCCCGGTGCTGATGATGTAAAGGTGTTAAAGTCGCTGGATTTGGAAATACCACAATCAAAAGTAACAGCCATTGTAGGAGCCAGTGGCAGCGGCAAAACTACCCTGGTGAAAATGCTGCTGGGCTTTTATCCTCCGCTGAGCGGTAAAATCAAAGTGGGCAATTATCCCCTGCATTCCGTTGATCCAACCACCTGGCGCGGCAAATGCGGAGTTGTGATGCAGGATGGTTATATTTTCTCGGATACCATAGCCGGGAATATTACTTTGAGTGACAGCACTCCACGACAAGATAAGCTGCAGCAGGCCCTGAAAGTAGCCAATATTGGAGAATACATAAACAGCCTTCCTTTGGGGTTGAATACCAAAATAGGGCAAGAGGGGGTGGGGCTTAGCCAGGGGCAAAAACAACGGCTGCTCATTGCCCGCGCCGTGTATAAAGACCCTGAGTATCTCTTTTTTGATGAAGCTACCAATGCCTTGGATGCCAACAATGAGAAAATTATCATGGAACAACTTAGCCGGTTTTTTCAGGGTCGTACTGTAATATTGGTGGCCCATCGGCTCAGTACAGTGAAAAATGCCGACCAGATTGTGGTGCTTGACAAAGGACGCATCGTTGAAAAAGGCAATCACAAGGAACTAACAGCTATAAAGGGAGCCTACTACCAATTGGTGAAGAATCAATTGGAACTCGGTAATTAAAAATTAATTCCATCTATGGAAGAGCCCAAAACCCAGCAACAGGAAGAGTTTTACTACTCCGCCGATCCCACGCCCCTGAACGAAATACTGGGTGCAACTCCTGGCTGCCTGTTGCGATCAGGCATCGGCATAGTTGCCATTTTTATTTTTGTGTTGCTGGGGGGCACCATGCTGTTTCGCTATCCTGATATTATTGAAGCCCCCGTATTAATAATGGCCGACAATCCACCGGTAAACCTTGTTGCTGTAAACAGCGGAAAAATGGAGCAGATATTTCTGCAGGAAGGTGAACACATTGAAAAAGGAGAGCTTATTGCGGTTATTGAATCGCCCTTACGCCTGGATGATGTACTTTGGCTGCGAAAAACTATTTTATCCGAACCGGCCCGTCATCCGGAGGAACTTTCCTTTTCTTCCGTCAATCTTCTGCAAAACATCAATCTGGGGCCCATGCAAAACTCCTACCATGAGTGGCTGAAAGCCTTGCACGATAAGGAGCAGTTTGAGAAACTGGATTTCCATGCCCAAAGGATTGCCCACCTGGAAATGCAATTGGAAAAGCGACATCAACTGGAGCAGCAAATCCAAAGGCAATTGGAGACATTCCGGCAGATTTACCACTTGTCTGAGCAAAACTACCGGAGAGACTCCTCGCTTGTTTCGCAGAATTATATTTCACCGGTAGATTTTGAACGCACCCATTCGGACCATCTCTCACGGCGCATTGCCCTAGCTGATTTACAAAGTCAACTCATCAATCTTAAATTACAGAAAAACGATATCCGTTCAACATTGCTCGAAACACGGTTGGATCATACCCAAAGGCAATCGGAAAACCGCATGCGTGTGCAAAGCAGTTTTGAGAACCTGAAAAGCCAGTTGTTGCAATGGGAAAAGAACTATGCTTTTGTAGCCCCGGTAAGTGGCGAACTGGTCTTTGCAAGTATATGGACCCCCAATCAGCAGGTTACAGCCGGAGACCAAGTGTTTTCAATCATCCCCGCTGATTACGGACAGTTCATTGCACGAGGAGGCATCCCCCTGCATGGCTCAGGCAAAGTAAAAACCGGTAACCGGGTAAACATTCGCCTGTCCAACTTCCCATACCAGGAATTTGGTGTTTTGCAGGGCGAGATAGTCCATATAGCCGCCATTCCGGCTGGCGATCATTTTCCCGTGCAAGTACGGTTAAAAAATCAATTGGTAACCAGTTATGATAATAATCTGGGCCATCATGCCATGCTTGAGGGCGTGGCCCATATCATAACCGAAGATATCAGCCTTTTCAACCGGATGATCAACCCGCTGAGGAGCTTGCGTAGGAACAGGTAATGTTTATGCGAATTTTTTTGTTTATCGGTTTTGAGTAAAAGCATTACCTGGGGTCATACTCCCCCACCCCAGCATTAATCGAACAGTCAGAATGTGACTGCAGCTCATGCCCGTCTAAGTCAAATGCAAAAAAATGACCTAATAGGACTTTGAAAAATAATCATTATTTAGAATTAACCCAAATTACAAAAATTATAACCATACACGATATTATTGAGCATATTCTGGGGCAGGTTCCTGATGAGCGCGATCCTTTCGACCCCGATATTTTCGTTCGTGAAGACAAATCTATTCTGGTTAGCGGAGATGCCCCCATCGAAACGATTGGAGAAATCATTCCGGGTTTTGAGATAAACTTCGAAACAACCGATTATTCAACCGTAGCGGGTTTCGTAATAAACCAAACCGGAAAAATTCCCGGTCTTGGTGAAAAATTCGAATTCAAGGGCTATGAAATAGAAGTGGTTGATATAGATGGCAAACGCATAGACAAGGTTCTTATTACAAAAAAGACCTGAGCCTGTTACTTGCAATGATTGAAGGTTTCAATCGCCGCCTGCTTCTTTCTGGCAACCCAATCCCTGACATTAAGGTAGGACGATATAATAAATGCCAGAAATGCGCCAATCATAGTGGCATAATCAACCAAAAGTTGTGGAGGGACAATTGTGGTAATACGGTAGATAAGATAGCTAATGTACGAATTCGGAAGTCCTGTTTGTCCGAGCTTTCCGAGTACCTGCCAGTGCCATTCGGTAATAGGGCAAAATCCGAAGCCATAAAAAACACCCAGGCCAAACCATGAGAATAAAGTAAGGAAAAGTACAATAAGGTTCCACAGCCTGGTTTTCTTCCATATCCAACCTAAAAGGTTAAATAATACCAAAGCCAGATGAAAAACAAAGAAAAACCAGTCAAGAACATTAAGCCAAAAAGTTTCCATAACGGTCATGTTGGTTTGCATTTCAGGTTAAAAATAACAAAAACTTCGTAAGCTGTCAATTTGTGAATACACCTGGAAAAACAAAATACAGGTATAAATGTTGTTAGTTAAAATGATTTTATAATTTTGCGCACTAAGGTTTAACCAAAATACAATTTCAAATACCAATGATTCGAAAAATACTCACCCCTAAAGTTTTGGTAGTTATGGGGGTAATTCTTTTTGCTGCCATAATGCGTCTTGTACCCCACTATCCTAATTTTACTCCGGTTGGAGCACTGGCGCTTTTTGCCGGAGCACATCTTGCAAACCGGTGGCTGGCCTTTTCTATTCCTATTGCAGCCTTGTTAGTAAGCGACATTTTGTTGGGTTTTCACGATATGATGATACCGGTCTATGTTAGTTTTGTATTGATGGTAGCCATAGGAGGCCTTTTTAGAAATAACATAAGAGTTTTGACCGTAGGTGGCGGTGCCCTTGCAGGCTCCCTCGTTTTCTTCCTGCTGACCAACCTGGCCGTGTGGATGTCTGGAACAATGTATCCCACAACCCTTTCCGGCCTGGTTCAATGCTACGTTGCAGCTATTCCGTTTTTCCACATGACAATATTGGGCGATCTGTTTTACAGCGGTGTGTTCTTTGGAGGTTTTTACCTTGTTCAACAGTATTACCCCGCAGTGAGGCAAGCCTGACAACCAAAACACCAATTTGGTCAAAAGGGCTTCATCACCGGGGAGCCCTTTTTCTTTTGTGTTCAATATTATCTGAATCAAAGGTTCCCAAGGTATCGCAAAATTGATTAAATTTGGCTCAACAACTCAATACATAAGCCGCTATGGCCATAACATTTTTCAAAACACCCAAAAACAAAAGGTATAATTACAAGCCTGTTTTTTACGATCCCAAAGCCGAAGAACGGAATCAAAGGCAAAAAACCGCCATTGAAGAAGGCACTGAAAATTATGAACAGGCATTGCGCTCCCGGATGAATCTGCGCTGGAAAAGAACTGCCGGCGCACGCGACCGGAAGGCGTCGAATCAGCGCTTTGTTATTATCCTGGTAGTTTTAGCTGTGATATTATACGTTATCATTTTCATTTTCTGACAATACTTTTTGTTGATTGACTATTGAATGGACGATGTAATAAAACTGCTTCCCGATTCGGTGGCCAACCAGATTGCCGCCGGAGAAGTGATTCAAAGGCCTGCTTCTGCCGTAAAGGAATTACTTGAAAATGCAATAGACGCTGGAGCAGAGCAAATCAAACTCATAATTAAGGATTCAGGCCGGACGCTCATTCAGGTAACCGACAATGGCCTGGGTATGAGCGAAACAGATGCGCGAATGTGTTTCGAACGACATGCAACCTCAAAAATAAATCAGGCCAACGATTTGTTTTCTATCCGAACCATGGGTTTCAGAGGTGAAGCATTGGCCTCAATTGCAGCCATATCGCGTACGGAATTGAAAACCCGCCGGTACAATGACAATCTGGGAACAGAAATTATCATCGAAGGTTCGGAAATAATGCTGCAGCAACAATGTCAATGTCCATCCGGTACAAGTATTTCGGTGAAAAATCTGTTTTTCAACACTCCTGCCCGCCGGAATTTTTTAAAAAGCGATGTTATTGAAAAGGGGCATATTTTTCAGGAACTGACCAGGGTGGCCCTTGCCTTTCCCTCAATAGGATTCATGTATTACCAGAACGGGGAACTTACCCATCAGTTCGAAAAATCAAATCTGAAACTACGGATTGTTAACATTTTAGGTGGCGCATACAATCAACGCCTTGTACCAGTTGATGAAACGACCGGGATTGTATCCATTTCGGGTTATGTAGTTAAACCGGAATTTTGTAAAAAGAAGCGTGGCGACCAGTTTTTCTTTGTTAATAAGCGATTCATAAAATCATCGTACCTGAATCATGCAGTGGAGTTGGCGTTTCAGGAATTAATTCCTGACGATGTTTTTCCGGGTTATTTTCTGTTTCTCCAAATCGAACCTTCAAATATTGATGTGAATGTTCATCCAACTAAAACTGAAATAAAATTCCTGGATGAACGGAGTATATACCAGATTCTGAAATCGGCCGTAAAACGTTCGCTTGGAAGATATAACATCGCTCCTACCCTCGATTTTGAAAAAGAATCAGCATTTGACAGCGAGGGTTTTTCCGCAAACCGCCCCGTTGTAATGCCCGGCATTAGTGTAAATCCCGATTTCAACCCGTTCGACAGCAACCAACCTGCCTCCCGTGTGCCTGTAAATCTCACTTCACGTATCAATCCAACTCAATGGGAGTCGCTTTTTCACAAGAACGATGAATCAACCGACGGGTTTAACACAAATATTCCTCCTGATAACGAGCAATTTTCCAATACCATTCCTTCGCAGTGGAAGTTGCCTGAAGAGGAAGCCATTCCAAAAAAATTCCTGCACATATCTAAAAAATACATCCTTGTACCGGTAAAATCAGGAATCATGGTGATCGACCACCAGAGGGCACATGAACGAATACTTTTTGAAGAATTTTTGAAAAGAATTAATGCCAGGCAATCCGCTTCACAGCATCTGTTATTTCCTGAAAACATTGTACTGAACGACATTGACGCCGAACTGCTAACCGAAATGCTTCCTGTTTTAACTGCTCTGGGATTTATTATTGATGCAAAGGGGAAGACTACTTTTATTGTAAGCGCTGTTCCTGCTGAAATTGCTGAAAATGAACCAATACAAAGTTTAGTAGAAGGTCTTCTGGAAAATTTCAGGATAAATCAGGGTGACGCCAGGCTGGATACTTTAACAAACGTAGCACGCTCTATGGCAAGAAGATTATCAGTGAAACATGGAAGATCATTGACAGAACATGAGATGCAGCATCTTACTGATTCGCTGTTTGCTTGTTCCGCTCCTGAATTTTCGCCTTCGGGCAAGCCAGCTATAACCCTCATTCCCCTGGCTTATTTGTCGGAACGCCTTAAATAAGTTAAAATTTGTATTTTTGTAAGGTTTGACACTTCCTTTATCAGGAAAGTAATTTTTTGAAACGTAATATTTTTTTTAATGCGCATAGCACCGGGAGGCTTCAATATTTTACCATTAGCGGTAAAAAACCTACTGATAATCAACGGGATATTTTTCCTTGCTACCCTTACTTTCAACAGTGCTTTTGGAATTGACCTGTACCGGATTTTAGGGCTGCATTTTTTCGGCGCTTCTGATTTTGCTCCGTATCAGCTTGTAACCTACATGTTTATGCATGGCGGATTTACTCATCTGTTCTTCAATATGTTTGCTTTGTGGATGTTTGGAAATGTGCTTGAGAATGTTTGGGGTCCCAGAAGGTTTCTTGTTTATTATTTTATTACAGGCTTGGGAGCAGCGCTAATTCATTACATTGTCGTTTATTTTCAAATGCTGCCAGAGCTAACGGTGATTAACCAATTTATCGCCAATCCTACACATGAGGCCTTGCAGGTTGCTTTTGCAGAGGGCTATATTAAAGCAGTTTCACCTGATTCGAGGGTAGCAATTCAGCAGTTTATTGAACTTTACAACCAAATGTTAGACCTTGACAGGCAGGAAGCGTTGGTGCAGGCCGTAGGTTTCATGAACCAATACAGGATTGACTTCCTTAATGCCCCTGTTGTAGTTGGAGCTTCAGGAGCAGTTTTTGGAATACTATTGGCTTTTGGAATGATGTTCCCCAATGCCCTGATATATGTTTTCTTTGCAATTCCCATAAAGGCAAAATATTTTGTAATGATATACGGAGCAATGGAATTGGGCGCGGGATTATTTGGCAGGGATGGCAACATTGCACACTTTGCCCACCTGGGTGGTATGTTGTTCGGGTTTTTCCTGATCAGATACTGGAGAAGCAAAAAGAATCGTCCGTTGCTTTAATCATTTTCTTAAAACAATTTTCATGCTTAGAGAACTACGTCAGTTTTTCAACAAAAGTCCCTTGCTCGTACTGTTTATAGGCATAAACCTCGTTGTCTTTTTATTAATCAACTTTCTGAGGCTTATTTTTTTTCTTTGGGATATGCCTCACCATGCCGATGTTATGACTGCCTGGATTGGGATTTCGTCGAACCCCGGTTTGATTGTTTCCCGCCCATGGACAGCATTCACTTACATGTTTCTGCATTTTGGCTTTTTTCACATCTTTTTCAATATGCTTGTACTTTATGTAGGGGGTAGATTGTTCAGCGATTTTATTGGAAACAAGCAGCTTTCGGTTACTTACCTGTTAGGCGGACTGACAGGAGCCTTGTTTTTTGTATTGGCATACAACTTTTTTCCGGTTTTCGAGGAGGTGAAGCACCAGGCTGTGGCCATTGGCGCTTCGGCATCGGTTCTGGCAATTTTTATTGCGGTAACAGTTTATGCGCCTGATTACCGGCTGCCACTGATTCTATTGGGCCCTGTCAAGTTAAAATATATAGCAATATTTTTTGTAATTATCGATATTCTGAGCATTGAAAGAGGGAATCCCGGAGGCCATATTGCCCACCTTGGAGGAGCTTTCTGGGGTTTAATTTACGGACTAATGGTAAGGGCACGCATCGACCCTGCAAAAAAAATAGGTTTATGGGTGGGTTCGATAGCCAGGCGGTTTAGTCCTAAATCACGTCTGAAAGTTAAGTACTCAAGTACCAGACCTCTTACTGACGAAGACTACAATTTTCAGAGATCTGAACGACAAAAAGAAATTGACCGCATTCTTGACAAAATTTCTCATAGTGGATATGAAAGTCTTTCAGCCAAAGAAAAGGAAATGCTTTTTAAAATGGGTAACAAACCATGATTTATAATTACGGCAAGTGACGCAAAAAAAGCCAGGAGCTTCATTAACTACTAAAATTCTGTTGTTCTTCAACGGAGTAGTCGCTTCAATCCTATTACTTTCATACCTTGCTGCCTATATCAGACCCGAGGATTTCTGGCCAATTGCTTTTTTAGGTCTTGCTTACCCTATCCTGCTTTTTTTAAATTTTTTGTTTTTGATTTTTTGGCTGGTAGCCTGGAAAAAATATTTCTGGATTTCGGCCCTGGCGGTACTGGTTGGGATAAATCATGTAGGAAACCTGTTGCAAATCAACAAGGTAAATATGCCTCTTCCCGAAAGCGGTAAAAATCTGAAGGTGTTGAGCTACAATGTTCGAAACTTTGGTCTCTATAGTTACCTGCCGGGTTGGCAGTTAAACTTTACTTATAGAGATAAAATATTCAGCTACCTCGACAAAAAGGATGCAGATATTGTTTGTTTTCAGGAATTTGTGTTTGACAGGAAGGGCCAGTTCAGAACCTTAGATACATTGACTACTTTTATGCGGGCAAGATACGCGCATTTCGAATACACCAGGGTATCGAGGTATGAGAACTACTTCGGTGTGGCTACCTTCAGCTCCTATCCGATAGTTAACCGGGGAAAAATCCTTTTCAGGACAAATGCCGGAAACCTTTGCATATACACCGATATAAAGGTTGGATATGACACAATTCGCGTTTATAATCTTCATCTTGAGTCAATTGGTCTTAGTCATGAAGACCACCTTTTTGTCGAGAACATGATAAATACTCTGCAAGATGAGCATTATTGGAATTTTACTGCCAATAGCCGGATAATCCTTCGCCGTCTAAAGCGTGCCTTTATATGGCGCGCAAGCCAGGCCGAAAAGGTAGCTGAGCACATTAAAAAAAGTCCACACCCGGTTATTTTGGCGGGAGATTTTAACGACACTCCTACCTCATACGTTTACTACCAACTTACCCAGGTACTTTACGATGCATTTAAAAGTGGGCTTGGAATGGGAAGAACATATTTGATAGCTATTCCAGGATTTAGAATTGATTACATTATGCACAGCGCTGAATTTACTCCCGTAAATTTCAGAACCGGAAATCAAGAATACTCCGACCATTTTCCGGTAAGCGTAGTTTTGAATTTTCAATCAACCGGGAAGTAACAACATGGTAATACCTTGACAAAACGGAAAATTGGTAAAGAAATTTATATTCAGACATTTGACTATATTTGCACTTTCATCATTAGACCTTAACCTTTAAAATTATTTACGGATGAAAAGATTTATTTTGGTTGTTCTCTTCGCACTGTTGCTAGTACAGATTGGCAGGGCCCAGGATTATAATTCAGGTATCGGTATTCGCGGAGGAGTGTTCTCTGGAGTATCCTTCAAACATTTTCTTTCTGAGAATGACGCTTTGGAATTTGTAGGTGCATTTCACCACAGGGGATTGTTGCTTACAGTTCTATACCAGCGACATACAAACGCTTTTGATGTACCAGGTTTAAATTGGTACTACGGAGGCGGTGGCTTTTTGGGATTCTATGACGGCGCTTACCATCCATCATGGGATGTTGCGGGTAATCAAACAGTGCTTGGAGCTGCCGGAATTGTTGGCATTGAATATAAGATTGAAGAAATACCTATTAGTGTCGGTGTTGATATATCTCCTTTCATCGACATTATGCCAGTTACAAGGTTCTGGACAGGCGCAGGGCTTACCGTAAGGTACGTTTTTTGAAAAACCTGCCGGAGTATAACGAGAGGGTTACCGACTTCGGTAGCCCTTTAGTGTTTTTAAGACCGTAATATTATCTTTTATCTTTGCAAAAACAGCTTTATGCTATTTAAACTGGTTGCAGATTTTTTTCCGACAGGCGACCAGCCTGAGGCCATTGCCCAGCTTACCGAAGGTGTTAGAGCAGGTATAAAGGCACAAACACTTTTGGGAGTAACCGGGTCGGGAAAAACCTTTACCATTGCAAATGTCCTGCAACAGGTTCAACGCCCAACCCTGGTTCTAAGTCACAACAAAACGCTTGCTGCTCAACTCTACGGCGAATTTCAGCAGTTTTTCCCTGAAAATGCCGTTGAGTATTTCGTTTCGTACTACGATTATTATCAGCCGGAGGCTTATATCCCTGCAACCAATACTTATATTGAAAAAGACCTCTCGATAAACGACGAAATTGAAAAGTTGCGTTTGAGCGCATCAAGCACGTTACTTTCGGGCAGGCGCGACGTGATCGTGGTGAGTTCGGTTTCCTGCATATATGGTATTGGCAACCCCGATGATTTCACCAGCAACATTATAAGGCTGACCTGCGGTGAGACCATAAGCCGCAACAGGTTGCTCCACAGGCTTGTTTCAAGTCTTTATACCCGCACTATGGCTGATTTCAACAGGGGCAATTTCAGGGTTAAGGGCGATACTGTTGATGTTTTTCCGGCCTATGCCGATATAGCCTACCGCATCCTTTTCTGGGACGACAAAATTGAAACCATTGAATCAATTGACCCTATAAGTGGCAAAAAAATACAATCTTTGGATCACCTGGCTATTTACCCGGCCAATATTTTTGTTACTTCGAAAGATCGGATGGAATTAGCCATAAGGCAAATTCAAGACGATTTATTCACGCAAGCTTCGTTTTTCAGAGAAACCGGGCGTGAACTGGAAGCCAGGCGTCTTGAAGACCGGGTAAATTACGACCTTGAAATGATCAGGGAGCTTGGGTTTTGCACGGGTATCGAAAACTACAGCAGATATTTCGACGGACGTAAGCCAGGTTCCCGTCCGTTTTGTCTGATCGATTACTTTCCCGACGACTTCCTGTTGGTTGTTGACGAGAGCCATGCAACTGTTCCGCAAATACGGGCAATGTACGGAGGCGACTTATCGCGCAAGAAAAACCTTGTGGAATATGGATTCAGGCTTCCGGCAGCCTTAGACAACAGACCATTGAAATTTGATGAATTCGAACAAGCTGTTAACCAGGTTATTTTTGTAAGCGCTACACCTGCCGACTACGAGCTTGTGAAAAGCGAAGGCGTTGTTGTAGAGCAACTTATACGGCCCACAGGTCTGTTGGAACCGGTTATTGAAGTGCGTCCAAGCTTAAATCAGATTGACGACCTGCTCGACGAAATTAACCGCCGAATTTCGGCTAATGAACGTATCCTGGTTACCACCCTCACAAAACGCATGGCCGAAGAATTGTCAAAATACCTCTCCAATGTTGGAGTTAACGCCAAGTACATTCATGCCGATGTCGAAACTATAGCAAGGGTCGAAATTCTCAGGGACTTGCGCCTCGGCAACTTTGACGTGCTTATCGGAGTGAATCTTCTTCGTGAAGGGCTTGATCTGCCTGAAGTATCTCTGGTGGCAATTCTTGATGCAGACAAAGAAGGCTTTTTGAGGTCGGAAAGGTCGTTGATCCAGACTGCCGGAAGGGCTGCAAGAAACATAAACAGCCTGGTAATAATGTATGCCGGTAAAATTACACGGAGCATGCAGCAAACAATTGACGAAACGAACCGTAAACGAGAAAAACAACTAAGGTATAATTCAGAAAACAATATTACACCGACCCAGATAAGTAAATCGGTTGATGCCATTCATAAACAAACCAGTGTTGCAGGAATGGCCGGCCCTGCCGGTAAAATTTACATTGAAAAGGAAATGCCAGATATTGCTGCCGATCCGGTTGTGCAATACATGAGCAGGGAGCAGTTGCTAAAGTCCATGAACAAATCACGCAGGGAAATGGAAAAAGCTGCAAAAGCTCTTGATTTTATAGAAGCTGCGCGTTTGCGCGATGAACTTTATGCACTAGAAAAAATTTTCAACGAAAAGTATAAGAATGCAGTCTAAAAATCAAAAGACGATGAACTTTTACCAAAAACTGCTCGAAATAAACAAAGAACTCCATCCACTTTTTGTGCCCGATTTGGATGCCACAAACACATTCTTTCTTGATTTTTCGGCAACCAATAGAAATATTCAACATCTTGATTTTAGTAACCCCTCGCAGGTAAATGCATTAGTTGAAGAGCTACTGAGAGATAATGGAAAAAAATACGGGTATGGAGGATATTTGGAGAACCGGAATTTGTACAGGTGCAGTGAATTGTTTATGAGTCAAAACGATGAGGCTCGAAACATACACCTTGGGGTTGACATTTGGACTGAAGCTGGCGGGCAGGTTTACTCTCCGCTCAAAGGTGTGGTTCATAGTTTTCGAAACAACGACCGCATAGGGGATTATGGACCAACTATAATTTTGGAACACAACCTTGCGGAATGCATTTTTTATACACTGTATGGGCATCTTTCGCAGAAATCTCTTGAGGGTTTGTTTCAGGGAAAAATTATAGAAAAGGGTGAGCCGTTCTGTAGCATTGGTAATTTCCCTGAGAATGGCAACTGGCCTCCTCACCTCCACTTCCAGGTAATTGGAGAATTGATGGGAATGCAGGGCGATTTTCCTGGTGTTTGCCATTGTCATGAAAAGGAAAAGTTTGAACTTAATTGCCCTGATCCAATAGTATTTTTTGATAAAATAAATCAATAAACAAGGCTGCTTGCCAGCATAAAGTATGCTTGGGTTCTCATTAAAATAAAATTTGTCATTTTTTCAATAAAGATTAAGTTTGCACAGCATTAATATAAATTTAAACTTACTGACGTGGACGTTTTTAACAAAGCAACGACGAATCTTGGCCCTATAGGGCAGTATGCAAAAAGCATTCATGGTTATTGGACTTTCCCCAAGCTGGAGGGAGAGATTTCGCCCCGCATGAAATTTCGCGGTAAAGAAAAGCTTGTATGGAGTCTGAACAATTACCTCGGATTGGCAAATCACCCTGAAGTAAGACAAACAGACGCCGAAGCTGCCAGTAAGTACGGATTGGCTTATCCGATGGGCGCGCGTATGATGTCAGGGCAAAGCGATTATCACGAGCAGCTCGAAAGGGAATTGGCAGCTTTTGTCAATAAAGAAGCTGCTTATCTTCTGAATTTCGGCTATCAGGGTATGGTGTCGATAATCGAAGCCATGGTTGACCGCCATGATGTGATTGTGTATGACTCAGAATCGCATGCCTGTATAGTTGACGGAGTTAGGCTGCACTTTGGCAAGCGGTTTGTTTTCCCGCACAACAATATGGAAAGTCTGCGCAAGCAGTTGGAACGGGCAACTAAAATAACCCAGCAAACCGGAGGCGGAATTCTGGTAATAACTGAGGGCGTTTTTGGAATGTCGGGCGACTTAGGAAAGCTTGACAAAATTGTTGAAATGAAAAAAGATTTCAATTTCAGGCTTTTGGTTGATGATGCACATGGGGTTGGAATTATGGGCCCAACCGGCGCCGGTACCGATGAACATTTGGGAGTTCAGGATGGCGTTGACATTTATTTCGGAACCTTTGCAAAGGCATTTGCCTCAATAGGAGCATTTGTTGCTTCAACCAAAGATGTAATTTTTTTCCTGACCTACAACATGCGAAGCCAGATTTTTGCAAAATCTCTTCCAATGCCCATCGTAATTGGTGGCTTGAAACGACTTGATTTGTTGCGCAAGCATCCCGAATTCCGCACCAAACTATGGGCAATTGCAAATGCTCTGCAAAAGGGTTTAAAAGACAGGGGGTTCAACCTTGGCAACACAGAATCGCCGGTTACTCCTGTGTTTTTTAGCGGTGATCCGACCGAAGCTGCTAACCTGGCTCACGACCTGCGCGAAAACTATAATATTTTTTGCTCAGTTGTTGGCTATCCTGTTGTTCCTAAGGGAGTTATCATCATCAGAATTATCCCCACCTCAATGCATACCCTCCAGGATGTGGAATACACATTGGAGGCATTTACGAAAATAAAAGCCAATCTCGATGGAGGGAAATACAAAACAGGTAAATTCGTTAACATAAGTCAGAGCTGAAACACCACTCCAAAGGTTTTCCCAGCCAATCGTTAAACCGTTCCCTTTTTTTTACGGGGCGGTTTTTTTGTTTTTTCTGATGAAATATCTAAAGCCAACTCTTTTTCGGCACCTGCAACTAATCTTTTCTCAAGAATTTGAAATTCAATGACCTGCCCCAACTTTTCGGCAATAGTTTTTATAAGCAATTTTTCGTTCAGGTGAAATGCCTCACGGCTTTGGCCAGGTTTTTCAGTAATATATCCTACTTTTACATATCCCAACTTTTTATTCCGGATTTTTATTGGCGCTGTAAATGACCAGGGCGTTTCACTGAAATTTTGGGAACGAACCAATTTATCCCTGTAACTTATCTCTACCCAAACGTCATGAGTGAATTTCATTCCATTAGGAATAATCAGAATTGACCTTTCAAGAATCCCCTCAAAAGTGATATTGGGTACACCGCAAACATCGCATATGTCGAAAAGACAATTTAATTGCTTATTGATTTCGTTTTTTTCGAATAACAGTTGCTGATATTTCTTATCTAAATCCAGAAGTTCCGTAAAATCGGTAAAGACTACCGCTGCACCCTCTTTCCCTTCACTTGCCGGATAAAAGTTCCATTTCGTTTTGTATAGTTTTATTGTGCCTCCAGTGGAATTTTGAACCAGATAGGAATAGGCTGAGCCGGGTTTTAATTTTCCGGGAGTATTAAGCGGAGATTTTCCGTCATGACAAACCCATTCAGGCAATGGTTGGTTAATAATCTTGTCAGGAGCATGTCCAAAAATTTTCGAGGCTTTTTGATTTAGATAATACACCAACCCCTTTTCATTCAGCAAAACTATGGCGTCCTCCAGAAATTTATTTTGAAGTTCCAGTTGGAATTTTGTCTCGTTATAGGCTTGATCACATTTCTTTAATGTTTCAAGTTGACCTTCAAAAAGTGATAGGTCTTGACTTCTTTTTTTGGTATGATAGCGAAAAAAAATCCAACCCAGAAAAATAATTACTGCCAGGAAGGATAAGTGCAAAAAAACGAAATCCAATTTTTCGAGAACTATACCAGGCATATGGATGTAAATTGGAGCATTAACAAGAGATTAGCCAGAAATGACTGATTTAACGGGCATAGGCAAATAGTTTACGTATAAATGTGTAAATAGCCCATAAACAAAAATAAGAGATATTATTTCTGGCTGAAAAACGTTAAAACCGAAAAGAAGCGCTTTAACCTAAATATTTAGAAAAAAGCTATCTCGTTTTTTTGCGACAGTCGTTAATTTCGTGTGCTTTAACTAAAGGAGCTTTTCAAGTTTTGCCATCAGAACCGACTTTGGAACAGCTCCAACCTGTTTGTCGGCAACCTGGCCATCCTTAAAAAAAAGTATTGTAGGAATATTTCGAATCCCGTAATTGGTGGAAACCTGTGGGTTGCTGTCAACATCAAGTTTTCCAACCACCGCCTTACCTTCATATTCTTTAGCAATTTCAGAAACGATAGGACCAACCAAACGGCATGGACCACACCACTCAGCCCAAAAATCAACAAGTACGGGTTTGCCCGATTTTAAAACAATCTCTTCAAAGTTATTGTCAGTAATTTCCAGTGCCATGAAATATTATTTAATAAAGTTATGTACTATACAAACCTAATTGTTTTTTCCAAACGAATTTACAACTTTCTCAAAAAAATAATAACA
The DNA here is from genome assembly GCA_035477635.1 of Bacteroidales bacterium. Taxonomy (GTDB): domain Bacteria; phylum Bacteroidota; class Bacteroidia; order Bacteroidales; family UBA7960; genus UBA7960. The sequence continues at coordinate 4,418 of DATIKK010000104.1, read as the reverse complement.
ACCACTTAACAGTTGATAACGATACTTCGCTATTGACCGTTTAGCCTGTAACCAAAATCAAATTCAGCAAGCAATTCCTTTAAAAACCCAATGGGTTCAATTTTAAGTTTGCGTGAAGCAATTTCAATAGAAATATTTTCCAGATAGTCATCGATCGAAAATATGAGTTTGGTTTTTCCTTTGTGCCGCTTTGCGAGTTCCTTTAAGCGGGCAATTATTTCATCGTTTATCTCGCTTAAGGGCAAATAAATAGTAAGTTCCAGAAAACCCCTTTCGGCAAGGTCAGAAAGGAGGCACATACTTTTAATTTTAGGTTTCAATGTGCCTTCCCGCTCCTGCTGAACTTTAGCCTTAACCTGCACTAAAGTCTGGTTTTCGAGAAAGTGCTTCATTTTCAGGTAATCTTCGGCAAAAAGAAAAAGTTGTATGGAGTCGTTTAGGTCTTCAATTACAAAAGAACCGTATTGCTTGCCGTTTTTATCAATTTTATGTGCTGCCAAGGTAATTATGCCTGCAAAGGTTATTTCTCGGTTTTTTAAAGCATTAAGGTTGGCAAGGTCGGCAATATTTACATTACAGGTAGCCTTGATTTCAAGTTTGAAATCATCGAGCGGATGGCCTGAGATGTACATTCCTGTAACATCTTTTTCATGCTTAAGCAGTTCGAGCCTGCTCCACGGGGCACAATTTGGCAGGACAGGATCTGGAACTGACACTTCAGCGCTATCCTCAAAAAGGTTCATCTGCGATGCGCTTTCCTTTTTCAGCAGGAGGTTTGCGTGTTTTATTACTTTATCGATAAAAATAGTTTGATCATTATTGTCGGAATAGAAATATTGTGCCCTATGTGCGTTTTGGAAACAGTCAAATGCTCCGGCTCTGGCCATTGACTCAAAAACACGTTTGTTCACGTTGCGCAGGTTAACCCTTCTTGCAAAGTCAAAAATATTCTTAAACGCACCATTGGCCTCCCTTTCCTCAACAATGGCTTCAACGGCAGTTTCACCAACTCCTTTTATGGCTCCCAGACCAAAACGTATCTCGCCTTTACTGTTTACCACAAAATTGAGTTGACTTTCGTTGATGTCGGGTCCCAGCACCAAGATCTTCTGGCGATGACACTCTTCCATCATTTGGGTAATTTTTTTTATATCGCTAAAATTGTTGGTTAGCACAGCAGCCATATACTCGGCCGGGTAATTGGCTTTAAGATAAGCTGTACGGTAAGCAAGCAACGAATAAGCGGCCGAATGCGACCTGTTGAAGCCATATTCTGCAAACCTGGCCATTACTTCAAAAATGTTGGAGGCCTTCTCTTTTTCTATCCCTTTTTTTAAGGCTCCATCAATAAAGTAAGCCCGCTGCCTGTCCATTTCATCCTTATTTTTTTTACCCATTGCCCGCCTGAGTATATCTGCGCTACCCAGTGAGAAACCCGCCATAATCTGTGCAGCCTGCATGATTTGTTCCTGGTAAACCATTATACCATAGGTTGGCTGTAAAATATCCTCAAGCCAGGGATGCGGATATTCAGTTTTTTGTCTGCCGTGCTTTCGGTTAATGTAGGTTGGGATAAACTCCATCGGTCCGGGGCGGTACAGGGCATTCATGGCAATCAGGTCTTCAATATCGTTGGGCTTCAGATCTTTAAGATATTCGCGCATGCCTGCCGATTCGAACTGGAATGTGCCAATGGTTTCGGCTCTTTGGTATAGTTGAAAGGTATTTTCATCATTAAGTGGAATTGATTCTATATTGATGGTTTTGCCCCTGGTTTTTTTCACATTTTTGATGGCCTCATTAATTATACTAAGGGTTTTCAAACCCAGAAAGTCCATTTTCAGCATACCCACCAATTCCACATACTTACCTTCGTATTGTGTAACAGGTAACTCACTATCTTTTTGGATGCTCAAGGGGAGGCAATCAACAAGACTCCTGGGGCCGATAATTACGCCGCAGGCGTGAACACCAGTTTGCCGGTTTGAACCTTCAAGGATTTTTGCATACTTAAGGGTTTCCCGGATCAGGGGATTAGGGTCTTCGACTGCTTGTGCCAATTCAGGCACTTCTTTATAAGCGCTTTCAAGGCTTACTCCTGGTTTTTCGGGTACCAACTTGGCAAGCCGGTCAGCTTCGGGCAATGGAAGCTTAAGTACCCTGGCTACGTCGCGAATCGACGATTTTGCTGCCATGGTTCCGAACGTAACAATTTGGGCAACCTTATCTGAACCATATTTTTCGATTACGTATTTCAAAACCTTGTCGCGGCCTTCATCGTCAAAATCAATGTCAATATCTGGCATTGAAATCCGTTCGGGGTTCAGGAACCGTTCAAAAAGCAGGTTGTATTTTATCGGGTCGATCGTGGTTATACCAGTGCAATAGGCTACCACTGATCCTGCAGCACTGCCTCTTCCGGGGCCTACCGACACACCCATCCTCCTCGCCTGATTAATAAAGTCCTGAACAATCAGAAAATAGCCCGCGAACCCCATGTTTTTGATTACCTCAAGTTCAAAATCAAGCCGTTGGGTAATCTCTCCTTCTGTAGGATGATATAATTCTGATGCTCCCTGGTATGCCAAATGTCTAAGGTATTCGTCCTCGGTAGAGAAACCTTCGGGCAGCGGAAAGACGGGAAGGAGAATTTTTTTTGTTGTTATAGAATAGTTTTCAACTTTATCAACAATTTCACGTGTGTTTTCAAGCGCCTCCGGAATATCCGAAAAAAGCTGAGCCATTTCCTGCCCAGTTTTGAGGTATTCCTGTCCTGAATATTTCATGCGATTGTTATCATCCAGGTCCTTTCCGGTTTGAAGGCATATGAGGATATCATGGGCACGGGCATCTTCGGCATTTATATAGTGTACATCATTGGTGGCAATAACCTTTACGCCATACCTGACTGCAAGCTCCAGCAGGTGCTGGTTTACGGGTTCCTGGTCGGCCAGCCCGTGCCTCTGTAATTCCAAATAAAAATCCTCGCCAAAAATGTCGAGAAATTCACCTATTACCTTACCGGCCTGCTCCACCCCTCTTTCCATTAAGGTCTGAGGTACTTCACCTGCAAGGCAGGCAGATAATGCAATAAGTCCCTTGCAGTTTTTTTTGAGTAATTCCTTGTCAATACGGGGAGTGTAATAAAACCCTTCAGTAAAACCAAGAGAAACCAGCCGCGAAAGGTTATCATAGCCTTCGCGGTTCTTTGCAAGCAATACCAGGTGATAACCACTGCGATCCTCGCGTCCTTTTTTATCGAACCGGCTGGTTTCAGCCACATAAACCTCACAACCAATAATGGGCTTAATGCCTTTTTTCTGTGCTGCTGAAGTAAAATGAAGCACACCATACATGTTTCCGTGATCAGTAATAGCAATGGCGTCCATTCCCACGTTTTTTACCTTGTCAAGCAAAGGTTCAATTTGCGATGCCCCATCGAGGATCGAATATTGAGTATGAACGTGAAGGTGAGTAAAATATGGAAGGGACATTTTCAAATATATTATTCAGTAAAAATATACAAATTCAACCTGGAGGATTTCGTATTTTAAGATGATTTATGAACAGTATTACAAACCGATGTTAGTCGATTGCCCTTCTACTTCGTCAAGTTTAGCTCTGTTTTATATTCTTCTTTTGGTTCTTCCCATAAAAATAATTCAAGTTCTTTCTTGTCATTGAAACCACCGATTTTTTGCCTGAATGTTGCTGCGCTTCTCGGGTTCTCAATTTCAAGTTTTCTGTTCTTGCTGATTGTCAAAAACTCGTTTTCTTGGTCTATTCCTAAAAATCGTCTGTTTGCCAAATTAGCTGCAATTCCTGTTGTCGAACTACCTGTAAACGGGTCTAAAATCCAAGCGTTTGGCTTTGTTGAAGCCAAAATCAATCTTGTCAAAACCGAAAGCGGTTTTTGTGTCGGGTGTTTGCCACAAGATTTTTCCCAAGGTGCAATTGCAGGAAGTTTCCAAACATCTTTCATTTGTTTGTCTCCGTTGAGTTGTTTCATTAATTCATAGTTGAAGTAATGAGGAACTTTTTCATATTTCCTTGCCCAAATAATTTGCTCAGTCGAGTAAGTAAAATAACGACAAGAAAAATTCGGTGGGGGATTGGTCTTTTCCCAAGTGATTATGTTGAGAATCTTGAAGCCTAATTCGGTCAGAATTTGTCCAACTGAAAAAATGTTGTGCATTGTTCCGCTAATCCATATGGTAGCATCATCTTTCATTTTGTCACGAACCAATGAAAGCCATTTGCGATTGAAGTCGTTTATGTATTCAAATCCCTGAGATTTGTCCCAAGTTCCTTTATTCACGCTTACTATCTGTCCGTTTTGAATGGAAAGTCCGTTGTTAGATAAAAAATAGGGTGGATCTACAAATACCATATCGAACTTGTGGCCAAATTGAGGCAAT
>DATIKK010000103.1:0-10808 GCA_035477635.1 Bacteroidales bacterium | reverse complement strand
AGGCATGCTCCAACCTCCTCAATTTCTGCAAAATTCTATAAAAATTACCCGGAAGGGAGAATTACCACTACCGACAGAATTATGGGTGATTTATTTAAGTATCAGGAAAATCTGAACATGTTTTCCTGGACAATACACAATGAAAAATCAGTTTTTAATGGTTACAGCATTCAAAAAGCTTCATGTAGTTTTGGCGGAAGAGATTGGATTGCATGGTTCTCTGCTGAAATACCTTATCGCCATGGCCCACACAAATTTTATGGACTGCCCGGCCTAATCCTTAAGCTCTATGATACAAGGGGGCACTATCTCTTTGAAGTGGAATCTATTGAAAAAGCCCACAACTCCCACACAATTGAATTTCCGAAAAGAAGTTTCATTGAAACAACGAAAAGAGATTTTTTCCGAGCCAGGGAGTCTTTTCGCCAGAGTATTATACAGGGAACAAATGCTTTCATCATAGACCCCCATTCAAGACAAGTGGCTTCTGAGAATTTAAGACGGAGCAACAACCCTTTAGAGCTTAAACCGGACTGAAAAAATATTGATAACTATGGTAATCAGGCAAGTAATATTTTTTTTAATAGCATTGTGGATTTTTCAAAGTCCATTAGAAGCACAAACCCTGTTAAAGGGCAGAGTAAAGGACAATAATCAAAATCCGCTCTCTAATATCAACATTTTGGTATATCCCCATGGCAAACAAAACCTGATTGCCTTTGGCTTTAGTCGTGGCGACGGCACCTTTCAAATCAACCTGCACACTACGGCTGATAGCCTGCGCCTGGAAGCCACCTCCGTACACTTCCGCACCGACAGCCTCTTTGTAGCCAATATAAGCCAGGAGGTGGTTTTCAACCTGGTACCGGAAATCAAGGACCTGAGTGAGTTTGTAGTGCGTGCCAAACCCATTGTTCAGCGGGGGGATACCATCAGCTATCTGGTGAGCAGCTTTGCCCGTGAGCAAGACAGGGTGATAGCCGATGTGTTGCAGCGAATGCCCGGTATTGAGGTAGAGCCATCCGGCAGGATTCTGTACCAGGGCGAACCCATACAGCATTTTTATGTTGAGGGGCTGGATTTGATGGGTGGCCGTTACGGTCTGGTGAGCAACAATTTGCCCCACCGTTCGGTGGCAACGGTGCAAATCCTGGAAAACCATCAACCCATAAGAATATTAGAAGAGCGAATACCTTCCCATCGCACTTCGCTCAATTTAACATTAAGGCGCGAGGTTACCACCACAGGTACAGCAAGGCTGGGGAGCGGGCTTACTCCATTGCTCTGGGATGCAAACGCTACCCCCATGATGTTTACCCGCAATTTTCAGCTTGCGGGGTCTTATCAGGCCAACAACACAGGGCACGATGCAGCAAAACAGTTGGATATGCTAACTATTGAGAGCCTTCGCAGCCGCATGGAAGGCAACCTCAGCCGGCCTTCCCTTCTCAGTACTCCTCTGCTGTCTCCTCCCGGCTTCAACGAAAACCGCCACCTCGATAATAACCTGCACATGATAAATGCCAATGCATTGCAGCGTCTGACAGGAGATTTTCAGTTGCGAGCGAACCTGTACTTTATCTACGATAATCAACGGCAACAAGGGAACACCCGACGAACGATTTATACTCCAACAGATACCCTTGCGTTTGATGAGACCACCCGGAACAACCTGAATGACCGCGCTCTTAGGGGGGAAATTACCCTTATCCGCAACACTCCAAACAACTTTCTGAATAATAAACTGGAATTTCAGTCGCACTGGGATAAACGCAATGTATTGTTCAGTAGTAACGCCAATCCCTTGGCACAGGAGCTTCGCAATCCCTTCCAAAGCCTCTCCAATCGTCTCAGCACTATATTACCAGTGGGCGAGAGGCTAATACAGTTCAACTCACAACTGCAATTCGACCGCAGCCCCCATAGACTTTCCTTAACACCGGGAAGTTTTGAAGAGGTATTCAATAGCGGGCAACCCTTTGATGGTATCTCACAGAATATACGGTTACAAAGGTTTGCATCTCATCATTCGACCAGCCTCTCAATGGGTTGGCGACACTGGAATATTACCCCGAGAGTTGGGATTCAGTACATGCTTCAAAATCTGCAAAGTCAGATTGAAACCCAAAACACCGTTCCCATTGAACTGCTTCCCGGAAGTTTCAACAATAATTTGGATGGAAATCAAACACGGGCATACCTGCAAACCGAGTTGGTGTACTACAAAAGAGGAAGTGGTTTCAACTTTAGTGTAGATATTCCCATTAGCTATGTTTCCATCAATGTAAAGGACGATAATTTAATGCGTGGGCAAAAAATCAATCGTATTGTTGTTGAACCCAGGTTGTCCGCAGGTTATCGTATCGGAGACTTTTGGCGGGTTAGGGGTTCTTACGGCTTCCGCCATCATTTCGGGGAGATGGATAACATTCATTTTGCCTGGATGCTTGCCAATCACAGAACCCTTCAAATCAATGATGCTCCATTACAACAGGGGACCCTGCATAGCTTTTCCGCTTTTATAGGCCACCGCAACCCATTCCTGTCATTCTTTTCATCGCTGGGTTATAGCTTTAGTGTGAGAAACAGCAATTTGCTGTTTTCCAACGAAATTTTTGATAATGGAACGAGTTTGGTAGTCGCTGTTGAACAACCCAATACATCTTATACGCACAACTTTTCGGGCAGCAGCAGCAAATTTTTCCCCGGCATATCCAGCACATTTTCTGTTCAGGCCAACTATACTATGCAGAATCAACAGCTATGGGTAAACAACCAGACCTTCCGGGGGCAGAATCATATGTATATGATTGACCCCAGGGCCAACATCAGGTTTGCAGAATGGCTCAATGTTGAATTAAGCACCCAATGGCTGCACTTCCGGACAACGCGTGACAGGCAAACGCTCAATAGCGTGAGTTTATTCAAGCACCAGGGAAATTTGGTCATTTTTCCGGCCCGCAACCAGCATATTGCCATTTATGGCGAGTATTACCAGCACGCCAATCGGCACAACTATTTTGTAGATCTCAGTTATCGCTATACCATTACCAGACACAGGATTGATATTGATGTTCGCTGGGTAAACATCTTCAACCATAAAACCTTCAGGGATTACCAGGTGGGGATGTTTTCATTCATGGAGAACGAATACAATCTTCGCCCTTCTCAGCTTGTTTTGCTGGTTAGGTTCAGTTTTTAGAAACACCACATCACTCCCCTTTAAACATATTCTGCAGCAGATTGAATCCCATGCGCAGGGCATTCAGCCGCACTTCTTCAGGGTTGTCATGCACGATGGGGTCTTCCCGGCCATTGCCCGGTAGGCTAACATAATCAACTCAAATCGTTACCGTGTAAAGAACTCCGAAAGTTACAATTATCAAAGGTTTCAAAGAACTTAAGTTAATTTTTAGTGGACACTAAAGAAAATTTTTATGAAATTAAAAAATGAAAAATAAAGGGATGATTTGCCTAATATCATTATTTTTACCGCCATGATTAACCTTTTTGTTTGATTTCTTGAAAATTAAGTTTGATGTTTTTATCCTAAATATATACAACCGTTAATAGTTTAATTTTTTCTAAGTTATGTTAACCAAAAATGAACCAAGCGGGGGGGGATTAAATCCTATTAAAGCCCGAAAATACAGGGTTATCCCAGGCCCTGAAGGATTACTGCCACCTGCGGCAGCCTGTTGTGGAGTAACATTGCCTTTGGAGGGCGAAGGTCTTATTGAAGGCGTTATCTGCAATGAAAACGATACTCTTGAGGAAATGGCACGCCAATTGCTCACCCGGCGCAACCCGACAATATTTCCTGGTCCGCTGGTGCTATGGGCATGGAAGGAAGGAGTTTCAATGAAAGCCGAGTGTGTAATGGAGCTTGCCGAGGAGATTCCCGGGGTGCGTATTATCCCCATGCCCGATTACCGGCCTATATACCCAAAGATTGATCCCGAAGCAGTAATAAACCCCTGCCACCCTAATCTTACAATTGTACACAACAAAATCGAAGTTTGCGTTTTTATCGGGGTTCATTGTCATTTTGCCAATATTACCCTGAAGATGATCCGCGCTGGCACCAACTGTTACACAATTACCCTATGTAATGAGGCTGGTCATGAAGATTCTATGGCATCACTTCCATTTTGCGGTACCGAAAAAGTTCAGGCTCTCACGGCAGCAATCCGAAGACTTAAGGCCAACGGTCTCAGGCCGCTTTATGCCGATACACCCGGCATAAGACTTACTTCTGCCCAGAAAGCAGTAGCCAGCGGTCATGTTTGGCAAGGACAAAGTACAGAATAATGAACAAAGTAAGGAGAAAGAAATAATGGAAATTACGAAACCATTGCAAACTGTAGTAACCCCCGAATACCTTTTGTTTGAGGCTCCTCGCACAAAATCATTTATCACCGGTAGTGAAGCCGGAAGCGAAGCCGTTCGCAGGGCTAATGTTGATATAGCTATTGCGTATCCAATTACACCTCAGAGTGAAACCATGCAAAGGGTCGGCGACCTTTACGGACAGGGTTATGTAAAGGACTATTACCGGGCCGAAGATGAAGTAGGCGCCTTCTCGGCCATCTCCGGCGCTTCACGTACCGGGGTGCGCTGCATGACAGCATCTTCGGGACCGGGTCTTATGCGCGGCCTTGAGGTTATTGCATCGTGGCCAGGCCACCGTGTACCGGTTGTGTTCCAGATCATGTGCCGGGTAATCAACGCACCACTCTCAATCCAGCCCGACAATCACGAGTTGGATTTTATGCTCTCGAGCGGAAACATTTTATTCCATGCCGAAAATCAGCAGGATTTTTTCGATTATACACTTGCCGGGTTTATAATTTCTGAGAAATGTGAAGTAACCCTTCCTGTAGCCGTTGCTGTTGACGGCTTTTTTGTTACCCATGCGCGCGGTTGGGTCAACATGCCCTCGGCCGAGTTGAAGCTACCTCCGCGCGACTGCTACAGAGAAGCTGTGCCAATGATTGACAACGAAAACCCTCCCATTCGGATTGCACGCGACGCGCCAATTCAAAAAAGCAACTTCATTAGTTACCAGATGCACGCAGCCTGGCAACAGGAAGTTTACGCGGCACAGGAGCGCTCGCGCCGTTGGATATCAAAGTACCTGAAAGGCTTGGTTGAAGTGGTCAATCCTGACTCCGAAATTATGATTATTGCCTCAGGCAGCGCTGTGTCGCAATCGCGCGAGGCCTTGCGTCAGGCTGAAGAGATGGGTCATCGGATTGGTTTGGTAAAAGTCAAATCATTGAGGCCTTTCCCCGTTGACGAAATAAGGGAAGCCTGCAAAAATGCCAGACGCATTATCGTACCGGAGTTTAACTGTGGTGGCTGGCTCAACCGCGAGCTCAGGGCAACACTCTACAATTATTCTAATGCTGAAATAGCTCCAGGCCCCAGGGTGTTTGGTGGTATAACCATGCCCACGGAACTTATCCTGCAGTGGTTGTTTCAAAACGGTGATGAGAGCCGCATTTGAATTATAAAATGAATTAAAGAGAAAGGAATAACAATATGTCACTCAAAACAATAAATGTATCACAGGTATTCATGCCATATTTGCCCAAGGAATACCAGGATCTGGTAACAAGGGGGCCTTTTGGCAGGGAAATGAAACTGGCTGATGTAGGCTCTGTAAAAGAGTTGCTTGAAGAGCATCCCATGTGTGAAGGGTGTGCTATGGCTTATTTTATCCGCATGTCGCTTATAGCCTTGCCCTCGCCCGAACATTCAGTAATTATCGGGACGGCCGGCTGTGGCAGGATTTCACTATCGCAAGCCGCCGTTCCATTTGTTTATGGAAATTATTGCGATACCAACGGCGTTGCAACTGGCATTAAGCGGGGTCTGGCTTTAAGGTTCCCCGACCAGCATAAAGATGTGATAGTTATGGCTGGCGATGGCGGGATTGCTGATATAGGGTTCTCGCAGGTAATGCACTCCTGGTTCCGGAAAGAAAAATTCACCACCGTAATGCTCGATAATGAGGTTTACGGAAATACAGGTGGGCAGGAAAGCGGGATGACCAAACGAGGAGAAGTGGTTAAAATGGCTCCCATAGGGAAACAATTTGATAAAATTGACATGATCGGCCTGGCCAGAACTTCGGGAGTGGCCTATATTGCCCGGCTCACACCTGTAAATCCCGGCCGGATCATCAATACAATCCGCAAAGCCATATTGGTAGCCCGCGAAATTGGTCCAACCTATGTTCAGGCATATACTTCGTGCAACATCGAATATTCCATTCCACCCGACAAGGTAATGGACGATGCCAGGCAAGCCGAGCAGGAGCATTACTCATATATTGAGGAGATGAGCGACGAAGCAAGACATTACCTCGAAAGCGTTCATGGGATCAAATAATTGTTTTAAGAAGGAAAGTAGCATTAAAGAAGAAAATTATGAGGCGTTTTAATATTAGAATGGCTGGCGTGGGTGGACAGGGTGTTGTTACTGCTTCGCACGTGCTGAGCAATGGAACAATTTTGAGCGGAAGCGAAAGTACAATAGTGCCTTTTTTTGGCTCGGAAAAACGTATGGCGCCAGTTGAGAGCTATGTCCGTATTGCCGGAGGGCAATTGTACGAAATTGGCGAGATCATTTACCCCAATGTTATTGTGATTTTTCATCCACAGGTTATTACACATGGAAAATCATATACCATGCCTTTTTATTCGGGACTTAAAGACGATTCTGTGATCCTGGCCAATTCGCCAAATCCCATTTCGCTGGGCGCCGATGAAGAGCGCGAGCTTCTTGAAAAAAGAACAAGAGTTTATTATTTGCCCGGAACCCAATTAGCCCTTGATTATGCCGGTACTGAAGTGGCTACAAATATGGCTATGATAGGGGCATTGAGCGCCATTATTGGGATGCCAGATCTGGAATCATTGGAAAAGGCAGTTCGCGAACGCTTTCTCGGAAAAGAATTTGTTGCTTCTGGCGGAACAGCATCGCTCGATAAGGCCATGGAAAAGAAATTCGGGCACAAACAGGAACTGGTCGAAAAAAACATGGATGCCATCAAGGCTGCCCATGCATATGCTTTAGACCATAAATGGAGTTATTCATAATTTAACATAAGACCTTGATATGTATAAAATAGCTTTTGTTGACAGTCAAAAGTGCTCCCAGACTAAATGCCGGCTTTGCACGCTTTATTGTCCAGAGCCTAATACCCTGCTCTACAACGATAAACGCAACCATGCATTTGTGGCTGTTGATCGTTGCAAAGGTTGCGGAGCCTGTGTTAAGGTATGCACCGAAATAACCAAAAGGCAGTGTATTCGCATGGTGTCGGTGGACGAAATTAATGACGGTTTCAAAATCTCAAAATACGGAATGCCCAAGTTTGAGTGATAGTCCTTCTAACGGGTTTTTGGCTGTTTGCTAAGTTAGCGCCCTGATTATTTCGGCCGGTCGGACTCTTCCAACTCAAATATTTCATTAGGATTCTGGTTCAAAATATATGCAATCTTTAATGCCAGAATTGTTGAAGGAATGTATTTCCGTAACTCTATCTGATATTAAACAACTCCAGCGCCCTCGGCAAAAAAATTATTACACCTGTAATTAATGCTGCAGCCGATGCAATCAGGACTGCTGCTGCCGTAATGTCTTTCACTTTTTTGATTTGCGGATGTTTCTCGGGCGAAATGAAATCCATCAGGTTCTCTATGGCGCTGTTTACGGCTTCAAAAGATAGGACAAGTCCGGAAACCAACGTAATTGCAATCCACTCCCAGGCATAGATTTCAAAATGAATTCCTGCAGCCACCACCATTATCAAAACTGCCAGTTGTATCCTTGCATTATGCTCCTCTTTCAGAAGTATGAAAAATCCGTTAATGGCAGGTTTAAAACTTCCCAGGCGGTCGCGAAGTGAGAAGGGTCTTTGTTTCATAATGTTTGTGTTGTTATCATGAACCATACAAAAGTAATGTTTTCCCTTTTTGCATTTTCCGGGTCATTCTCTCTATCGCTGCAATGCTTCACCGGCTGAGGTTTTTAGTTACCTTTGCCGGACATTTTACCGGTCGGCAATTATGGGAGTAAAAATCGGATTCAGGGAATGGGCAGCCCTGGTGTTTTTGATGCTGGTGTGGGGAAGTTCGTTCATTTTGGTAAAAAAGGGCTTAGAATCTTTTTCCGGAATGGAGCTGGGAGCGCTGCGCATCTTTATCACCTTTGTTGTTTTGCTTCCCTTTGCCGTAACGCGAATCCGGACTGTTCCTGCATCAAGTCTTCGCATTTTTTTCTTTAGCGGGCTTCTGGGTAGTGGTATCCCACCATTTTTATTTGGAGTAGCACAGATGCACATCGACAGTTTCCTGGCAGGCGTGCTCAATGCGCTGACACCTTTGTTTACACTCATTGCAGGAGTACTATTTTTCTCGGCCAAAGCCACCTGGCTCAACGTGGCCGGGGTATTGCTGGCTCTTGCAGGCGTTGCAGGCCTGCTTGCAGCGGTTAGCAACCCCCAACTCTCCAACGGCACCATTTATGGATTGCTGGTAGTTGTTGCCACCATGCTGTATGCCACGAATATAAATATTATTAAAAACCGCCTTGGGGGTTTCGATCCGCTTACAATAACCTCCCTTATGTTTGCAGGTATAGGAATACCGGCAACTATTTATTTGTTTGCAGGCACCGGCTTTACCCAAACCATGATGACTGCACCCAATGCCTGGGTAAGTTTTGGATTTGTAGCAATACTTTCGGTTTTTGGCTCTGCCATAAGCATGGTGGTTCACAATTGGCTTATCCACCGCACATCTGCACTTTTTGCCTCCACCGTTACCTACATGATGCCCATTGTGAGCATATTTTGGGGAATAGCCGATGGCGAAGTATTCCTGGTAGGGTATCTCGTTTGGATTGCCTTGATCCTGGTGGGAGTTTATCTTACAAATGGCTCTAATTCAGGAAAAATATTAGCAATATTTAGGAACAAGCCTTCATAAAGCCTGCCTGCTGACAAAAACGGGAGCCATTTGATGCGCAAATGAAACTCCCATAGGGCAGCCGGCAATTTTATGTAAAAAACGAATGCAAAATTTCGAAACCTCTTCTGCCGGGTTAGGTTTCAATGGGAAAGCAATCGGATCCAAGCGGAAAAGCGAAGCTTTTTAAATAGCTCCACACCTTGGGTTGGTAAACTGCATCTCGTCGAGCGACCTCAGAAGCAACTGCCAGGTAGTACCAAAAACCGATACAATGGCCACAATATTGCCTCGTCCTTGTGGTACCTGGGTAGTGGCAAAATTGGCAAAGTCGCTGGTTCGTATAATTATGCGATTTCCGCTGCAATCTTCAAGGGTAATGTTTCCAACAAACGGCCGGGCAAGCTCGGCGCTTACTACCTGCACATTTTCCAGTTTTATAAGCATTCCCTGCAACCCACCTGCAAGAATTTCCGGAATGGTTACCAGTCTTGGTGTAATAGGGCGGTTTGTAGCCTGTATTACCACATGAGTTTGGAACACCACCTGATCTATTTGCACCAGGTTGTTGAATGCGCTTAAAGTTGTATTTCGCAACGAAACGCGCACCGAATCTCCGATCATGTGGTCATCGCCCGAATCGAACCGGATGCAGATAGCCCCGGTGGCATCCTGAATGAAGTGGCTTCGGTGAAAATTGCCCGACCGTTCATCTGAGGTCAGTACTCCAAAAACATGGTAGCCTCCGGTAAAATTCACCGGTGCCCCGACAAACTTTGCCCTTAGCTGAGCAATGGTCAGTATGCTGTCGGTGGCCACCACATTTTCGGGCGGCGAATCGGGAGTAACTTCTTCGCAACTTTGAAGGCCCACAGTAAGGATAATGGCCAAGGAAAAAATTGCTATGATGTGAAATGGAATCTTCATGGTATTATGGGGTTCTGATATCGTTCAAATTGCGAATTAAGAGTTGGGGAGTGTCGAAAATCGACGAAATTCCTGTGATGGTAACAGGGCCAGCAGGAATAGCATTGCCTGCAAAAGTAGCCCAGGAGTGGGTAAACAGCGTCATTTGGCCGGTTCCGTCGCTAAGGGTGCGGCTACCCGAGAATGTGGTTCCTCCCGTTATGGTGGCATTGGGTATAGTAACCAGGGTGCTTTCGTACAATCCCGGATTGTTCAGAATATCCCTGATGGTAACCTGCCGGGGTTGGGGAAGGGGAGCCGTGCCCATATTCACTCCATTGGCAAGCGGCAGACCATCTATCTGCAGTAAACCCCTGAACCTTGTCATGGTCATGTTCGAAACAAGTACCCTCAGTCTGGTACCGATAGGGAAATCATGGAAGGAAGCAAACCGCATTACAATGCCTGTGCCCGATTCATCCATGATATACAGGTTTTGTCCGGGGTGGTTATCGTTGTCCATGTCCGAAATCACGACCCCTTCCACTCGCGTATTAGCAGGAATTTGGGTAAACCCATCCGCAAAATTCTGCCTCAACCCGGCAATCGTGATTCTGGTGAAATCATCGCCCGGTATTGGACATCTGCTACCGGTGAGTTGCACCTCGCTGAGCCTCCGTATGTAAAGCTGAAAATCGCTGCCGAAGCGTGCGGCAACCGCTACAACACTGCCTCTGCCGGAGGGAACCTGGCTGCCTGCAAAATTAGCAAACCCCGATGTGCGTACAATGATGCGGTTGCCAAAGCAATCTTCCAGCATACGGTTTTGTGAGGCAAGATTTACTTCGTCGGCAAATGTGGTTCCCATTTCGGCTGCTGCAAACTGCACTCCCTCCAGGCGTATCAGTTGACCCTGCAAATGAT
>DATIKK010000102.1:0-1687 GCA_035477635.1 Bacteroidales bacterium | reverse complement strand
GAAACCACTGTCGAGGTAGAAGCCGAAAGTTTCATAGCCGTAAAGAGTTATAAAGCCCGCGGGAAACGCCTTGCGGCAACCGAAATCGTTTCGGTCGAATGGCTTGAACCTTTACGCCGCGAAGAACCGGAAACCATCGATGTGCCGGAGGAAGAGGACTCAGGGGAACAGGTTGAAGAAAGTATTTTTGAATGGCTCGTAACGCCTGAAGCAGAAGCTGTACAAAAAGAAGAAGCCGCAGGTACTCCCGGCAAAACTAAAACCTCCCTGGTAAAGAAAATAACCCGACCTGACAGCCAAATCAAGCCGGGCGACAGGGAAAAACAGATTCGCCTCGACCTTGATGTTTAATTCAGGGTTGGATCGCAAATATCATTTTACATTTCCACCCTATACCTTGGATTTCAGGTTACGAAAAAAATGCCTCCGCCATCCCACAGGGGGCCGTCGTAAAGCTCAACCAGTTCTATTCCTCTAATTTCCAATGCATTTCTGAGGGCCGGACCTTCGTTGAAATACCTGAGGCTTCCGGCGATATAGAGGCGCTGGTTAAAAAACCCGGCACAGCCTCCAAAAAAGCCGTGTCTCTGTCCGGGAAGATGAATTACCGTTGGGTCAACAAAAAAAACTTCCAAACCTGAATTGCTCAGTGTTTTTTCAATTCCCCTGTCGCTGGTAATGAACAGGCTGCCGGCCGAAACCAGGTTGCAACGGGTATAGCCTTGCTTTACCCTTAGAACCCGCAGTCCTTTCGTGGTTCGAAGTATTGCAATATCGGTAATTGCTGTATGATGAATAAGGCAATCATCTCCTACAAAAGCGTTGTACCGGGCGGAAGCAGGATAGACCCGGCCAACCGCTTCCTCGCCCATCACCAGGTTGATTTCGGCTTTTCTTAGTACGAGAAGGATTGTTTCGGGAGTATTGGGCGCTGCAACAAGGCCGGTAGGGGTTTGGCACAAAAATATATCGGGATGACCTGAAATGGCATCATATACTATACCTTGAGTGCTGAAGGGAACGAGGCTGCCCAATGTCTCCAGCTTTTTTTTAATTTCTGCCGGAAAACGAGCATCAGCAATAATCAATACGGAATTCCCTGCCATGAAGCTCTTTGTTAATTTTAATATCTACTTGTTTAAAATACTGCAAGAAGTATTTTTTGTTTGATTGCTTGTGCCCGATGACGGATTGAATCTGGTTTGGGGCTGCTTCGATGATCAATTTCAAGGCGCCATCGCGCTTCAGATTTTTTTCCAACAATTCTTTCCAGATTTCGGTATTCACCAGTTCCCTCAGAGCCGGATGAAACGGACCTGCTATCAGGTCATGACCGGCACAGATTCCTTCCGAAGGGTGTAATCCCAATCTCAAAACCTTCACCGAATTTGCTTCGAAAAACAGCACCAGGTTCTTGCCTCGTTCGATGGTTTCCGGCATTGATAAAGGAACATATTTTCCCTGTTCAAACAAATTGGCCAAGGGTGTATCTCTGATTACCAAAACGGGGTAAATACGCGTTTCAACGGCTCCTAGATCAACAATTCTTTGGGCGGTGAACATGGTCTTTTCCATGCTGTCGCCGGGCAATCCGGTCATCATTTGTAAACAAAGCCTAAATCCGTACTCCAGAATCAATTTTGATGCATCTTCAACATGCCTGGCATTGTGGCCCCTTCCTGAAAGC
>DATIKK010000101.1:0-2609 GCA_035477635.1 Bacteroidales bacterium | reverse complement strand
GTGTGTGGGAAAGAGCATTTTGAGTGTCCCGCTTGCAACAAATGCTCCGATAAGTTGACTGACAATGTATGGAAGCAATTCTTTTGCCGGAAAGCGCCCCGAAAACCAAAACGCAACTGTAACGGCAGGATTTAAATGAGCGCCGGAAATGTCGCCGAAGGCGTAAATCATGGTCATTACGGTAAGTCCGAAAGTTATGGCGATACCGATATGCGAAACTGTACCACCGCTGATGTCGTTGATGATAATCGCTCCTGTGCCGCAAAAAACCAGTCCAAAAGTCCCGATAATTTCTGAAAGATATTTTTTCATTGTTGTGTCGGTTTACGCTTATCGCTTACATCATAGAATTTTATTAATCGCTCCCATACAAAAATAAAAATAAACCCTAGAACCTCGAATGAACTACAGCGGATGTTAGCGTTTAATGGGTTGGAAAAATAATAAATTTAATTGGGCTAAGCCGACCTTAGAAGGGTTTGCTTTTTTTTCAATCGCACATACAATTCAGCACCCCAGGCGATTTTAATATGTATTGCACCTGCTGTTCTTAAAATTTGCCAAAAACCCTGCAAACTGGAAATCCTATGCTATCTTTAGGAAAAATTTTCCGAGTGCATTGCCGGGAATTATTTGAAGCCGGAAAGCCTGGGTTAGCAGATTGTTTTCTGTATTAGGTTTTTCTACGGCTGATTCAATAAAAGTTTTTCAAGGATTATTTCATAACAATTTAGATTCAAGTAGTAAATGCAACTTTTAGACGAGAGAAGCTTAGTTTAAATTTTTTCAGCAGGAAGAGGGTTTCCCCCCTTCCCCTGAATGGAATAAATAGCTATTATTGTCTCCCGTCCAAAGTTGCCAATAATGAGCCATTTAACCGTAGAGCAAAGATACACTATTTCAGAGATGACGCAAGCAGGGTACAGCCAAACAGCGATATCCAAGGTGATTGGAAAAGACAAATCGGTCGTTAGCCGGGAGTTGAAGCGTAATGCCGATGGGCGCTCTGGGATGTACCGTTTTGAGTTAGCCTGCCGTAAGGCCGCAGATCGACAGCAAAAGAAGCGCAAGCACACCCGCTTCACCCATGAAGTACAGGAATTTGTGGAACAGAAGCTACTTTTAAAGTACAGCCCTGAACAGATTGTAGGGATTGCCGTGAAAGGGGCTTTGCCCTGCGTGTCGCACGAAAGGATTTACCAGCACATCTGGAGCGACAAGAAGCGAAAGGGAACACTCTACAGGCACCTTCGCAGCAAAGGGAAGCGTTACAGGAACAGGAGTTTGGTTCGCGACAAGAGGGGGCAAATTGTTGGCAGGGTTGATATCAGCGAGAGGCCTATGGTCGTTGAGGAGCGTAAGCGTTTTGGGGATCTTGAAGTTGACACCATTGTAGGCAAAGGCCACAAGGGGGCAATCCTGACCATTAACGACAGGGCAACGGGAGTGTTGAAGATGAAGAAGCTGAACGGGAGGTGTGCATCAGAGTTGGCCGAAGCTTGTATCAGCGTTTTGAGCATCTGGAAGCCCGAACTAATGACTATAACCGCCGATAACGGAAAGGAGTTTGCAGAACACCAGGTTATTGCAAAAGAGCTAAACGTCGACTTCTACTTCGCAAAACCCTATCATAGCTGGGAGAGGGGAAGCAACGAGAATCTAAACGGGTTAATAAGGCAGTATATCCCAAAGAAAACCGATTTTTCAACCATTACAGAGGAATATGTGCAGTTTGTGGAAGATCAATTAAACAACAGGCCAAGAAAAAGATTTAACTTCGAGACACCAAATTATATGTTAAACCAAAAAGTTGCATTTGTGACTTGAATTCGCCCAATAAAACAAAAGGAGCTACCATGAATTATATCAAAGACGAGTTGAAATACCGCATCCGCACCGACCAGAAGTTTAAAAAACGGGTCAGAAACCTTGTAATCATTGTTGGCGTTGGGCTGGTGCTCATTGTTGTGGCGGGCATTGTCGGATTGATCGTTTTTTCGTCGGCCATCATCGGGTTTATCTATACGCACGCCCCGGCAGTTTTCGAGTGGGTTTTCAACTATTCGCGCGGATTTATTGCAACCTTTATGACTCAGGATTTGAATGCCCTTTTGGGGCCATTGGCCGAAACCCCTTATGTTGCAGAGATGAAAAACGTTGTTACCCAATATGCTGAGCAACTCCGGGTAAACCCTGCTATTGATTTTCAGAGTTTTCAGGATTTCTTCACCACTACCAAAAACTCGTTGCTCGACAATCAAATCACTCCTGCAGAGGTAGATATGGCAAGGCAGTTTTTAGCGCAATAAAGACTCGATCAAAAAAGCCAAAGGGGCCTCAACTCTTATGGAATTGAAGCCCCTTTCGTTATGGCGGCCTGAGCAAATTATCAGGTAAAGATGATCTGGGTGCCTTCGCCGGCGGCGAGTTCATAGAACTGCCCAATGGTGATGATGTCTTTTACATGCTCCGAGAAATCTTCCCTTTTCAGTTTGAACATTTCTACGGCCAGTTTGCAGGCATAAATTTCGCCGCCGCCGGCAATGATCAGCTCGAGAAACTCATCGACCGGCGGAATGTCAAGCTTGTCCATCTGGCTGCGCATCATG
>DATIKK010000100.1:0-9809 GCA_035477635.1 Bacteroidales bacterium | reverse complement strand
TTAAAAGGGTAGTAATTGCAGGGCCGCAATTAGCCGAGGCCCCAACAGCCCTGAATTCGAACTTGTTTCCGGTAAAAGCAAGCGGTGAGGTACGGTTTCGGTCAGTATTATCAACTATAATCCGGGGAATCTTACCAATGTTAATTTTTAATTCAGTTTTTTCATCCGGAGTCATTTTCCGGTTTTTCACCTTGTTAAGTATATCCTCAAATACATCGCTCATGTGTTTGCCAATAAATACCGACATTATAGCCGGCGGAGCTTCATTCGCGCCCAACCGGTGGTCGTTTCCTGCCGAGGCAATTACCGCCCTGAGAAGGCCTCCATATTCGTGAACGGATTTAACAATATTGATGAAAAAGGTAAGAAAAAGCAGATTGGTTTTTGGAGTGTGTCCGGGACTTAACAGATTTTTACCGGTATTGGTTGCCAGCGACCAATTATTGTGTTTCCCGCTGCCATTTACACCCTCAAACGGCTTTTCGTGAAACAATACCCTGAACCGGTGTTTCCTTGCTGTTTTGTCCATCAGGAGCATTATTAACTGATTATGATCATTGGCAATATTAGCCTCCTCGTAAACAGGAGCTAATTCAAACTGATTGGGGGCCACTTCGTTATGTCTTGTTTTAACCGGTATTCCCAGTTTCCATGCCTCTATTTCAAATTCTTTCATGAATGCCATTACACGGTGGGGTATGGCTCCGAAATAGTGGTCTTCTAATTGTTGACCACGGGCCGGAATGTGACCGGTAAGGGTTCGGCCGGTCATTACCAGATCAGGCCGTGCATAGTAAAGGCTTTCGTCAACCAGAAAATACTCCTGTTCCCATCCGAGCGTTGGGTAAACTTTTGTAATACTTTTATCGAAAAGCTGACTTACTTCCACGGCTACCTGGTCAATTAATGCAGTGGCTTTCAGAAGAGGGGTTTTAAAATCGAGTGCCTCGCCTGTATAGGCAATAAATATAGTAGGGATACATAGTGTACCGTCAAGAATAAATGCCGGTGAGGTGGGGTCCCAAGCTGAATATCCCCTGGCTTCGAAGGTATTGCGTAAACCTCCGCTCGGAAAACTGCTTGCATCGGGCTCCTGCTGTACTAATTGTGATCCGTCAAACTGTTCAATGGTGAGATTAGGTTCTACAGGGCTCCAAAAAGCATCGTGTTTTTCGGCTGTGCTACCGTTGAGTGGCAAAAACCAGTGGGTATAATGACTGGCACCTTTTCCAATAGCCCAGGCTTTCATGGCCGAAGCAACAAGGTCGGCAATCCGGGGGTCAATTTGCCCATTCCTGTCAATAGCTTCTGTCAATTGTTTAAATACATCCTCAGGAAGGTACTCGCGCATGGCATTGCGACCAAACACCATTGTGCCAAAATACTCGGAAATTTTTGGGGGTACGTTTACAGCTTCAGGTATCCCCCTTGAAATTGCATTTTGAAGGGCGTTAAATCGATTGTTCATTATTATTTGTATTAAAAAGGCCAAAGGTATCCTAAAAAAACAAAAGATTGTCAAAAAAAATATACTTTTTTTTGACAATCTGTAAAAAAAGGGGGGGGTGAGTTGAAATTCTATTCAACTCTTAAAATTGGAAATGGTCTGTCTGTATCTAAAAGGTAATAAAAAATGGGATATTGAACCAGACCAATTTGCGATTGTGGTTCAAGGGCTAATACAAGCAAGTGGCTTTTCAGTTGCGTTAGCGGTACGAGCAGGTATTCCTCCATAAGATTCGTACCAGTAAATTTAACTTTTTCAACAACAGGAAAACTATTATTAGGCGCTTCAGCCTGAACCAGTCTGTTTTCAATGATTTGATAAGCATATATGTTCTTTGGATCATCGAATGATTCATAAAACCTGATACGGTGCTTTTTTAAAAAACTAACCAAAAGGCTGTCGGATGAAGGAATCAGGTAAGCTTCCGGACTATCGACCCATAGCGTCGGGTTAACCAAAGGATGGAAATTGTTAACTGCAACGGTTGTATCCATTCCAGTGGTGGATGAAACAAGAGGCAGCAAAAGAGGCTCATTGCTCTTAATATGCTCCTTTCGTATGGCTACTCTTTTTAACCCTCCTTTTATCAGTTCATTTCTTGACTTCTCAGTCATTCGCCTTATTCTACGTGCGTCACCGGCCACAAGGTCGATCAATGCCACTAATGCCAAGGTCTGACTGTTGGTACGTCTTTCGAGATTATCGGCGAACCCGTCGCGGCCATTTATTCCTTCGTAAATAAATGACATACCCCCTAAAATACCCAAGCCTTGTCGGCCATCATTAATATTTATTGTTGAGTGCCGTGTTAATCCTTCGGTTGGCACAGGCCCAATCAGGTAGTTGTGAAAACTGTATCCTTTTTCAAAGAGGCGTTTTTCAATATATGGGAGGGCAATTTCATTACTGTATCTTCTTATTTTTTTCGTTACATTAGGATTGGTTAGAATTCCTACCTGCACATCAAAATTCTTAAAACCACCAAATTCGGCCCATGAGGGCGTGAATGGCTGATACTCATGCACATCAATTGTTACATGCGGCATATACTTATGGAAAAGTGCATGAAGTGCATTTATTTCGGGAGATTGCAGAAGTAAGTGATCGCGGTTCAAATCCAGATTGGCCGCATTTCTTCGCTGGTTAACCTCCGATCCGTCGGGGTTTACCTGAGGAACTATCCAAATTTCCAATTCCCTGAACCAATTCTGATGTCTTCCATTGGCAATTTCAGCAAGCATGAGCAATGCAGCTTCCTTACTGCTTTGCTCATTGCCATGTTGCTGCGAAAAAATTAAAACCCGTAATTTTTCACCTCTTTCGGGCTGGTCCTCATCTCCAGCCTTGAGTACAAGTATTTCGCGACCTTCGACCGACCTGCCTATAACCTCGTATCTTAGCATTGGTGATTCTTCAGCTAATTCTTTTACAAAAGGCTTTAATTCAGAATAGGTAGTTGGCAACACGAAGTTTCTTTGCTGAGCCGGTGTTTGAAATTCTGCGGCATTGGCTATATTGGCACAGGCGACAAAGAATAATAACAAAAAAACTTTCAGGTCAAATTTTTTCATTTTCAAATCAATTAAGTTTTTTGAGTTATCCATATTGATTATTATAGTTTTTCCAGAATAAGAGTTGCCTTTTCTTCCATTGAAAGTCTTCCATCAATCCAGTTAATTGGCAGTCCGTTTCGCTCCATTCTCCTGAACCAGGTCATCTGACGTTTGGCAAACTGGTGAATTGATGTATTCAAACTTCTGAACATTTCGTCGTATGTAATTTCTCCAATAACATACCTGGTAATTATTTTATATTCAAGTCCATAGAATTTCAGTTGTTCAGGGCTTAGATTATCCTTTAGCAATCGCTGAATTTCTTCGATCATACCAGTTTCAAGCCGTCGCTCAAGCCTTTCGGTGATCCGCATCCTTATCTCCTGACGTTCGAAATGAACACCGAATATCAAAGGAGTGAACTCAGGAAAAGCATCTTGGTTATCATGATTATTTTGCTGATAGATTTCTATTTCTATTGCCCTGATCAGACGGTCGCGATGGCTGGTATCTGTGGTGTTATGAAGCCTCCGGAATTGTTTTAGAGTAGCTTCAAGTTCATCATTTGTCATTTTCTGAAGGTTTTGCCTCAGTGCAGGGTCGGGCTTTACCTTTTGAAGTGGATAAGCTCTTAGCACTGCTTCGATGTAGAGACCAGTGCCTCCACAGAGAATTGGCATCTTTTTTCTTTTCACAATATGGTTAAAAGCATTGGCAAAATTCCTTTGAAACTCATAAACATTGTATTCGTAGCCGGGTTCGACAATATCTATCAGGTGATACGGCACCATGTACTCGCCCACCATAAAATCGTGCAGGTCTTTTCCGGTTCCCTGGTCCATTCCCCGATATACCTGCCTTGAGTCGGCGCTGATTATTTCGCCATTGCATTGAGCAGCAACACAGGCCGCAAGGCGGGTTTTGCCACTTGCTGTCGGGCCTGTAATTACGATTAATTTTGGTTTTGTGAGCAAATTCATGGGTTGTCGCTTTCCTGAAAATGCCTTTCCTTTTCCATCAAAAAGTTTCTGATTTGGTCAAGTAGTTTAATATCGGAATGTTTAAAACTAAGGGTCGCCTGAAGACTTTTATCAAAATTATCAAAAAATCCGGGATAAAATTTATGCAAAAAGCCAAGCAGGTTTACCTCATCGTTGCCCTGATTTAAGCCATGGCTATGTTTGAGGAACTGCAACACTCTAAGTCCGTCAACTTTTTGATGACATGCATTTACGAACCTGCCGATGTCCCTGCAATTCTGTCGCAGCCTCTCAAAAATTTCCTCTTCGCCGAAGTGATTGTTTAAAAAACCACTCATTGGAGTTTCGACTTTTTTTTGAAATAATTCAGGGAAAAGCAAATAGGTTTGATGAATTTGGTCAAAAAATCTCCAATGATAAATAGGATAGCTGTTCCAATCTCCCTGGCTGCCTTTAATCAAGGCTGGCCCGGTGCCAAAAAACACCCGGTTGGAGTATCGGGTAGCCGGAAACACTATACTGGTATTGTGGTTGGCGACCCAACCGCTTTTCCTGAGTTTTTGGAGAAGGTAGAAGTCTTCGCCGCTTTTTTTGGCCGACATACCGCCAATTTTTCGATAGGCCCATACGGGAATGGAAATAGCCGACCCAAGTGCAGTAAAACTATAGGGCGATCCAATTCTCCATAGATTGAGCGTATAGTACCTCATATATATTTCATAGCGCAGGATAGCCCGATTAAGAGTTTCATCGTCAGTCAACTTGTGATAGTATGGATTTGACAACCCTATTGCCTCCGGAAACCGTTCGAATACCTGTACGATGCAACTCAGATAATCATCGTTAAAAGTTGTGTCGGCATCCAGACTTACTATAATATCGTTTTGATTGGCTGAGCGAATAATGTTGTCCATAATCACTTTACGGGCCTGACCAACCCCATGGTCATTACCTTTCCACCCTTTGCCCGGACTGCTATGGTCTATAATATTCAAATTTTCAAACCTAAGGCTGGTAAGATATTCAATGGTACTTAGGTTATCATGGCAAATCCTCAATTTTTCATGAAGACTCCACCAATTTTCGGGTTGGTTTACACAAACCCAGATTTTAAAAGTTTTGTAAGTTTGCCTTTGCAGGCACTCCAGAGTGTAAGGGATAAATGCCCTTTCGTTCATGGCCGGAATAGCTACGTGAAGTATTGGGCGGGTGGCCATTTTTACCTATTTTACAGGCTTTTCTTTTGTTTTTTACGCTCATGCTCGTCAAGGATCACCTTGCGCATCCTTATATGTTTTGGTGTGAACTCAACGTATTCGTCGTCACGAATATATTCAAGTGCCTCCTCCATAGAAAATTTAACTGATGGGGCAATTATCATTTTCTCATCGGAGCCCGAGGCCCGCACGTTTGTCAATTTTTTCGTTTTTGTAAGGTTTACCAGCAAATCTTCCTGCCGGGTATTTTCTCCTACTACCTGCCCGGCGTAAATTTCTTCGCCAGGCTCGATAAAAAACCGACCTCTGTCCTGCAACTTATTGATTGAATAAGCTATTGCAGTGCCGGTTTCCATTGCAATCAGCGCACCGTTTCCTCTAATGCCAATCTCCCCGGCAAATGGTTCAAATCCTTTAAGCCTGTGTGCCATTACTGCTTCGCCCTCTGATATCGTAAGCAGATGGTTTCGCAGACCTATCAATCCGCGTGAAGGAATTTCGAATTCGAGCAAAATGCGGTCGTTTTTTGGCTCCATATTTACCATTCTTCCCTTGCGCTGCGATACCAGCTCTATTACCTTACCGCTGAAAGGATCAGGAACATTTATTGTCAGATATTCGATGGGTTCATGCTTTATGCCATTAATCTCCTTAATTATAACTTTGGGTTGACCAACCTGCAGTTCATATCCTTCGCGTCGAATAGTTTCAATAAGTATTGACAGGTGCAGGATTCCTCTTCCATAAACAACATATGAATCTGGGCTTTCACTTTCCTCGACTTTAAGAGCGAGGTTTTTTTCTGTTTCCCTAAACAGTCGCTCACGAAGATGCCTTGAGGTTACATATTTGCCATCGCGCCCAAAAAATGGGGAGTTATTTATGGTGAAAAGCATGCTCATGGTAGGTTCTTCAATAGCAATTGGTTTAAGGGCCTCAGGAAATTCGGCATCGGCAATGGTGTCTCCGATTTCGAATTCTTCAATGCCGAGGACTGCGCAAATTTCGCCCGCGTGTATTATTTCCTTGGTTTTTTCTTTTCCCAATCCCTCGAAAACAAATAATTCTTTGATTCGGGACTTAATTAAACTGGCATCACGGCGTACCAGTGTTACCGGCTGGTTTTGCTGAAGGGTGCCTCTGGATAATCGACCTACTGCTATGCGTCCTACATAGGAACTGTAGTCGAGCGAAGTGATCTGCATCTGGGTAGTTCCTGTTTTTCGGGAATCAGGGGGAATATGCTCAAGAATTACGTCGAGCAAGTAGGAAATGTCTTGGGTTGGTTTGGACCAATCCGACGACATCCAACCGGCCTTTGCCGAACCGTAAACCGTTGGAAAATTCAACTGGTCTTCACTCGCATTAAGGCTGAACATAAGGTCGAAAACCTTTTCCTGCACCAGGTCAGGCTGGCAATTGGGTTTATCAACCTTGTTTATGACTACTATGGGTTTTTTGTTAAGTGTAATGGCTTTTTCGAGTACAAACCTTGTCTGGGGCATTGGGCCTTCGAAAGCATCAACTATAAGCAATACACCGTCGGCCATATTCAGAACACGTTCGACTTCTCCGCCAAAATCGACATGACCGGGTGTGTCAATGATGTTTATCTTAGTGTCTCGATACCTTACCGAACAATTTTTAGCCAGTATTGTAATACCTCTTTCCCGCTCCAGATCATTACTATCGAGAATTAACTCTCCGGTTTCCTGATTATCGCGGAATAGTTTAACCTGATGCAATATACGGTCAACAAGGGTGGTTTTTCCATGGTCAACATGGGCAATGATTGCAATGTTTCTGATTTCGGTCATAAATTCTAAATAGGCAACAAAGGTACCCAAATTTATGGCTGTCATGTCAGATTGCCGACCAAACCTCTCATTGGCCAAGCCCCTTTTGAAAAAAACGGCCATCCCGATTCGAAACAGCCGTTGTAATTAATAAACAATAAGGTTTAAAACTCCTCCTTCGGTTTTCTTTTAAGAAAAATAGAAGTTATGAGCGAAAAAATAACTCCTGAAAATGCAGTGTTGAAAAAAGTTGTAATTGACAAAGCTAAGGGAGTCATAAATCTTCTTGTCATGTTCATGGCAGCTTCAAATTGCTCATCGGGCATATCAGGACTTCTCCTCAACAAAGCCTCTTCACTAGCATGTAATATGAGATTTATTGCTCCCGGATCGATAATTTTATAAAACACATAAGTGAAAATACCAGCCAATATTGAAGCAAATAATATAGTTAGCGACCCAAAACCTACTGCCTTCCCGTAGGAAATGTAACCGCCCATTCCTTCTTTTCGCCAGCTAAGCGTGGCCAGAATTATTCCTACAAGGACCGCCAATAATGACAAATAAGATGCAATTGGACTGGTAATAGCCCCGGCAAGGTAAAACCCCATCGAAGCCATAATCAGAAAAACTCCGATTATTAAACCATAAACTAGCGCTGTCTTGGCCATTCCTGGATTTGAAGAGATTTCTTGATTTTCCATTTTTTGCTTTGGATTAAGTTGAAAGCAAACTTAATTGTTTTTCCAGAACAAATCAAGCTTCAAGTTCTATTTTCGATTTGAATGTTTTTTAATGGTTATTGTAGGATTAAAATTATTAATTTTGCACTGAGTAAGTCTGATACGACCAGCTCCCGCTGAACTCCCCCAGGATCGGAAGATAGCAAGGGTAGGCGGTCGTAGCGGTGCGATATCATACTTACTCTTTTTATTTCAGTTTCATTTCAACACGGTGCGAATTATGAAATTTTTTATCGATACGGCCAACCTCGACCAGATCCGCGAAGCAAATGACCTTGGAATTCTTGATGGCGTTACAACCAATCCATCGTTAATGGCAAAGGAGGGAATCCGCGGTCATGACAAAGTAATGCAGCATTATATTGATATTTGCAATATTGTAGAGGGCGACGTTAGCGCAGAAGTTATTGCTACCGATTTTGAGGGTATTATTCGCGAAGGTGAGGCGCTGGCATCACTTCATCCCCGGATTGTTGTCAAGGTTCCTATGATAAAAGATGGTATAAAAGCCATTAAATATCTCAGCAATAAAAACATCAAGACCAACTGCACCCTGGTTTTTTCGCCCGGCCAGGCCATCCTTGCCGCCAAAGCCGGAGCAACATATGTGTCGCCCTTCCTTGGCAGGCTCGATGATATTTCGACCGATAGCATCGATTTAATTCACAAAATAGTAAACATTTATAGGATCTACGGTTTCGAAACCCAGGTACTTGCAGCAAGCATAAGGCACCCTATGCACATTGTTGCCTGCGCCGAAGCCGGCGCGGATGTGGTAACCTGCCCTCTTGAGCCGATACTTAGTCTCCTTAAACACCCCCTTACTGACTCCGGACTTGAACGTTTTCTTTCCGATGCTAAAAAGTTTTTGTAACCGGGTTAAACCCTCCGGTTGAAGATGTTCAGAATTGTTGTACTTGAGAACAATATCTAATCTCCGGAGAAGCTCATCGTCTGGCTTTCCTTGAAAATGGCTTTTCTAAGCGGGATAAAGGATTGTGGACTAAGCGGCGATGATTAGGTGAAATCGAAAGAGCTGATATAGACCGGATTACTTATTGTTTGAGCGACTTCATCGTCAGTCATGCCTACAAAAGAGGCCATAAGAAGGGTATCGGTTTTTCGGGTAAAATTATTTAGCAATCCGAGATTTCCAAACTTTGTAAGCTGCCTGTATATATTGCAGTGCTCGTCAAGCCAGATCAAAGCTGCATTGACCTTATTCTGAGCAAGAAGGCCCTCTATCAACTCAAATAATTTGGCTTCCTTGCCTTCCTTAAAAAAAACACCTTCCAGAGCGAGAAATTTAAACTTGCGCGGATTAAATATATTGCGCAGAAGTGGCAAAAACGGAATAATTCGCACCATCATTTTTCCCTTCAATCCTTCCATTCTTTTTATTACCCAATGAACCCTGTGAATCTGGCATCCAGCAACTATTTTTCCGTTTTCCTCAATGTAGTAGTAATCGCCGAGGTGAAAAATTTTGGTGAATTGAACCAATGAATAATCTGAATAGAAGCTTTTCAGCATGTCCATTATGGTTTTTTTTTCCATGGGGTCTTGAACCTTCCTGATATTCGGGCTGTTTTTCGGAAAATACCGGCTGAAGCCAATAGTCTTTATTTTTCTGATGGCTTTGTAACCTGCTTCGTTAATTACTTTAACGGAACTTATGTTATTCTTTTCGACCGAAGCATAAAAAATAGTTTTCTGTTTCTGCCCTTCACGGATAAGACCCATGGCCTGCTTTCCGAACTTTTTCATCAACCCTTTTCCTCGAATTTCGGGCGAAGCTGAGAAGTACCTTACGTAAAAGCAATTAAAAGGGTTCTGGTTAACCATTACCTGCAAATTGCAAAAAACCCCCATGCCAAGAAGACTTCCGTTCTTCCTTAGCGAGATCATAGTAGGATTAACCAGGTTTTTTACATGTTCCTCGGTATCAAGATGCCCGTAAACAGTTCCGTTGCCTCCGATAGAAGTGTGCTTTAACAGATCCAAGGCATCAGT
>DATIKK010000099.1:0-12274 GCA_035477635.1 Bacteroidales bacterium | reverse complement strand
ACATTTAACTGGTCGTTTGATAATTACGAAATAGAAAAAATTGAAAGCCCTAAGCATAGTTACAACATCTTTAACCTGGATGTAGGATTGTTTTTGCGCATAAACGCCAGGGAATGATGGAATTGTAATTGTTCGTATTTTGACATGTCCGCACTTTAGCGGCATCCTGCGATTTGACTTCTTCCCGTGGAAACTCCATTCGAAAGGTCAGCACTTCAGGTGCAGAGCATCATAAAAGTTTTTTTTCAATCCTATCCCAGCTCTCCGCACTCTCGCCGATGCCTTATCTTTTGCCATGCGGTATTTGGCCGATAGGCCATCGGATACTGTTTTCGATTGCGGCAATTGTGAAGGAGGCATACTCATTCCCTCTATCGAAAAAACAAGCCTAAAATTAAACTGAAAAATGCCTGTTGCAGTGTGTTACCCAAGCAAAGCTTACGGACAATGAGGTAATGGAAAATTACAAGAACCCCCGGCATTTTAGGAAAGCATTCCGCAGGTCAATAACAGACATTTGGTTATTAAAGTGACAAAAAAAGGAAAACAGGGGACTGAAATGTTCACCTGCAAAGAATTCTTAAATGGCTGGACTGGCTCAAAAAACAACTTTCAAACTTTTCTGATTCTTTGATTTTAAAATTGCTTTTAAGAAATACCATAAATCCTATCGAAACATAAACACCCTTTTGATTTCGACAATGGGCGATTTTGTTTTTCCCGTATTTGACCTAAATTACCTCGATTTCAGAAATTTTAGTACCTCCTCGTTGAATCGCTGAAAATTTTCGAATTGCACAAAGTGCCCTGTTTGCGGGAGCATCACAAGCCTACTATCCCTGATGCCTTCGGCTCCGGCTTTTGCAACTTCTGCCGAGGTCCCTGGATTGAGGAAGCGGTTGGGAATAAGGTTGTCGTTTTCGCCAAATATGATTAGGGTAGGCTGAGTAATCTTGTGGAGCTTTTCTATCACCGGCTCATCCACCATGCCGTTTACTGATTGCACAACCGCATAGCTGTAGGCTTCAAAATCGCTGGCACTGCGCATCGCAATACGGTCTTTAATCATAAACTCGGCCTCAGGCGGCATGTTGTAGAAGTTTATGGCAAGGTTCGTAATGATATCCTCAACTCTGGTTAACATGACACCCCTAACGGTCATCACATTTCTAAACCATTGTTTTTGCCCCGGCGTAAAGCGCTCAAAACCTGCAGGAGCAGCCAGAATCAGGCGGCTTACTCTTTCGGGATACATCATAGCAGCAACCATGCTTATCTGCCCGCCCATTGAATGGCCTGCGAGCACTGCATTTTCAATGCCCAGCCGGTCCATAAAATCAATTACTGCCGAGGCATAGAAGCTCATCATGCCACTATGCGGCTCTTTGCTTGAGTGTCCATAACCCGGCAGATCAATAGCAATGCAGCGAAAATGGTTTTTCAGCACTTCAATATTTTGTTTCCACGCAGGCAGATAAGAGCCCAATCCGTGAATAAAAATGATGGTCTCACTCCCTTGACCTTCATCGATGTATGCAATGCGACGACCATCGGTAAGGGTAACATGGTGAACGGTGAAAGGATATTCCAATTCGCTCATGGTCTTAAGTCCAGGAAGGTCATTGTAAGGATGCCAATTTGCGGGGTTCATGGTTTTGCATTGCGTAAACAAAAGAATGGGCGCAATTATGAAAAAAAATCTAATTATTCGATTCATAGTTTTTTGTTGTTAAGGTTTAAAACATAAGCCATTTCAAAACTATAAATGCGGTCCATGGATTCTGTGGTCTTACGCCTTGCACACCACCGTTTACAGGCGCGCTGAAACGGCTGTCGGCACTATCGAAGAAATCGCCAAGCCACATATGAGCAGCATGCAGTTCGATGCTCATGAACGGTCCAAGATTGTACATAAGCGCACCATTTACCTCAGCCCCAATAAATCTTCCGCCCCCAATCGGGGTAGCATTGCTAAGTGCTGCTGCTGCTGTGGCTTTAACATTGAAACGGTTGGGGATAACACCCCGATTGAAATTAGCAACTGCCGCGGTAAGTCCATATCCCATGTTCGACAAATCTGAGACAACCGGAGTGAACCTATTTACCACATTGGCATGGGGAAACAAAAGGTATGCTCCGCTATTTACAAATATGCCTCCGGGAGCTGCCCAGGTATTTCCCGTTATAACTCCGGTAAATCGCTGGTCTTCAATGCCATCGCTATCGCCAGATGTAAAAATAAGATCCAGATTGATATTGTCGTTTAATGTTTGTCCGTAACGGTATCCAAGCCGCAAGTTTGAGGCAAAACCAAATATATCAGCAGCCATGTTAAACCCATTGCCGCGGTCAACCCTCACAAATCCAAGGTTATATTTAAAATAGCCTGTCAAAAAGAACCTGTCTACCATCATATCGGCATTTCTTGAGAAATGGGTGCCAATCCATCCAATATCTGCTTTGTAGGGATTCGCCCCGAAACGAAATCTAAATGCTCCATTATACTCGGTCAACTGGCTGTTTAGTCCTTGTCCAAGAATGCTTACCCCTCCACCACCGTTGCCACGATCACGCACATAATTAGCGGTTAGGGCAGCCTTCCAAAGTTTGTTGATGTGTGTTTCATACTGAAACTCAAACATGTTTACATCGTCGTCTTCAAAAGTATTGTTCTCGTAGAAATTGTACCAGCCAGCCTTAAATCTGTGAAAGTCGGCTTCGCGATACAAGGTAATGCCCGCTGCATGGGTTCCAAAAAAATTCAGACGGTAGCCTGAAGTAAGCAGTTTATCAACAGTTGTCCGGTAGGGATTATATGGAGTATCGTACATTCGCTGCAGACCAATGTTTATCATCCAGCCCGGACTGGGGATTAATTCGAGGGCGATATTCTGGGTCTGGATATTCACTTGATGTCCCGATACTGCAGCTCCTTGGTTTGGTCCTGCCCCGTATGATACATCTCCCCAGGTCCAATCTATTTCAAAAGCTGCTCTAAGTATTGCCCTGCCATTAAACAAGTTAGGCTGATAAACAAAAAATGGAATTAGGCGCTGTTCCACATAGGCAGTTGTTGCTGTGTCGGAAGTCAAGGTAGTATTGCGACCGAATAGCCGACCAATTACCTGGCCTCTTAAAAACTCTGTGGTTGGGAAAAAATTTGATGTTACACCCTGATTTATAAAGAATGCAAAAAACTGCAATTCACGGTCAGCCCTTCGGGGTACATCCGCCTCGAAAAGCGTTGTTGAACGAGGTTGGCCGTGCAGAAGCGTCAGAGGTATAAAAAAAAACAGGGCGATCAAAAGTTTACTGTACATGGATTAAGCTGTTTAAATGAGAATGCCGGAGAAATCTATTCTTGACAAAAATAGAGACTTAGCCAAATTTGCATGACAAGCTCTGATGAAATACAGGTTGGCGAGTATGCCTTCACTAACACTCTGCTCCAACAATCAAGGCAGGGAGGAAGAAAACCTTTTTGTTTTAGCAGATATTGGCATTTTGCACAAGCATTGAGGCAGACCAGAACCTGTCCTGCCTCAATGGATTCTTAGTACGGCCTTATGGCAATCTACGAAATACCTGAACATTTCTTTGGCCCAAAATACCACCTGCTGAACTTCCAAAGCCACCTGCTGCGGTGGGTGGTGCAAGACCCAATGCCGGGGTAGTTTGAAGCACTTCATATTTCATTCGTATAGGATTTTCATCCCAAAAAATCTCAAAAATACCCTCTGATACACCGGCAAATGGAACATTTTGCTGCAGAGTGATATTCCAGATTGCTCCAATTCCCGACTGTCTCTGAGAAAAAGTGCCGGTGAACAGAGTCATTACCTTGGCTGCATCATACGATTCGACCCTGAAGGTAAAATCTGCTCTCATTTCTGCGTAGATGGAGTCTGTGAAGAATGGTGAACCCGTTAATATAGGTGCTACATCGGCTCCAGCAGAGTACCAACGGCCAATCACTCCCTGCGTTCGGTCAATCTCAAATTCGCCTTCTTCTTTTTCGCAACCTGCAAATCCAAAAGCAAGGAGAACTGTGAGCATGATGGCAAAAAATCTGTTTTGTTTCATAGTTTTTAAAGGTTTAAGGGTTAGTAGAGCAATTTTGATTTATTAATTCTGATCCATTACTTGAAAATATGATGTCATGACAAACTTTCTAATTTTTCCAAAGCTTTACGGTCTATTTTGCCAGCGTGGTTTTTCGGCAATTCTTGCAGAAAAACTATATGCCCGGGAATTTTATATTTGGCAAGTTTGCCTTGGCAGAAACCCAAAATATCAGCATCTGTGGCAATGGAGTTCTTTTTCAGAACGACAAAGGCCTTTCCGGTTTCACCCCATTTGGGATGGGGCACTCCAATAATTGCAACCTCGTCAATATTCGGATTCTGCCGGAGTAAGTGCTCAACCTCAGCCGGATAAACATTTTCGGCTCCGGATATATACATATTCTTGATTCGGTCAACTACATAGAAAAAACCCTCCTCATCCTGGCGAACCAAATCGCCAGTGTGAAACCATCCTTCTTTTATGGCATTTGCAGTTGCTTCAGGATTATTCCAATATCCGGGGGCAACGGTGGGACCTTTAAGCAAAAACTCGCCCACCTCCCCAAGGGGTACATCTTTTCCGTTTTCGTCCACAACCCTTATTTCGAAATAAAAATTGGGTTTTCCAATGCTTCCAGCCTTGCGGGTAGCATCCTGATGGTTGAGCGACATTACATTGGGCCCCACCTCTGTAAGCCCGTATCCCTGGCGGATGAATATTCCTTTCTGTTGCCATTTCTCAATAAGGGGCACGGGCATAGCTTCTCCGCCAACAATAAAGTAACGCACTTTTTTGAGGCTGACTTGCTCATAAGTAGGTGTTTCCTGCATGAGTTTCAGCATAGTGGGCACAGCCCAGAAAAGAGTCATATCCTCCTGGTCTAATGTTTTGAGGACAATTACCGGATCAAATTTTCGCATCATCAGGGTAAATGCGCCATGGTGCAGAAAAGGTGTCTGCAGCACATTCCAACCCCCTGTGTGAAACATTGGAGTACAGTTTATGCTCCTGTCACCGGAGGTAATATCGAGCCGCATCTGGGTATTGATGCTGTTCCACAACATCATTTTGTGGGTGTATATACTTCCTTTTGGAAAAGCTGTAGTGCCGCTAGTATAAATAATCAGTGCAGGATGCTCTTCATCTATATTGACATTTTCGAAAACTGCATTTTGTTGTTCTTTTAAAAATGCATCTGATCGCTTAGCAAATTCCTCTAAGGGTAATGTTTTGGTTAGTTCATTTTTCCGGGGGATTTCCTCAATTTTTGAGCGGAATTTTTCTTCCACAAAAGTTATCTTAGGTGTAGAGTCTTTGAGCATGTAGTAGAGCTCTTCTGAGGTGAGGCGGTAGTTGAGGGGAACAATGATAATGCCCGACTTCTGGGCAACTGCAAGCAAGGTGATGTATTCGAGGCAGTTTTCGGCCAAAACAGCTACACGGTCGCCTTTGAAAACATTCAGTTCGTTGGCAAACCATCCGGCAGTGTAATTGCCAAGACGATGGAACTGACCGTAGGTATAAGCACGTGAAGTATCGTACTCTTCCACGGCAACCTTATCAGGAGAGTAAATATTCCATCTTCCAAACCAATCCAACCAACTCATTGTGCTTTTCTTTTTTGTATAAATAATAAAATAATTGCAACCAGACTCGAAATCATAATTGCTGATGATGAAGCTATTGCAGGATTTTTCACTGGCCCAACCAAAAATTGGTTAAAGAATCCGAAATTCCACCCAGCATTTACAAGTGGTTCTAGTCCGAAGAAAACCACAAAATGCACTACTACTGCGGTTACTGATGCTATAAATGGTATGTGTGTTTTCACATCCTTAACAAAGATTCCGAAAATTACGGGAATAAATGCGGCCGAAAAGAAAGCATATACGCCGTTCTGGGCAAGGATGGCTACACTTAGATTCGGTTCAATTATCTGTCCGCGTGCTATGAACCAGGCAGCCACCCCAAGGGCGATAATTGCCATTTTGTTTATGAGTATCAGAATTTTTTCATTACGGATAGTATTCCCCGAAAGGGGTAGTATTATATCGCTTGTGATAGAAGTGCTTACAGATTGTATTAGGCCTTCTAATGTAGATATACCAGCCGAAATAAGTCCAAGGACCACAATAAGCCCCACAACCACTGCAATGATATTATCTCCAAAAATAAACACCACATAGGCCGGTATTATGGAGTCGTTGCTTAATGGCGCCCCTCCAAGCGTAAGGTCAGGAAAGGTTAGCCTGGCGTAAAGGCCTGCAAAAACAACCAGAAAAAATATCATTTGCACTGTTATTGCCGAAACCAAAAACTTATTTACATCGCTGTCCTTTTTTAACAACAAGGATTTTGTAATAATATGAGGCTGAACCACTATGGCTATTCCCACAACTACCTGCGCAAAGATGATTTCATAAAAATTGCGGAAAATAGGGCTGTTTGGGTTGGTTGGAGAAACCAGGTAAGGGTCAATTTCGCTTAAACGCGATAAGAAACCTGCCAGGCCTTCGTCGAAAAACCTGACTCCACTCAATAGAAGCACAAAAGCCACAGTCAGCATAATTAATGCCTGAATTGTGTTGGTGTAAACCATAGAGTTGGCGCCACCGAACATCATGTACCCAAAAACAAAAACTATCACAATGGTGAGCACCACAATGGGGTTAGCATTGAGCGCCATGGCAATTACACTAACTAAAGCTACAAGTATGAGTACGATAAATGTTATTAGCAGCAACGACAAAAACGCCATAAAAAGCGCGTAGGTCTTGCTATTGTAGCGTTTTCCTATCCATTGTGCCAGGGTTAAAGCTTTAACAGATTCTCCTTGTTTTCGGAATTTTTTGGTGAGTAACGCCAGGCTTGTTACTGCAGCAATAGGAAGAGCAATGCCATAAGAGATTACACCGCTGATTCCGAAATTGGCAATAAACCCCGGGTTGATGACAAATGTGGCGGCGCTGGTCATGGATGCTGCCAGTGATAAACCTACCGCATAAGGAGAAAAAAGTATATTTCCCAATGCGTAATCAGATATGGTTTTAATTTTGGATGCGCCACGAATTACAAAAAACAGCACCACTGCCATATAAGCTGCCAAAAGAATCCATGCGCCTGTCACTTGTGTTTCTGTTGCCACCTTGCCTTTTTAAATGTGTTAGTACCTGAAAAAATGTTAATATTTGAATGCCGCACTTGCAAAAGCTAGTCCACCTCCCGATCCTATAAAAAAGATGATATCGCCCTTTTTTAACTTTCCCTTTTGTTTTGCATCGTGGAGCGCCATTGGAATACAAGCCGAACCCGTGTAGCCGTAATGGTGCATTATAGTTGCAGCCTTTTCTCTTGCGACCCCTAACCGGTCCATAGTATCCCAGATGCTTTTGATATTTATCTGTGTGAGCAGAAAATGGTTTACATCTGTCAGTTTTATTCCAATTCTTTGAGCAAGGGTTTTGGCCATTGCACTCCATATTTCTGGATTTAGTTCTTTTGGGAACTTATTCACGAATTTCAGCAGATGCCCTTTCTCCTCAATTACCTTGTGGCTACAAGGTAAGTTTGTGGCTCCTCCATAGATGCCCATGTGCGAAAAATACTCACCTTTAGTAATCAATTGACTGGCAAGGAACCCGCGCCCCGCTTCTTCGGAGGCCTTCAAAACCACCGCTCCTGCTCCATCGGCGAAAAGTGTAACAGTTTTTTTATCCGCCATGTTCAGATATTTGCTCATGGCATATGCTCCCACCACTACCACAGTATTGTAGTTTTCATCGGCCCTGATGTATTTTGATCCCGTATCAAGGGCAGTAACAAATCCGGCACATGCTGTGTTTAAATCAAAGGTGCCGGCATTCTTTAGCCCAAGCATATGCTGTACCTTAGAGGCAGTAGAAGGGCTCACATACTCCGGAGTGTCGGTTGCCACAATTAAAAGGTCAACTTCCAGGGGATCTACCTTGCCGTCGTTCAGGGCGTTTTGTATGGCTTCGGCAGCAAGGTCTGCAACCGATTGGTTGTCGGTGCACCAGCGCCTTTCATAGATTTGTACATTATCCTCCAACCACTCGCTAACACTTTCATTAAGCAAGTGGTCAAAAAAGCTATTGGGAACAACCTTTTCGGGAGTATATACTCCCATCGAATGTATGATTGCGTTTCTCATCCCAATTGGTTAAATGGAAATACCTCCATCAATGCTTATTGTGGCACCATTGATAAATCCGGCCTCTTCGGAAGCTAAAAAAGCATATGTCGCTGCAATTTCTTCAGGAGTACCCAGTCGGCCCACTGGTGTTTTATCTTTCATGCCCTGCAAAATATTTTCCGGCATTTTTGCTACCATTTCTGTTGCGATGAAACCCGGGGCTACGGCATTGACAGTAATCCCTTTACGGCCCAACTCGCGCGCCAATGTTTTGGTCATGCCCAGTACACCAGCCTTAGTGGCCACATAGTTGGCCTGTCCAAAATTTCCATACAAGGCCACAACCGACGAAGTATTGATGATGCGTCCATAATTGCGCCCTAGCATAAACTCCGATACAGCCTTTGTGCAATAAAACACTCCGCTCAGGTTCACATCAATCACTTGCTGCCACTGTTCAGTGTCCATTTTTCTTAAAGTGCTGTCGCGGGTAATGCCAGCATTGTTTATTAAAATATCTATACGCCGGTGGGTTTCAAAAACCTCTTTTGCTGCAGACTCCACTTCTACCCACGAGGCAGTGTTTACAGCCATAAAATGGGCTTTGAAGCCATCGGCAACAATGGCTGCTTCCAGTTCCTGTCCTTTTCCTTTGTTGGTGTCCCATATTATTACTGTGGCGCCTTCAGACGCAAAACGGATACTTGCCGCCTTTCCAATTCCATCCGCTCCGCCAGTAATAATTACTACTTGTTCATCAAAACGCTTCATGTGGGTTGGTTACTATCGTTCAACAATGATTGAAATTCCCTGCCCGCCTCCTATACAAAGAGTTGCAAGGCCCCTTTTTAAATTTTGGCGCTTAAGCTCATACAAGAGCGTTGTAAGAACTCGCGCACCCGACGCACCGATGGGATGGCCCAAAGCTATTGCGCCTCCATTTACATTCACTTTTGCAGGGTCAAGCTCCAGGTCTCTGATTACTGCCAGCGACTGAGCTGCAAATGCTTCATTAGCTTCTATAAGGTCAATGTCATGAATTTTCAGGCCTGCTTTTCGCAGTGCCATTTGTGTGGCAGGTACAGGACCATAACCCATAATTTTTGGGTCGAGGCCGCAAGTGGCAAATGAAACTATGCGTGCCAGTGGATTCAGTCCGAGCGCTGCTGCTTTGCGGGAACCCATTACCAGCAGCATTGCTGCACCGTCGTTGATTCCGCTGGAGTTGCCAGCCGTAACTGTTCCATCCTTTTTAAATGCCGGACGAAGTTTTTGAAGGCTTTCAATAGTTAGTCCATGTCGAGGGAATTCATCAGCACTAACAACTAACGGGTCACCCTTTTTTTGAGAAATCTCTACCCTGGCAATTTCCTCTTCGAAAATGCCAGACTTTTGGGCAAGTTCTGCTTTGTGCTGGCTCGCCAAGGCAAATTCATCCTGGGTTTCACGAGAGATTTGCCATTTCTCGGCAATATTTTCAGCCGTTATTCCCATGTGGTAGCTGTTAAAAGCATCCGTTAACCCATCTAAAATCATGCTGTCAATCACCTGGCCGTCGCCCATCTTATAACCATAGCGCCCTTTAGGCAGCAGGTATGGTGCGTTGCTCATGCTTTCGGTACCTCCTGCAAGGGCTGCCTCATAATCTCCTGAATTAATTCCTTGTGCTGCAAGCACCACAGCCCGCAAACCAGAACCGCAAAGCTGATTAATGGCCATGGCCGGACTTTGCTCCGGAACCCCCGTCCGGATTGCAATCTGACGGGCAAGATTTTGACCCAGACCTGCTGAAAGGATATTGCCCACAATGGTTTCTCCTATGATGGCCGGGTCAACAGCAGCCCGTTCCAAGGCGGCCTTTGCTGCTATAACGCCCAAATCCACTGCAGTAAAGCCCGATAGCAGACCTCCAAAGTTTCCAATTGGGGTGCGGGCAGCCGAAATAATTACAATTTCTTGCATATATAATGGTGTTGCAGATTTTTTTGAATCCACATACAAAATAAGGGTTTAGGGGGTACCAATGAAAGTAAAAATAAAAAATATCGCTATGCGACCTTT
Organism: Bacteroidales bacterium; assembly: GCA_035477635.1. Lineage (GTDB taxonomy): Bacteria > Bacteroidota > Bacteroidia > Bacteroidales > UBA7960 > UBA7960. The sequence goes on along the minus strand of DATIKK010000099.1, from coordinate 1,995 downwards.
TATCTTTGCAAATAAAAAATCACAATAAAGCCTTGAAAAACAACAACCTTTAATAAAAAAATCAGGGTGCGATTCTCTCAGGAAGAGTTTTGAATAGTTCCTGGTTTAGGCGGTCGAACACTTCAGCGTCGTGTGCCCTGAAGTCGTTACAGAGTTCCTTAAGCCTGTAAAACTTGTGCGAATCAGTAACACATGGAAGGGCAGAATTGCATAATGAACTAAATAACTGTTCCTTAGTCAGAGCAATATTTTTGTAAGATGCAAGCTGGTGAAACCAGTACAGTATAGGTGTGTAACCTGCTCTTTGCTGTGCTTTTTTGTCCTTTTCCAAAAGTTTATAGCGCCGCGACAAAGTAAGTATCTCGCTATACTTTTCGTTGTTGAGCAAGGCAAGCATGTACGAGGTGAAAAATAAATGCCAGCGATGCTGTAATATCTCTTTACGATTGTTTTGCAGAGCGTCGTGGGCGTAACTTGCAGCTTCAGCCGATCTGCCGCTGCGGCAAAGTGCCTGGATGTAATAAGATACAAAACCAATACGGGTATGTGGACTGCTGGTTTTTTTTAGCTCGGGAAATGACCGGATGAGAAGTTGAAGGGCCTCCCGGTTTTTATTTTTCCTTAATAAGATGGCGCAGAGGTTGGTAAGGTAGTAAAGGTAATCGTTGCTTCTGTACCTGATTGACAAATATCCATAACTTTCGGCCAGATCGGGTTCGTTGTTGCGAGAATGTACCAACAACCGGTTGGCATAATAATTAGCCAGAATCCTGGGAGAGTAAAGTTTTCCATTCTTAAACATTTCTTCGAGGTACTCAAAAATGCCGATCAGCCGGTGGTAATCCTTGTAGTTGTAATACAAAAATACCAGCCTCACCACTGCGAGGTAACGATTCAGCCCGTCAAGGTTTTCATCGTAAAACACATTGAGCAGCCATTTCTCCCATTTTGCTGCATCGGTGTCGTATTGTGAATATTGCCTTACAATATCGCGGGTAGCCAGGTGTAACCGTTGGTGAATATTGCGCGAATGTTGATAAACCTCCCTGAATTTCTCAAGAAAACTACCGGCAACCTCATAGTTGCTTTGCCGCATTCGAATCAACAGGAAATTCTGGTAATTCTGCACAAGCTCATAAAAACGAATAAAATAATAACCCGGTTTATGGTGTTGCCTTATTTGGTTTATCAGCTTTTTTTCATCTTCCGGCTCCAGTGCATCAGTCATTATTTTCCGGTCCATTTCCGTAAGCCACTCCAAATAAACATCCACATTGATGGCTTCGAGTTTCCCGGTAATCCATTTTTTCAAATATGAGTATTTTCTTTTGTCAATTTTATTCGAAAATGGCTTGGTTTTGCCAGCATTCCTTGAGTTGTAGGCTGCAATGGTTAAAATATGAATGTTTTCAGAATCCTGAAACTGATGAATCCCCAACAGATATTCGGTTTCGAATGGAAGTAAAGCAGAAGCGAATTCTGAAAATTTTTTCAGCGCCATATCACACAGTCATGTAAAATATTTTTTATTTCCCTTTTATGGTCAGCGCTTAATACTATTCCCAAATCTGCCATTTTTCGGCCTTTTTGATATACTCCGGTTTTAATTTTGCTCCCAGTCCGTAACTTTCATCAATCTCCACCACGCCATTTTCCTTAAACAACATCCCTCCCTCAACCGGATCTTCTTTCAGGAAAAGGGGAGCATCGAGGTCGTAGTGCACTATCAAATCGTGGCAATACGAAAAGTGAACCAGGGTTGTAATTGCCAGGCGGCTTTCAAGGAAACAACCCACCTGCAGATGGATTTGGTGGTCTTCGGCAATTTTGAGCATCTGCATGGCATTGAAGAGTCCTCCGCTCTTTCCGAGTTTTATGTTGAAATAATCCACAGCCTTTAATTTGGCCAGGCGTTCGGCATCGTGCTGGTCGAAGCAGCTTTCGTCGGCCATGATTTTGATGCGGGTTGACTTTCGAACCAATGGTAGTTCCATA
>DATIKK010000098.1:0-4810 GCA_035477635.1 Bacteroidales bacterium | reverse complement strand
TTACAGGGGTAGATAACAAGAAAGGATAATTGACCTGCAACAATAACCGTTGCGTTCCGTGGGTAAGCCCCTCCCAGTTCATAGTAAGCCTTTCGCCCCGCTCAAAAAGGTTTAAAAGAGAAAGGTTGATGTACCCGGTTAATTGAAGACGATTTCCCTGAAGGGGATCATTTGTAACGCCGGCAAGTCCCTCAAAACGGTTGGCAGGCCTTCGTGCAACCGGTACAGTAATAACCGCTGTGCCAGGTGTAAATTCAATGGTTGGTTCACCTACGATACGGATAAATGGAAGGTCGCTTAGCAATGTTGCAGCCATTCGTGCTTTTTCCTCGCTAAAAGGAGCCCCAGCACTTATTCCGGTTTGGTTGGCAGTGAAACCCCTTGCTAAGCTGACATTTCCCTTTAGATTAACATTTTCGAAAACAATTGGCAGCGAAGGATCTATCCTTAAAGTAGCATTTAAAAGGTTATTATTTTGTTGAATGCTGTCTGTAAATATTCTTGCAAATGGAAATCCATTGTTTTCGTACCAATTTAAAATTGTGATTCTAATCTGGTTAAAACGAGAAAAGGGCAGGGGAGTTCCTTCAAAGTAATCATTAAGTCTGTTTGCACTCAAAACTTTCTCGTTAATGTTGGCATTTCGTAGCTTCCATTGGTACAAAACCCCCTGACTAATAAAAACCGTAAACGCGCCATTTTTTCGGTGGACGGCTTTTTTCTCAACATCAATATACCCATAATTGAAAAGGGCCGTAAGCAAGGAATCGATGCCTCGTGCCATTATGAGGCTGTCGGGGTAAGACCGTACTGCTGCAAAACTCTCCGGGGGTTGTTCAGGTTCATCTGAAAAGTCAACTGAAAGCGTAACCATTCCCTGGCCTGAGCTCCAGGTTGCTATAAAAAGAAAAATGATTGAGGTCAGTAGCCTCATGCTGTTTAATTTTCAATGCTCCAATTTATTGGTTCAAGGCCTCGTTCCCGCAATATTTTATTTGTTTTGGAAAAGTGCCCGCAACCGAAAAAGCCCCTTGATGCCGAAAGGGGAGAGGGGTGAGGCGCCTTGAGTACGTAATTCCGGGTTGTGTCGATGAGCGGTTGTTTGCCAATAGCATAATTCCCCCATAGAAGAAATACCAGCCCCGACTTTAAATTTGACAGACCGCTTATAGCAGCATCAGTAAAACGCTCCCAGCCTTTATTCTGGTGTGAAGCAGCCAGGTTGGCACGAACTGTTAGGGTCGCATTGAGCAAAAGCACCCCCTGTGACGCCCATTTTTCAAGGTTACCGTGACTGGGTATGGGTATGCCAAGATCATTTTCCAGTTCTTTGTATATGTTTATTAGCGACGGGGGAATGGCAACCCCCTTTGGAACAGAAAAACAAAGACCGTGAGCCTGCCCGGGTCCATGATAGGGATCTTGGCCGATAATGACCACTCTTACCTTGTCAACAGGTGTGTAATTGAAAGCCGCAAAAATATATTTTCCCGGAGGATATATTGTGTATTTTCTTTTTTCCTCTAAAAGAAAAGATTTTAATTGTTGAAAGTAAGGGTTGGCAAATTCCTCTTTCAGCAATTTTTTCCAACTTTCATCAAGAACCGGGTTTACTGAATTTTCAGACATCATTTGACCTTTAACAGCAAATTTTTTAAAATTAGCCTTTTTTGTATTTCCAATTTTGGTCGGTTAGCTGTTTTTATTAAAAAATTTTCATCGTATATGAATTTTTAAATTTGTGTCGTTTCTTTGTACTGTATGCGGTTTTTTTTTGTGAAGGTTAATTTTAAAGAGGATTTGCTTTTAATGACAATATACCCAATTATTGCAGAACGTTTTAAAATGGATGGAGGAGCTGTTTTTGGAGTAGTTCCAAAAACTATCTGGCAAAAACAACTTCCTGCCGATGAATTCAACCTGGTAAATTTAGCTTCAAGGTGCCTGCTTGCAGACACCGGAAAGCGGCTAATACTTGTAGATACAGGCATGGGAAACAAACAAAGCGAAAAATTTTTCAGTTATTTTTACAAGTTTGGCCCAGAAAACCTCGAAAGTTCATTTGCACAGGCGGGCTACACATTCGGGCAGGTTACAGATGTTATTCTTACCCACCTTCATTTCGATCATGTAGGAGGTGCTTTACGCAACGGTGAAAGGCAAGATAATTATTTTCCGGTTTTCCCTAATGCTACTTACTATGTCAGCAAAGAGCAGTGGGATTGGGCAATGAGCCCAAATCCAAGGGAAAAGGCTTCATTTCTACCCGAAAATTACCTGCCTCTATACGAGGGCGGCCGTCTTGAATTTATTTACGAAGAAGGCGAATTTTGCGAAGGGGTTACATTGGAAATAAAAAACGGCCATACCCGTGGCCTGATAATTCCAATATTCGACTACAAAGGCAGGAAGCTTGTGTTTACCTCTGATTTCATTTCTATGGTTTACCATCTACCCCTGCCTTATGTGCCCGCATTTGATATTGAGCCAATCGTGTCGATGAGGGAAAAGGCTGAATTTCTTGAGCGGGCTGTACACAATGATTTTGTTTTGTTTTTTCAGCACGACCACTTAAATGAATGTTGCACTCTTATAAGAACCGGGAAAGGCATTCAGATAAAAGATGTTTTTCCGCTTTCTGATTTGTAACTATTTATCGTTTTTTTAAGTATATAATAATTATAAAAATTATTCATAAAAGCCTATGGAGTCAAAAGTAAAAGAGTATAATGAAATTTTTGCCGGTTTACCTCCCAATGAAATTTTGCAATACTTATTGCATAGGCACGGTTCAAAGGCAGCGTTTTCATCAAGTCTTGGAGCCGAGGATCAGGTGATTACGCATATGCTTGTGCAATTTTACAACAAATGCAAGATTTTTACACTTGATACAGGAAGATTGTTTCAGGAGAGTTATGACCTGATAGAGCGGACTGAGGCCAGATATGGCATCCGAATAGATGTGTGTTTCCCCGACAAGGAAGCTGTCGAGGAAATGGTAAAATCAAGAGGGATAAACCTGTTTTTCCATAGCGTCGAAAACCGCAAATTATGCTGCGAGATTCGCAAGATTTTCCCACTAAAGCGTGCCCTTAAGGGCAAAAAGGTCTGGATCACAGGTTTAAGGCGTGAACAATCGCCAACCCGCTCCAACCTGAATTTTGCCGAGTGGGATCCCGAATTCCAAATAATTAAGGTAAACCCATTGCTCAACTGGACTGAGGAACAGGTCTGGAATTTCATACGTGAACATAATGTCCCATTTAATACTTTGCACGAAAAAGGTTTCCCAAGTATAGGGTGCCAGCCATGTACCAGGGCAGTTTTGCCTGGCGAAAGCATTAGGGCCGGCCGCTGGTGGTGGGAAAACCCTGATACCAAAGAGTGCGGCCTTCACGGCAGAAATGGATAAAATTTTGACCGGAAAAGCATCCCGGTCAATTTTAATGCATAAGGATTTTAATATTGATTTTTTAATTCGATAACCGTTTTGGATTCAAAAATTAAACCACACATATACCTCATTTCTGGGGATACTGATCTGATAGACCAATTTTGCAATCTGAAAGAAGAATACCGTATAAGTTATGATGAAGACGGACGCCTGCTTAGAAGGCTAAAAAGTCGTGCTGAAATTCATAATGTTGATCTGGTTATTTCCGGTTTCGAATTCTTCACTCAAAAAATAATCAAGGAAATTAAGCCCAAGGCCTCTCTGCATTTCCCGATTTTTTTAGTGTTATCAGATAGTTCCAATGGCAATGCACTTTTCGCAGGAAAGTATGGTGTTAAATACTTACCTGTTTATTTGCCGGTTGATTTTATACAGTTAAAGTCAATAGTTGCAGCCTTGCTAAAAAACAGGGAAAATGTCATTTCTATAGAAGAAAAAAATTACTATAAACTTCTTTACAATAAGGCGCCGGTTGTGCAGTTTCTGGTGGATCCGTTAAGTTTTATAATTGTTGAAGCAAACCGCGCAGCCGCCCAGCTTTTTGGAAGATCCCGTGAACATGAACTGGAAGGACAGTCCTTTGAAGTTTTACTTCCTGAGAATTGCAATTTAATTAGGCAAAAATTAATAGAATCAGGCCGCTTTGGTGAAAGTAATTTCACCTGCACCCTTCAAATCCGGGGTTCGGGAAGTCTTGATTTTGCTGTATTTATTACCAAGGTCGCAATTCGAAACCGTTTCTTGCTTTTTATGAGTTTTTCAGATATTACTTATTCAAAAAATGCCGAAAGGATACTGACCCTGAAAAATATAGAGCTGCAAAAAACGAATTCCGAGCTTGACAGCTTTGTTTACAGTACTTCGCACGAATTGCGTGCTCCACTGATGTCAGTTCTTGGCCTTATAAATTTGTTCGAAACGGAAGCCAACCAGGCAGAAAGGGGCATTTACACAGCAATGATGAAAGAAAGCATTAAAAAGCTGGACAATATTATTCATGATATTGTGGATTATGCCCGAAACGCACGCTCCGGGTTAGATATAATTCCTGTTGATTTTAATCATGTGCTTGGGAAAATCATAAACAAAATAGGTTTCATGGCCGACCAAAATAAGGTTGAGCTACGTTTCAAGGTTAACCAGCAATTTCCCTTTCGGTCGGACATCCGGCGGATTGAGATTATCATTAACAATCTTGCATGTAATGGAATTAAGTTTTTTAATACCAATGCTGAGAAGCCATTTGTAGAGGTTTTAGTTGAAGTAGATGGGGAATTCGCGCTTATCAGCGTAGAGGATAACGGCAGGGGAATACCTGATGACCATCTGCCAAAAATTTTTGACATGTTTTTTAGA
>DATIKK010000097.1:0-16287 GCA_035477635.1 Bacteroidales bacterium | reverse complement strand
TGCCTGGCGGGGTCGAAATAGCCCTGCTTTTCCCGATCCTGGCCGTCCCGTTCACGATTGCCATGATCTGGAGAAGTATTCTGCTGATCGACGAAAGAAAAACCCGGTTACGGAGCAGATTATTTTACTGGATATCAACTTTGGTTTTTGTTCTGGTTATTTTTCAGTTCCATTTCTGGAACCTGCTTGGCTGGAATTATTAATCAGAATATTAGAATCTGAAGAAAAATTATTGATTTTTGTATTTTGAAAGTTGCAGACATTATATGTTTATGCAGCTTGGGTTAATTTGTATCAAAAAAAACTGTTATATGAGATTAAAAAATGTAGTTCTACTGGGAATTTTGCCAATTCTTTTATTGTCGTGCAGTCAGGTAAAAAGGGCCGACCTTATAATATACAATGCCACAATATATACAGTTGATGAGAATTTTTCTTTAGCGCAAAGCATGGCTATCGGTGACGGAAGAATTCTTGCAGTTGGCACGGATGATGAAATAGGAAAGAGATTCAGGTCTGACCAACGAAAAGATTTGCATGGGGCTTTTGTATTTCCGGGTTTAGTCGACCCGCACAGTCATTTTTTGGGATACGGACGATTTCTGGAAGTTGCCAACCTGGTTGGGAGCACTTCGTTTGAAATAATTATTGAAAGGTTGAAGGAGCATTATCAGGAATTTCCAAAGGAATGGCTTATAGGGCGGGGCTGGGACCAGAACCTCTGGCAGGTACAGGAATTTCCGCACCGCAAACAGTTGGATGTTTTTTTCCCGGATACCCCAGTATTGCTAATAAGGATCGACGGTCATGCCGCTATAGCCAATACCACTGCCTTGCAGTTAGCAGGAATTACAAAGCATACAAGAACCCCAGGGGGTAAGATTTTACTGAAAGACGGAGAACCAACCGGTATGCTGATTGACAAGGCCATTGACCTTGTTCGCGACATTATTCCTCTCCGCACGGTGGCTGACGACGTAAACGCCCTTTTGCTTGCCCAGCAAAGTGCTTTCGCTGTCGGACTAACAAGCGTGAGCGAGGCTGGAATTGATAAAAAATACATACGCCTTATAGATTCATTACAGCAGGCAGGAAAGATGCAAATCAGGTTATATGCAATGCTGAATCCAAACGACGATAATTTTGATACCTACCTTGCCGAAGGGCCGTATAAGACCGAACACCTAAATGTTCGTTCGGTTAAGCTTTTTACAGATGGCGCTTTAGGCTCGCGTGGAGCAAAGCTGATTGAACCTTATACCGACGATCCAGGCAATAGCGGGCTGCTGCTCAACACTCCCGAGTTTCTTACCGAAACAGCACGTGCGGCTTACCATGCCGGGTTTCAGGTAAACACCCACTCTATCGGCGATTCGGCTGTAAGGCTAATGCTCAACATTTATGCTGATATACTTGGAGGGAAGAATGACCTGAGGTGGCGTATTGAACATGCTCAGGTAGTGCATCCCGACGATTTCGACCTTTTTGGCAGTTACAGCATTATTCCTTCAATACAAACATCCCATGCCACTTCCGATATGTTATGGGCTATCGACCGGCTCGGCCCCGAAAGGTTAAAAACAGCCTATGCATATAAACAACTTCTTCAGCAAAACGGTTGGCTTCCCAACGGAAGCGACTTTCCGGTTGAGCACATCAACCCACTTTACGGCTTTTATGCTGCCTTTGAACGAAAAAATCATCAGGGATTGCCCCCCGGAGGATTTCAAATGGAAAATGCCCTAACCAGGAAGCAAGCGCTTAAAGGAATGACTATCTGGGCAGCCAAAGCTCAATTCGAAGAGAATGAAAAAGGAAGCCTTGAACCCGGAAAGTTTGCCGATTTTATTGTTGTTGAAAAAGATTTGATGAGTATGCCAGCCGAAGAAATTCTAACCTTGCCAGTTTTATTCACCTATATTGGGGGGGTTAGGGTATTTGAAAAAATACGATGAAACTTTATTACCAGGTACAAACAGGACAAGCGTAATGACACCAAAAAATGCATGAAAAATAATTTAATGCATTGTTAATATATTCAAAAGTAATTTATAATTTTGCCGCTTGTGTAAAAATTACTCATGGCTAACACGTTGAACTTGACTGTTTATAACAAATTTCTTTAGTTCAGGTTGTTTATTTAAACAAGGTCTGCTTTTTGACTGTTTTAAATCTGTGAAATTACATACCGATAAAGCATTATGAATGCTGAAATAAAAAAACTCTATGATTATCAATGGGAGCTAACAATGGTTGGCGCTCAGTTCGATGAAAGAATAGTAAGGAGTAATTTTAAAGCAGGGTTTGATGGGAATCTCAAAGGCCTCAGCAGAAGCTTGATTCTTACAGCGTCAAATATAAAGTACGAATTGATTGATTTGGAAAACAGGCTCAAAAAGGCGGAAAACGAAACGGGAATTGATGAACAATTTACATTTCAGGTAACCGAAACACTTCGAACGATCGAACTGATGTTGTTTCAAACATTTAAAGGCTTTGTTCAGCTAATTGCGAGTCTTGAAAAAGAACAGGGAATGGAAGAAGCTTCGGCATTACTGAAAGAATTTTGGCCAAAATTAGCAGAGATCTATCAATTTTTTAAAAATTATCACACTGAGTTGAAAGGAATCTCATAAGTTCCACCTCATCATTAAGTTAAAAAACACCGAAAAAAGTTTTGTCAGGCTAAAAAAATATTAACTTTGCAGGCCTGAAAAATGAAGAAAAATTTAAAAACCAGGAAAACATTTGTAGGATCATGTATTTAACCACAGAAATTAAAAAAGACATATTCAAGCGGTTTGGAGGCTCCGAATCCAATACAGGTTCAGTAGAAAGCCAGGTTGCCCTTTTTACGCACCGGATCAATTATCTCACTGAACATCTTAAAGGAAACAAAAAGGACAAAGGAACTCAACGTTCGCTGATCCTTATGGTTGGAAAAAGGCGAAAACTGCTCGATTATTTAAAAAGGAACGAAATTGAACGTTACAGAGAGCTTATCAAAAGCCTCAATCTGCGTAAATAACAAAACTCTGAATGCTGAAAAACAGGCAATTAATTTTATTAATTGCCTGTTTTTTTTAAAATCAATATTTACGAGTTTATGGTTGGCCGGGATGGGTGAAATATATTTTTGATTTTGCCGGGTTATTATATTAATTTTAACCCTTTTGAAAAAAAGGATGCAAAAAATAAAAGGAAGAAGAAAAAACGAAAACTAAGAAAATTGTTAACATGTTGGAAAAAAAAATTGGAATCAGAAAAGAGTTTGATTTGGGGGATGGCAGGGTCATTTCCATTGAAACAGGAAAGTTGGCCAAACAGGCTGATGGAGCCGTAGTGGTAAAGATGGGCGACACCATGATTTTGGCTACGGTAGTAGCAAAAAAAGAACTGGTCGAAGGACAGGATTTTTTGCCATTAACTGTCGAATATCAGGAGAAGTATGCAGCCGCAGGACGGTTTCCGGGCGGTTTTTTTAAACGGGAGGCACGCCCTTCTGAATATGAAATTTTAGTAGCACGATTAGTTGACAGGGCTTTACGCCCGATGTTTCCTGATGGGTACTCTGCAGATACGCAGGTTCTGATATCGCTAATATCGGCCGAAAAAAATAATGCCCCCGATGCCTTGGCAGGTCTGGCAGCTTCCGCTGCCCTCTCTGTTTCAGATATTCCTTTCAACGGACCAATATCGGAAGTCAGGGTGGTCAGGATTGGAGGAAAGTATATTGTAAACCCCACTATATCGCAGATTGCCAATGCTGATATTGAAATAATTGTCGCCGGCAGTATGGAAAATATTGTTATGGTTGAAGGCGAAATGAAAGAGGTATCTGAAAAGGAAATGGTTGAGGCTATTAAAATTGCGCACCAGGCCATCAGGATCCAATGCAAGGCTCAAATGGAGCTTGCCGGATTAGTAGAGAAAGCTAAGGTAAAACGTGAATACCCGGCCGAGACCGAAGATATGGCCTTATACAAAAAAATGAAGGATGAATTGTATCCGAAAATTTACCAACAGTCAAAAAATCCTGAAGGTAAATCAGACCGAAAAGCTGCCCTGGAGACTCTAAAAAGTGAATACCTGGCAAAATTTTCGGAAGAAGAACTTTCAGCCAAAGGCGAATTTATAAACAAGTATTTTGGGAAAATACATAAAGAAGCTGTCAGAAACCTTGTGCTTGATGAGAAAGTAAGACTCGATGGCCGTAAACCCGATGAGATACGGGCTATATGGTCGGAAGTAGATTATTTACCATCGGCTCATGGATCTTCAATTTTTACCAGAGGCGAAACCCAGTCGCTTACCACGGTTACGCTTGGAACCAAGCTCGACGAGCAAACTATCGACGGAGCTGTATTCGAAGGAAAAAACAAATTTCTTTTGCATTACAACTTTCCTCCATTTAGCACAGGGGAAGTAAAAATGCTCAGGGGTACCAGCCGTAGGGAGGTAGGACACGGCAACCTGGCAATGCGTGCTTTAAAGCCGGTTATTCCAGATGGTAACGAGAATCCATATACCATTCGCGTGGTTTCTGATATTCTGGAATCTAATGGTTCATCTTCAATGGCTACGGTTTGCGCCGGAACCCTTGCCCTGCTTGATGCGGGTGTGAAAATGACCAGCCCTGTCTCGGGGATTGCCATGGGGCTGATTGCCGACCCTGAAACCAAACGCTACACGGTGCTATCTGATATACTTGGCGATGAGGATCATTTGGGTGATATGGACTTTAAGGTAACCGGTACAAAGCATGGGATTACCGCCTGCCAGATGGATGTAAAAATCGAGGGTCTAAGCTATGAGTTGCTCGAAGAGGCCCTTGAACAGGCAAAAAAAGGCCGCTTACATATTCTCGACGAAATGGCCAAAACCATTTCAGAACCAAGAGCTGACTACAAGCCACACGTACCGCGAATCGTCAAAATGACAATTCCAAAAGAATTTATCGGCGCTGTTATTGGCCCGGGCGGAAAAGTTATTCAGGAGATGCAGCGCGAAACAGGTTCTACAATTGTAATAGAAGAGGTTGGCGATTATGGAGTAATTGATATTTTCTCCGAAAGTAAAGAAGCAATTGATGCCGTGATAAACCGGATAAAAGGAATTACTTCCGTTCCAGAAATTGGAGAGATATACATGGGCACAATCAAGAGTTGTATGCCGTTTGGACTTTTTGTGGAAATTTTACCAGGCAAGGAAGGCCTTTTGCATATTAGTGAAATAGAATGGAAGAGACTCGAAAAGATTGAAGATTGCGGTTTAAAAGTTGGGGAGAAAATCCAGGTAAAACTTATGGACCTAGACAAAAAGACCGGCAAACTCAAACTTTCACGTAAAGTTCTAATTCCCAGAGAGGCTCAGGGAACGAAATAATACAATATCACTTTACGCGCCGTTTAAATTCTTATGATAGCATTTGGGTATCAATTAATTACAAGTCCGTCAGATGAGGCAATTAAAGATTGTAAAACAGATCACGAACAGGGATACTGCTTCGCTTGATAAGTATTTACAGGAAATTGCCAAAGTAGGATTGATAACGGCCGAAGAAGAAGTTCAGTTAGCTCAGCGTATAAAACAAGGCGACAGGCTGGCTTTGGAAAAACTAACCAAGGCCAATCTTCGTTTTGTTATTTCGGTTTCGAAACAGTATCAGAATCAGGGTCTTAGCCTGCAGGACCTGATAAATGAGGGAAATCTCGGGCTTATAAAGGCTGCCAAGAGATTTGACGAAACACGGGGATTCAAATTCATATCATATGCTGTTTGGTGGATTAGGCAAGCTATTTTGCAGGCTTTGGCAGAACAAGCACGTATAGTAAGGCTTCCGCTTAATAAGATTGGTACCATAAACAAAATTAACAGGGCCTACTCCATGTTGGAGCAAAAGCTGGAAAGGGAGCCCTTCCCCCATGAAATAGCTGAGTTGTTAAACCTTACGGAGTCGGAGGTTAAGGACTCTTTCATTCATTCGGGCAGGCACGTAAGCATGGATGCACCACTGGTTCAGGGCGAGGATACAGATATGTATCAGGTATTATCGAACGAGGAGGCCGATATGCCAGAAAGAAAACTTCTGGAGGATTCGTTAAAAAGAGAAATTGAGCGTACCATTTCAACCCTCTCACTTCGTGAAGGTGAGGTATTAAGATATTATTTTGGCCTTGGAAATATACAACCGCATACTCTCGAAGAAATAGGCGAAAAGCTTAACCTGACACGAGAGCGTACAAGGCAAATCAAAGAGAAAGCTCTCAGGAGACTTAAACATCATTCGAGATGTAAAAACCTGATATCCTACCTTGGGTGAAAATTGATGTTTTATTAATAATTCAATAAAAATTTATGGCAGTTCTGATTGCTCCTTCAATACTTTCGGCCAATTTTCTTAACCTGGCAAAAGATATTGAAATGATAAATGAAAGTCAGGCAGATCTCATCCATATAGATGTTATGGACGGGCATTTTGTTCCAAACCTTACTTTTGGATTTTTAATAATCGAACAAATTAAATCTATTGCAAAAAAACCCCTCGATGTACACCTCATGATAAACAATCCTGAAAGGCATATTAAGGCCTTTAAGGATGCTGGAGCCGACTGGCTGAGTGTTCACTTTGAAACCTGTCCACATCTGCACAACACAATTGAAAGTATTAAAAATCTCGACCTTGTTGCCGGTGTGGTTATAAACCCTCATACTCCTGTTAGCCTTCTAAGGGATATATTACCATTTTCTGATTTTGTCCTTGTAATGTCGGTAAATCCTGGCTTTGGAGGCCAAAATTTTATTGCAAACACCTACCAACGCCTTAATGAACTCAGAACATTGAAAGATGAGGTCAACAACCGATTGCTGATTGAAGTTGATGGGGGCGTAAATCTTGAAAATTCATCAAAGCTGGTTGAGGCAGGCGCCAATATACTTGTTGCCGGGAGTGCGGTATTTAAAGCCCATGATCCTGCTCTTTTTATTAAGAAAATGAAGCAGAACAGTACAATGAATGATCTTTGAGACAAAAAATTGTTTTCTGGAAGGTTTCGATTCATTTAAAAAACATAAAATTGGTCGCATTTTTTATTTTGTTATTTTCGCACCTTTAAAAATTTCGGGCTAAATAAAAAATCGAGGATAAGGAACTTTAAAATGCCAAGCCGAAAAGATCAAACCAAGTATGTTTTTGTTACTGGCGGGGTTACATCATCGCTGGGCAAAGGAATTATTTCTGCTTCCCTTGCTAAATTGCTTCAGGCAAGGAATTTTTCTGTAACCATCCAGAAGTTGGATCCATACATTAACATTGATCCGGGAACGCTAAATCCATACGAGCACGGCGAATGTTTTGTTACAGAGGATGGGGCTGAAACTGATCTTGACCTTGGCCATTATGAAAGGTTTCTAAATGTTCACACTTCAAAGGCGAATAATGTAACAACAGGACGCATATATCAAAGCGTAATTGAAAAGGAAAGGCGGGGCGATTATTTGGGCGAAACTGTTCAGGTTATTCCCCATATTACCGACGAAATAAAGCATTGCATTAAATTGCTCGGCGAAAGTGGACGATTCGATTTTGTTATTACCGAAATAGGCGGAACGGTTGGCGATATTGAATCATTGCCTTACGTAGAAGCTATTAGGCAATTAAAATGGGAAATGGGCTCCAGGGCAATTGTAATACACCTTACTTTGATTCCGTATTTATCGGCGGCTAAAGAGCTGAAAACAAAGCCAACGCAGCATTCGGTTAAAACAATGCTCGAATACGGAGTTCAACCCGACGTACTTGTTTGCCGCACCGAAAAACCCTTAAATGAGGTTATCAGGAATAAAATTGCTCTTTTTTGCAATGTAAAGGCTTCCTCGGTTATTGAGTCAATTGATACCAACTCGATTTACAAGGTACCTATTTTAATGCGGGAAGAAAAGCTCGACGAGGTGGTGCTGAGAAAGACCGGCATGAAAGCCACTTCCGAACCAAATATTGAAAACTGGGAAAGGTTTGTTTCTCGACTTGAAAATCCTTCAAAAAGCGTAGATGTTGGCCTGGTTGGTAAGTACATTGAACTGGTCGATTCTTACAAGTCGATCATTGAGTCGTTAATTCAGGCCGGAGCAGAAAACAACTGCAAGGTTAACCTTAAACTGATTCATTCCGAGCAAATTGATAATAACAATGTTAATGAGAAACTCGGTGGCTTGTCAGCCATTTTAGTGGCTCCGGGTTTTGGCGACAGGGGTGTGGAAGGTAAAATTGCAGCCATTACTTTTGCACGGAAAAATCATGTTCCATTTTTTGGCATCTGCCTCGGCATGCAATGTGCCGTTGTGGAATTTGCCCGCAATGTGCTACATTTGAATAATGCCCATTCCACAGAAATGAATCCCAATACGCCTTTCCCGGTCATTGACATGATGCAGGAGCAAAAGAAAGTAACCACAAAAGGTGGTACCATGCGTCTTGGGGCTTTTTCGTGCGATTTAAAACCAGGAACCCTCGCCAGAGGGATATACGGAACTGACAGAATCCACGAAAGGCATCGTCACCGGTATGAATTCAACAATAGGTATCTTCAGGAATTTGAGAATGCCGGAATGATTGCAAGTGGGATAAATATTCAAACCGGCCTTGTAGAAATAATGGAACTTAATAGTCACTCTTTTTTTGTAGGAGTACAGTTTCATCCTGAATATAAAAGCACGGTTGATTCTCCACATCCTCTTTTCGTTAAGTTTGTTGACGCGGCCATAGGATATAATAACCGTTAGCAACATCGCTATCTATCCTTTTTCACCTTGGCAGTTTTTTTAATTAGGGTTTCAATTCTGGCAATACCTTTTCGGTTATCTTTGCAGACTGTAATTACCGTTTTTACCTTAATAATCAATGAATAGAGAAAACATTATCGGCCTGGTAATAATTGCAGCAATTATGATTGGTTATAGCCTCCTGATGGCGCCTACAGAACAGGAACGCATGGAGGCCAGGCGCATACAGGACAGCATCAATGTTGCAAGGCAACAGCAACTTCAACAGGAAGAAGCCGCCCGGCTACTTCAGGCAGAGCAGCAACCCGTCGAAGTTGCCGCACCCGAATTGCAGGCTGCAGACATAACTGAACTGGATTCAACCCAAAAAAATAGGGTTGTTGACCAACTTGGCGGTTTTGCTTCCGCTGCCTTCGGTACCGGTGAATTTATTACCATTGAAAATGAGAAGTTAAGGCTAAAAATAAGTACCAAAGGTGGCCATATATATTCGGCCGAACTAAAAAACTACCGCACCTGGGATAATAAACCACTGATGCTGTTCACTGGCGAAAACAATGAGTTTGCCTTACAGTTTTTTTCCGGAACCCGGTCAATCTCCACCTCCTCCCTGTTTTTTACTCCGGTTTATGTCGATCAGCGATTCGAGGGTCAGACCGAAATTATCATAGAGGGGCAAGACTCCACTGCTCTATCAATGAGACTTCACACTAATGCCCATACACCCGAAAACCCCAGCTACATAGAGTTTTTCTATGGCCTGGATGGCACTGGCTATATGTTTGATTTTCATATCAATTTCGTTGGCACTGCTCAGGCAATCGAAGGAGGCGCAAATATGGTAAATCTCGACTGGCGTCTCAAATTACCCCGCCAGGAGAAAAGTCTATTGAACGAGAAAAATAACACAACCATTTTTTACAAGTTTGTTGTTAATAATGAGGTTTCCAGGCTAAGGGAAACACGTGATGGTGAGGAAAGCCTTCCAACAACTCTCAGATGGGTAGCTTTTAAGCAGCAATTTTTTACAACCACCCTTATTTCTGAAAACGGTTTTGATAGCGGGGATATTTCCAAATCATTCGTGGATGAAGCCGAGGAGAATTTCACCAAAAATTCGGCGGTTTCCCTGAATATGTCATTCAATTCAAGAGCCGACAATCATTACCCCATGAGGTTTTACATGGGACCCAACCACTTCAATACCCTAAAGGCATACGATTTGTACCTTGAGCGTCAGATACCCCTCGGGTGGGGCTTTTTTCTCACGGCCGGGATAAACCGTTTTGTTATTATTCCGGTTTTTAATTTTTTAGATGGGTTTAATATCAATTATGGGATCATTATTCTGATTCTTACCATTTTGATAAAGATTGTAACCTTGCCCTTCTCGTTCAAAACATATTTCAGCCAGGCTAAAATGAAGTTGCTGAAACCAGAAATTGACGAAATCGGTAAAAAATTCCCAAAGCCTGAGGATTCAATGAAAAAGCAGCAGGCCACAATGGCTTTGTATAAAAAAGCCGGGGTAAGTCCTATGGCGGGCTGTATTCCCATGTTGCTGCAACTTCCCATCCTTTTAGCAATGTTCAGGTTCTTTCCGGCATCGATTGAGTTGCGCCAGCAAGGTTTTCTCTGGGCCGACGATTTATCGTCATACGACTCCATATTAAATCTGCCTTTTACGATACCATTTTACGGTGATCATGTAAGTTTGTTTACCCTGTTAATGACCGCTTCAACAATCCTTTACACCCATTTCAATACTCAGATGATGAGTACCGGCGCTCAGATGCCAGGAATGAAAGCAATGCTTTATATCATGCCAATTATGCTACTGGGAGTTTTCAACAACTTCGCATCAGGCCTGAGTTATTACTATTTCCTTACTAATGTGTTCACCATTGGCCAAACCTATATTTTCAAGTTTTTTATCGACGAGGATAAACTCCATAAGCAAATCGAAGAAAACAAGAAAAAGCCTTTGAAAAAATCGAAGTGGGTTGAGCGGCTCGAACAAGTTCAAAAGCAGCAGGAGGCACAAAGACGAAAAAAATAGTTTTATTACCTTTGAACAAAAACATGGATAAGAATTGCCTTTACAGTATTTCGCCTATTGACGGAAGATACCAGGCAATTACTTCACCCCTGCAAGCATTTTTTTCGGAACTGGCCTTGAACAAATACAGGCTTCTGGTCGAAATTGCTTACTTCGAAGCCCTTTGTCAGGCAGGTATCCCCGAACTTAAAAAGGTGCCGCAAGATTCCCTGACCGCACTGAAAAGCATTTTTGAGAATTTTTCAAATGCGGATGCTATTAAAATAAAGGACCTCGAAAACATTACCAATCACGACATTAAAGCCCTGGAGTACTTTTTGAGGGAACATTTTGACGGGTTGGGGCTTGCCGGTTTCAAAGAATTTGTTCATTTTGGGTTGACTTCGCAGGACATTAACAACACTGCCATACCTCTTTCGCTCAAACATGGCCTTGAACAGGTTTTTTATCCTGCCATTGATGAGCTGCTTGGGGTGTTAAAAAATATGGCCAGAGATTGGAAAGAAATTCCTATGCTGGCCAGAACACATGGCCAACCCGCCTCCCCTACTACGCTTGGAAAAGAAATAATGGTTTTTTACCAGAGGTTGAGAATCCAATATGGGGAGCTAAAAAGATTACCCGTTCCGGCCAAATTCGGAGGCGCAACGGGAAACTTCAATGCCCACCATGTGGCGTACCCGGAGGTTGATTGGAATTCTTTTGCCGACAGTTTTATAGAAAATTTCGGACTGAAAAGGTCCTGCCCTACCACCCAGATTGAGCATTACGACAATCTGGCAGCAATTTTTGATAACCTTAAACGCCTGTGTACCATCCTGATTGACCTCGACCGTGATTTATGGAGTTACATATCAATGGATTACTTCAAGCTTAGGCTTGAAAAAAATGAAGTTGGTTCTTCGGCAATGCCCCACAAAGTGAATCCTATTGATTTTGAAAATTCTGAAGGCAATGCTGGTTTGGCCATTTCCATGTTCGAACATTTTTCGGCAAAACTTCCGGTATCGAGACTTCAACGCGACCTTACTGATTCGACCGTACTTCGCAACATTGGGGTGCCACTGAGCCACATGCTCATTGCCATCCATAAAACAATAAAAGGCCTAGGTAAAGTATCACCAAACCGGGAAGTTATTGAATGCGACCTTAACAAAAATTTTGTTGTGGTGGCAGAAGCAATTCAAACCATTCTGCGAAAAATAAATTATCCCAACCCATACGAAAAGCTAAGGGAGTTAACACGGACGAACGAACCTGTTACCCGCGAAACCCTCAATTCTTTTATTGACTCGCTCGATGTTTCAGATAAAATAAAGCAAACATTAAAGCAAATTACTCCCCATAACTATACCGGGATTCAACCGGATTATCAATAATTTTTTCAGGCTGGCAATTATGTTGAAGTTTTTCAGGATTGTACGATACGTTATACCTTACAAAAGGCGGGTGGCCTTAAATGTGGTTTTTAATCTGATGTCGGTACTGTTTTCACTTTTTTCTCTGACAATGGCAATCCCATTCCTTGGGATTTTGTTTGAAATGCAGCCCTTGGTAGAAGAAAATATTCCTTTGACGTTTTCAGTTTCCTCAATTACTCACAATTTTAACTTCTTTGTCAGCCAGATAATTGTTTTGCAAGGACCGTTTTTTGCTTTAGGCCTTATCGGAGTGGTAGTTGTAATTTCAAGTTTGTTTAAAAACGGGTTTAAATACCTTGCCATGTATCATCTTACTCCAATACGCAACGGGGTAGTAAGGGATGTGAGAAATGCACTTTACCGGAAATCAGTTGACCTTCCTTTGTCTTTTTACACACGCGAACGAAAAGGCGACATCATTTCGCGTATGACAAATGATGTAGCCCAGATCGAAATGAGTGTTATAAGCTCACTCGAAATGATCTTCCGCGAACCTGTTACTATTATAGTATATCTGGCGAGCCTGGTGTTAATAAGCCCCCATCTTACATTATTTGTCTTTATCCTGTTGCCTATAAGCGGGCTTATAATCGGGCGTTTAGGGCGATCCTTGCGGACAACCGCTATGAAAAGCCAGGTTGAACTGGGCTCATTGCTTTCGGTCATGGAAGAAACGCTTTCGGGTTTACGGGTGATTAAAGCCTTTAATGCCGAAGAAATTATGACGGAGCGTTTCGGGGGGTTAAACCAATTTTACACCAGGGTAATGAACAAAATGTACCGCCGTCAATATCTGGCTTCTCCATTAAGCGAATTTTTGGGAATTCTGGTGGTGGTAATGATCATGCTTTACGGGGGTTCTATGGTACTCGGAGGCAATGGAGGGCTTTCGCCAAACGGATTCATTGGTTACCTGCTTATTTTTTCGCAGATAATTAACCCTGCCAAATCCTTTTCGCAAGCGTATTATAATATTGAAAGGGGAATGGCTTCGGCTTCGCGCATTGAAGATGTATTGAATGCCGAAATCAAAATTTTGGAAATTCAAAACCCTATACCAAAATCAACCTTTGAAAGCGAAATAACCTTCAGGGACGTATGGTTTAAATACGAGAATGAAGACGTTCTAAAAGGGATTAACCTTACCATAAGAAAGGGTCAGAAAGTGGCCATTGTGGGTCAATCGGGGGCAGGAAAGTCAACCCTGGTTGATCTGATTCCCAGGTTTTACGACGTTCATGCAGGCGAAATCCTAATGGATGGGTTACCAATCAACCATTTTAAAA
Source organism: Bacteroidales bacterium (assembly GCA_035477635.1). Lineage (GTDB taxonomy): Bacteria > Bacteroidota > Bacteroidia > Bacteroidales > UBA7960 > UBA7960. The sequence continues at coordinate 2,740 of DATIKK010000097.1, read as the reverse complement.
TAAAAGATCTACGTCAACTGATTGGTAACGTTAATCAGGAACCCATACTTTTTAACGACACTTTCTTCAATAACATCGCCTTTGGCGAAAATGAAGTAACCGAAAGCGAAGTTGAAACGGCTGCCAGAATAGCCAATGCCCACGAATTTATTGAGCGAACACCCGAAGGATACCAAACAAACATTGGCGACCGGGGCAGCAAATTGTCGGGGGGGCAACGCCAGCGGATAAGTATTGCCAGAGCGGTGCTGAAGAACCCGCCGATCCTGATCCTTGATGAAGCTACCAGCGCACTCGACACTGAGTCGGAAAAGCTTGTCCAGGAAGCCCTCTACAATGTAATGCAAAACCGGACGTCCATTGTCGTAGCACACAGGCTTTCTACTGTAATTAATGCCGATGTGATTTGCGTGATGCATGATGGAAAAATCGTAGAAAAAGGAAGCCATAAGGAGTTGTTGCAACTAAACGGTATTTACAGCAAACTTCACAGCCTCCAAATGTTCGGCTGACCCTTCCGGTAAATAACCGGAAAAAAATATCTTTGCAGACCATTTAGCATGAGTAGTAAAACAAACTATACAATGGATTTAAGTAACATTTTAACTATTACGGGTAAAAGCGGATTATACAAGGTTGCTTCGAAAACCAAAAACGGATTGATCGTTGAATCCCTTGCCGACGGACAAAAAATGCCTGTGTTTATGAGCGACCGTAGCAGCGCTCTTGCCGATATCAGTATTTTTACAAATACAGGTGAAGTTCCACTGAAAAAAGTCCTTTTTAAAATTTTTGAAAAAGAAAATGGCGGAGCAAGCATCAGCCCCAAAGAGGATCCCGGCAAACTACACGCCTATTTCGAATCCATCTTTCCTGACTACGACAAGGAAAGAGTCTTTGCTTCAGATTTGAAAAAATTGTTCACCTGGTACCAACTGTTACTTGAGAAGAACATGATCGTACCTGACGAAGCTGAAGGTGAAGAAAATGAAAAAATACCGGATGGAGAGAATATAACTTCAAAAGAACAAAAGAAAGAATAAATCATTTTTTTTATGGTAATTTGTTTTTTGATGTAAAAAGCCAGGTAATTCCGGGCTTTTTTTTAGCTTCGCACTATGTACCGAAAATTTATCCGACCCATTTTGTTTTGTTTTGATGCCGAAAGGGTTCACCACCTGGTTGGTTGGCTGATAAGGCTTCTTGTTAGATTTCCTTTTTTTGCCCGCCTTTGTAAAAAATTTTTCACGGTAGAGCACCCCGGTCTCGAAAGGAATCTGTTTGGAATAAATTTTCCTAACCCGGTTGGAGTAGCCGCCGGGTTCGACAAAGAGGGTCTTCTCTACAATGGTCTGGCATGTTTCGGATTTTCACATGTTGAGGTAGGCACTGTAACCCCAAAGGGCCAATACGGTAATCCCAAACCCCGCCTGTTCAGGCTACCAAAGGATGGTGCACTGATAAACCGTATGGGATTCAACAATCACGGGGTAGAAGTTCTGGCTGCAAATCTGCGAAGCAAAAAGCCTAACCTGATCATTGGAGGCAATATCGGCAAAAACACCCTAACCCCCAACCACCTGACCATCGAAGATTACTGCCACTCCTTTGAAGCGCTTTTCGACCTGGTTGACTATTTTGTGTTGAATGTAAGCTGCCCGAACATTGCCAACCTAACCAAACTCCAGGACAAAGACGAATTGCTGGAATTGCTCCGTGCCATTCAGAAATTAAACCAGAGTAAACCTGCTCCAAAGCCCGTTTTGCTCAAAATTGCACCCGACCTTAATGAAAGACAACTCGATGAAATTATTGAGATCGTATTCGAGACCGGCCTTAACGGAATTATAGCCACTAATACTACCACCAGTCGCATCGGGCTAAAAACCGCATCCAAAAAAGTAGAAAAGGTTGGTAATGGAGGTCTAAGCGGTTCGCCTTTAACCAACAGGTCAACAGAGGTTATAAAGTACATTTATACCCGATCGGATGGAAAAATTCCAATTATTGGTGTTGGGGGTATTTTAACGCCTCAGGATGCCCTGGAAAAGATACAGGCCGGAGCAAGCCTGATACAGGTTTACACCGGATTTGTTTATTACGGTCCGTTTTTAGCTAAGCGCATCAACAAATTGATAATCAAAAACCTGTCGTAGTTTTATCGGGTGCAAAAGGCTAAGGGAATCTGATGATTGTTGATTCAGTCGATTTAATCAATTAAGATTAATCCATGAGCCTTGAAAGTTTCACCTTTACGGTTTAACTTGCCTGATAATCGAAACAGGAGGGTACCGTAATTTAAAAGATATGCTGCTTTTTAAATTTGGGTAAGCGTGTTTTTATTATATAAGGTCTAATATTTAATTGCACAAATTGTCAATAATTTTTCGTTTGGAATTTGAAAATGAGAAAACACCTGCCAGAATTTTGCCTTTCTCAACCTTAGGGTTTCCATAAACCTATTGTGGGTTATCGATTTTCTCATGAACCACCAAGCCCTTTCAATTGGATTTAAATCTGGTGAGTATGGTGGCAAATAAAGAATTTCCAATCGTTTGTTGTCCTCCAAAAACTTTTTTAGAAGTTTTGCAAGGTGATTCCTTACATTGTCAAGCACCAAAATAATCTTTGGAGCATTTTTGAATGTGTGCAGTATTTTCTTCAAATGTTTTTTGAAGCTCTTGTAATTGCCTTTATCCGAAAAGTTTATCACCATCTGCCCTGTCCTTATGTTTATGCT
>DATIKK010000096.1:0-12060 GCA_035477635.1 Bacteroidales bacterium | reverse complement strand
AGGATAAGGATCACGCAAAGAGCCAGCGCCCTGTAGTTTTTTTTCAACGTTTTTTTAAAGAATGTTTTCATTTTGTGAGTAATTTATATTTTGTCAGTCAATAATCTGCAGTGTTTCTTCCCATATATACCTGCATCCTACACCCGTATCAGGCTCGCCAATCAAACCCGCTTTGGTCTCATGACTAACTTTCCTGCCTTGCCCGACATACCTTTTATCAGCTTAATTAAAACAATTAGACCTGAATACCTCAAGGATGTAATATCACCATGATTGACTTTTTTCTTTAACCCACACCCTGCAATTTGCCTAATTCTTTTTACAAAGGGCCGTACAATCTTCACCGCCTGCAAAGATGATAATTTTCAGGGAAAATGTTGAATCCCCAATTTTAGGGGTATAGTTTCAACCCTGAACCCCACAACTTTTAATTGCCTTTGGAATCGCTGCGGCATAGTATGCCACAAATTTCTAATTTAAAGCACTGGTCTTGGCAAAAAATACCATAAATTGGGGATTGTACAAGGTGTTTCCTTCCTGGAACTTTGCAGCGATTTTGTTATGCCCAATTTTAATGCCGTCCCGATTATAATGACCAACCATTTATTGGAACAAATGCTTGTACTGCAGACTAACCTGCAATGCTGGAGTTGCGGTGTTCCTGAGGATTGTACGTATTACTAACCCCAAATAAGATTTTACAAAATGAAACGAGCATGATTCGCAAAACACCAACACGGATGAAAATTCATCATGCGAGTTCCATCCGACCTTAATCTTAAAATTATTTACGGATGAAAAAACATTTCAGCTCATCATTAATTATGGTTTTGTCCATTCTCGTTTCTGGTCTGCCAGTGCGGGCAGATGAAACCACCACCATAACTACATCTATTCCGTTAACGGAATTTACTATTAAGGCCGATGCTCCCCGAAATGAAATAGACCGGCTACCAGCTATTCAGGGAACAAGAATATATGCCGGTAAAAAAAACGAGGTGATTAGGCTAAGCACGCTTGATGCAGATCTTTCCACTAACAACCCTCGTCAGGTGTTTGCAAAGGTGCCAGGTGTGAGCATATGGGAAAACGATGGCACTGGAATACAGCTTAGTGTGGCCACAAGGGGGCTTAACCCTAACCGATCGTGGGAATTCAATGTTAGGCAAAATGGATATGATATTAGCAGCGAAGTTTTTGGATATCCTGAATCTTATTTCACTCCTCCAATGGAAGCGGTAAGCCATATTGAAGTTGTACGTGGTGCCGCATCATTGCAATACGGTCCACAGTTTGGCGGTCTTTTGAATTTTGTAATTAAAGACCCTGCCCCAGATCGGGAAGTAACTTTTGAAGCACAACAAACTCTCGGCACATATGGTCTTTTCAATTCATATAATGCTGTGGGGGGTACCCTCGGACGATTTTCTTATTTTGGGTATTACCATCAACGTTCGGCCGAAGGTTGGCGAAAAAATAGCCGTTACACCATAAATACCGGGTTCATTCGTATGAACTATGCTTTTAATCCAAGGCTAAATGTAAGGCTTGAATATACCCGAATGAATTACAGGAGCCAGCAGCCTGGCGGATTGACCGACCTGCAGTTTGTCTCAGATGCCAGACAATCAGGCAGAGACCGCAATTGGTTTAGCACTCCCTGGAATGTTGCCGCCTTAATTATTAATTATGATTTAAGTGAAACTGCAAAAATAGATGTTAAACTCTTTGGGGTTCTGGCCGAGAGAAACAGCGTAGGTTATGTGCGTCCGATCCATGTACCCGACACTTTTAACGTGAACATCGGGAGTTTCAACAATCGTCAGGTTGACCGCGATTTATACCTTAATTTGGGAGCCGAAACCAGGATTTTGAAAAAATACCGCCTGTTCAATTCCGATAATGCAATTTCGGCAGGCTTCAGAGCTTATTATGGCCAGACCGACCGTTTGCAACTTGGCATTGGAACCACAGGAAGAGAAATGGATTTCAATATTGAGCGGCTTCAACCCAACGGCAATGAATTTGGTCGCGATCTGTTCTTTACAACCGACAATTTTGCCTTCTTTGCCCAAAACCTGTTTAGAATTACTCCCCGGCTTTCTGTAACTCCTGGATTTCGACTGGAAATAATAAATAATTCGGCCAGCGGATTAATCAATCCCGCAGGTGGGGATATTGGAGACAGGCAACATAACCGCACCCTTTTGCTTGCAGGCATTGGCCTGGAGTATAAAACCACAGCCACGACCAACTTTTATGCAAATTTTTCTCAGTCGTTCCGCCCGGTAACTTTTGCAGAACTGACACCTTCGGCCACCTCCGACATTATCGACCCCGATATGCGCGATCAAAAAGGTTTTAACTTGGATGCCGGTTGGCGTGGAAGCATAACCGATGCCCTTAGTTTCGACGTAGGAGTTTTCTACCTGCACTATGGCGACCGAGTTGGAAATATCCTCCGGGATGGTGTTATATTCAGAACAAACATAGGCACCTCGGTGAGCAAAGGAATTGAAAGTTACATTTTGTTTGAACCATTAAAGCTTTTGAGCAACTCGTTACGGATTGGAAATATTGCAATGTTTGCTTCAATGGCTTTTGTTGATGCCACCTACACCGAATGGAACAATCCCGCAATCGACCTTACTGGCAACCGGGTAGAAAATGCCCCCGAATACATTCACCGTTTCGGATTAACTTACCACTACGATCGGTTTTCAGTTACTGCACAATTCAACACAATCGGCGACGTGTTTACCGATGCAGCCAATACGGTTACCCCAAATGCTGCCGGTACAATCGGACAGCTTGATGGTTATCAGATTATTGACTTGTCGGCTACTTATTTTTTCGGAAACAATTTTAACCTTAGGTTTGGTATAAACAACCTGACCAACGAGGTTTTCACCACAAGACGTGCCGGCGGCTACCCGGGTCCGGGTTTGCTACCAGGGCAGGGAAGAACATCTTACGTCAGTGTTGGCGTCAGGTTTTAAGGATTCCTGGTTTTAAGAAAATTGCGGGCTGCTTCTTTTGTGAAGCAGCCCGCTTCACCTTAAAAGATTGGGCATGCTGAAAAACTTAATGTTACAAGCAAATTTTCTTTTAGCAATTATTAACTCACAGATAAGGGCAGATAGCCTGCTTTATAGTGGTTTAAAATCAAACCTTTTTGGGAATGCTACGTATAAAAAACAAAAGCCATCCACAGGTACAGGTGCATGGCTTTGGTTTTTGCTCCCCCTCTTGGACTTGAACCAAGGACCCTCTGATTAACAGTCAGATGCTCTAACCGACTGAGCTAAGGAGGAAAATTATGGAACGCATGGCGCCCTTTTGGAGTTGCAAAATTATAAAAATCTTTCTTTTTGAAAAAAATTAATTTTTGTTTTTTCTGCAACGCAATACCGAAACAGGATATAGAGTTATTTAATTAAATCTATCTATTTTTGCAGGCTCATTTGAGATTACCGGGTGGTTATGTTATTGTCAAAAGCACAGAATAGATGTGGGTAAGAATTGCAGGGTTTTAAGTTGATGTTATGGTGCGGGTTTTTGTTATAGCTGTTTTAATAGTTTTCCTTTCCTGGCTTTCAAAGTATAGTTGTGACCTTCAATCAATAAGGGCAGAAACTGTATTGGGTTTGTCAGAAGTAAGAATTCCTATTGTCTCGAAGGAATATGTCAGGTTGTTTGATGAAAAAGTAACCAACCTGTTGATAAATACCGGATTTAACGGTCATTTGCTGGTTGCCCAACAAGGGAATATTCTATATAACCGCACATTCGGATTTGCCGACCTTCGCAATTCATTACCTATTACACACGAGACGCCGTTTCAGATTGCCAGCATAACTAAAACATTCACGGCAGCGGGAATTTTACTTTTGCATCAACAAGAAAAGCTGCATATCGACAGCCTGGTTGTAAATTACCTGAAGGAGTTTCCCTACAAGAACATTACTGTACGTCACCTGCTCAATCACACTTCGGGTATTCAGAATTACATGTATGTAATGGAACGCTATTGGACAAATCCCCGTATGCCGACCAACCAGGACATGCTGAATATGTTTATTAGGCTTCGACGCCCGCTAAATTTTACGCCTGGAACCCGTTTTTCATACTCCAATACCGGTTATGCCATATTGGCTATGGTCATTCAAAGGGTTTCAGGGGAGAGGTTCCCCGATTTTATGTACGAAAACATTTTTTCTCCTCTAGGGATGCACGATACATTTGTTTATGATATTCATTATGAAAACCTTCGTGAAGGTCGTGCATTTGGTTTCAGGCCGGTTCGTGGAGGCCATGCTCTTATTCAGCCTGTAAGTCATGATGGTGTGATGGGCGATAAAGGGATATTTTCAAGTGCCTCAGACTTGTTTAAATGGGATAGGGCAATTGCAGCCAATGAACTACTCTCGCCATACCTTTGGGAGATGGCCTTCGAAAAAACGCGCCTGAAAAACGAAAATACCATTAACTACGGTCTGGGATGGCGCCTTCAGACATTCCTTGAGCAGCGCATTGTTCACCATCCAGGCAGATGGGGAGGATTCCGCACTTCGTTCAAGCGATTTATTGACAGTGACGCAACATTAATTGTCCTTTCAAATACAAGCATGAATTTAAGCGGCCTTATTGAAAATATTCAGGAAATTCTATTCCAAAGTGAACTTGCCCAAAATCCGGGAGCAGAACTCCCAGCCGAAAGCGAATTAGAGAGTTTTTCTGGCAGTACAAACTAATCATTATTTTTTCAGTAATTTAAAGGGACAAATTCCCTCCTTTCTTGCATTGACCATTGCAAGGTATATTATTGCAATTTGCCTTAACCAAAAATTTGGTATGTCTTTTTTCTGGGTATATCTGAGATTAATGATTTTGTATCATGTCTAAATCCCATTTATTTAAAAAAAAGTTATCTTTGTTTTTATAAAGGCTCATTTTTCAATTTATTTTAAAAAATTGAAACTTTGAGCATTTATATAATAGCCTGGTACCTGATTTCTTCCTCCCATTAATATCTGGTATTAGCTGTTGGTGCCTTCAGGTTTCCGATAGTGCAGTTTGATATGAAGGTTTGTGGATTCTTTGTTCATGAAAGGAATAACCTTTATTTATATATAAATGCCAGATTCAAGATTCATTTTATTGTTAAGTTTAATTTTTGCTATTGCAGTTTCGGGGTGCCGGGCCAAGGAAATGGTAATTCCAGAAGCCCCAACACCGGCCCCGCGGGGCACTATCGAGGTTCAGCCTGAGATTCCACCAGTTCCAACTCGCGAAGAGCGTTTTACTTTTGTTAGTCCTGACGACCAGGTTATCCACGAAGCCAATCAGTTTTTCATAATCCTTGGAAGTTTTCAGGTCTTGCGAAACGCCAACCTTTTTGTAGAAACACTCTCAGCAAGGGGATTTGAGTCTGTTATTCTGGTTTCTGAAACCGGAATGCACCGGGTGAGCATCGGTTCTTTTACCGATGAATCGGTAGCACGGACAAGGGTAAATCACATCAGGACAAATTATCCGGAGCACCAGGATGCCTGGTTGTTAATTAGAAGACGATAAAAAATACCATAGCAGCGTTTCGATTTCCTCAACGCGAGTCTTCGGAGTTTAAGGAGAAAAGTGTTATAAACCCTTCGCACCAAAGCGCCACTTTTTTATTTTTTTGCTTTTCGTTAAAAGCCTTATTTTTTTCGGCCTGAAATTACCTGGTCGGGTTCCATGAAAAACTTATGGCTGCAAAATTGTAAAACCATGGTTTTAAAATGATTGAAATTTAGGTTTTTTCAATCAGGAGTTTTTTAAAAAATCATCTACAAAAAGGCAATAATTGTAGAAATTTTAAGTTCTTATTCATAGGAAATTATTATTGTTTTATTAATAATTCATTTTTGGGTGGCACATTTGAATATGTTTTTTATAACAACAACTTAAAATTCAAAAATTATGAAAAGTTTGTCCGTAATTAAGGTTTTGGGGATAGGGCTTGTAATGTCAGGTCTGCTCGCATGTGAGAAAGATGCCGATCAGATCGAAATTCAGACACAAATGGCAGAAGACGAAGCCATAGCCGAAGCCTACTTCAGCCAGGTAATTTATGAGGCCAATAATGCCTGGGCAACAAATATCCCATCAGAAGGAGTGGAACCTGGAGTTAATGTTGAATCGGAAACTACCATTACTCAACAAACCGGCGCACCTGTAACATCAGGTGAGCGCATTGTAACCATTAGGAGGATTACAGGTCAATCGCCTCACCCGGGTTATCCGTTAGAGGTAACCATTAATTTCAGGAATTGGCAGGTTGGCCAAGGACCCGTTAGCAATGGTACCATAATAATTATTGTAACAGGCCCACTGCATTTGCATGGAACTTCCATAACAATCACCAGTCAAAATTTTAATATTGATGGGAATGTTGTTCAAGGAACCAAAACCATAACAAATGTCAATGGACTTACATTCAATATTACTCTGGTTGGCGGAAAAATTACATTTACCGATGGCACCACCATCACACGTGAATTAACCCGAACGTGGACTTGGGCTGGGGGAATTGGCACTCCAAATTTTATTTGGGACGATGAATTCAGCATTACCGGTACAACCGCTGGTACCAACAGGCGGGACGCAGCCTACTCACTGGCAATCACCAAGCCTCTTATTCACAAAATGAGTTGCCTCTGGCTGGTTGAAGGCACAGTCTCAATTCAGCATGGAGAAAACGCCATGGTACTCGATTATGGTAATGGCACCTGCGACAACCTGGCCACAATTATTTTCAATGGCGAAACCCGTGAAATAACTCTTCCGCGCACCCCCCCTGCCCGAAAGCGTTAGATGTTTGATTTTATTTGGAATTAAGTAACCAGAGCCAAACCTGGCTCTGGTTACGCTTTTATCGAATTGTCCTTTCCAAATCCTCACCATAATTTTGCCTACCTTTGCCAAGATATGGCTGTTTAATGTATTCCTTTTTTAGATTGTCTAATTTTTTGAAAAATAAAAATTAGTAATTTGTTGCCCTTGATGTAATTATCCCGCCGCAGGGCGAAACGACAATTGCACCTTTACTTTCCTATAACCTGCTAAGAATCCATGAGCATAATTATTACCAATATCAAGGCGCTTATCCAGACTGATGCACAGCAGCGCACCCTTGTTGCCGGAAAAGAAATGGCGACCTTGCCACTGATTGAAAGCGCCTGGATATTTATCGATAATGAAATTATAAAGGATTTTGGTTCCATGGAACCGGATTCCTTTGACAAAGTCTCCATTCTGGCTGAGAAACAAGGCATAACCCATATAAACGCAGTTGGCAAAATGGTTCTTCCGGCATTTTGTGATTCACATACCCATCTTGTGTATGCCGGAAGTCGTGAAATGGAATTTGTTGATAAAATCCGCGGTCTGTCATACGAAGAAATAGCCAAACGTGGCGGCGGAATTCTTAACTCTGCCCGAAGGCTGCAAGATACCGACGAAAGCGAATTAATTGAGCAAGCATTAGGCCGTTTGAATGAAATTATGCTATCAGGTACCGGTGCCGTTGAAATAAAAAGCGGTTATGGGCTTAATACCGAAAGTGAGCTAAAAATGCTCAGGGTTATCCGGAAGTTAAAAGATCTTAGTCCTCTTACTATAAAGGCTACGTTTTTGGGTGCACATGCCGTTCCTTCCGATTATAAGCATCGTCAGAATGAGTACGTAGATCTGGTTATAAATGAGATGATTCCCCTTGTAGCTGGCGAAGGCCTGGCCGATTTTATTGATGTGTTTTGCGAAAGAGGGTTCTTTACTCCCGCCGAAACAGAAAGGATGCTTATGACTGGGATTAAATATGGACTTAAGCCAAAAATACATGCCAATGAGCTCGCCTTTTCGGGTGGCATTCAGGTTGGAGTAAAATACCAGGCGTTGTCGGTCGATCATCTTGAATGCACCGGCTCCGAAGAAATTGATCTTCTCCTAAAAAGCGATACCATGCCTACGTTATTGCCCGGTTCAGCTCTGTTTCTTGGATTGGATTATCCACCGGCCCGAAAAATGATTGATGCAGGACTACCTGTGGCTTTAGCAAGTGATTACAATCCGGGGTCTTCGCCATCGGGCAACATGCAACTGGTTATGTCGCTCGCGGCTATTCTCCTGAAAATGCTACCCGAAGAAATAATTCATGCGGTTACCATTAACGGCGCTTATGCAATGGGAGTGGAGGATATTCTGGGTTCAATTGCCGTTGGGAAAAAGGCAAATCTCATAATTACCAAGCCTATTCCTTCTTTAGCATTTATTCCATATGCTTATGGCAGCAACAAAGTTGAAACAATTATAATTAACGGAAGGATTATATGAGCGATAAAATCTTTCCAGTTGTTGTGAAAACCTTGCAGGGCCTTGAGGAGGTACTGGCAGGCGAGTTGCGGCAACTTGGAATTAACGATTTAAAAATTCTGCGCAGGGGAGTTTCTTTCAGTGGCACCATGGCTGATATTTACCGTGCCAACATGTTTTGCCGTACGGCAATTAGTGTCCTCCGCGAAATTGGATCCTTTTCGTTTGGCAGCCGCGATGATTTTTACAAAAAAATGAGCGAAATTGGCTGGGACAAGGCTTTCAGGCATGACAAATCCATTGTGATATCGTCGGTTGCCACTCGCAGTGAGGTATTTTCACATACACTTTTCCTTTCACAATTAAGTAAGGATGCCGTAGTGGATTATTTTCGCAACCTTACAGGGCAAAGGCCAACAGTAAACAAAGACGATGCACAAATACGGCTTAATGTTTATGTGAACAACGACCGTTGTATTGTTTCGCTCGACAGCAGCGGGGAGCCACTTTTTAAAAGAGGTTACAGGCGTGGCGGTGGAATGGCCCCCCTTAATGAAGTCCTTGCAGCGGGTCTAATCATGCTTGCAGGATGGGATAAAAAATCCACCCTTATCGACCCCATGTGCGGAAGCGGTACAATGGCAATTGAAGCGGGATTGATGGCAACCGGCATAGCGCCCGGAAGCCTGGGCAGGTCGTTCAGCTTCGAACATTGGAACGATTTTGAGCCTGATCTCTGGAATATTGTTAAAGGTGAGGCCCAAAACCAAAAACAAACCTCATCTGCAAACATTCTTGCCTTAGACATTAATCCAAAGATTATTGAAACTGCACGCAAAAATATGATGGAAGCCGGATTGCTCGGCCAGATAAAATTGCAACGCCAGGACTTCTTTCATTTTGTTCCGCCCACCGGTAGTGGCTGGGTTTTGCTCAATCCGCCATATGGCCAACGCCTGAAAAAGGAAAACCTCAACGACTTCTATAAGACGATTGGCGACACCCTGAAAAAGAATTATCCGGGGTACACGGCTGGAATCATAAATTCTGATGTTCCGTCAATTAAATCTATCGGCCTTAAACCGCTTTCGAAAACCACTGTATTTAATGGCTCGCTCGAGTGCAAATTTCTTGTCTTTGAACTTTTCGGCGGATCGCATAAGGAGCATGTTATAGCAACGCGACCCAAAAGAAAAAGGATTGAGCAACCCGAGAATCCCACAGTGCAGGAATAACTTCCTTTTAGTTAAATTTAATTCCTTTTCTAAAGCTTTGTTTCATCCGTATTTGTCCCGCCTTATGAGAGACGAGACGAGTTGCCTTCATTATTATATCCTGCGAAAATGATAACTTTGGAGGCAAGAGTTTTACCTTCGTTCTAACTATGAATTCTACCGACAACAGTGGCATTTTAAGGAAACCAACCTGGCTGAAAACCAAAATTCCTTCAGGTAAAAATTTCCTTACAGTGAGGGATATTGTGGAGCGGCACAAGTTGAACACTATATGCAGTAGTGGCCTTTGCCCCAACATGAACGAGTGCTGGGGCGCTTCAACCGCCACCCTTATGATTCTGGGAGATATCTGTACCCGTTCATGTAAATTTTGCAACGTTAAAACCGGCCGGCCACTTCCGCCCGACCCTGAAGAGCCCCAAAGAGTGGCTCAATCGGTACAGCTTTTAAATCTTAAACACGTGATAATCACCTCAGTTGACCGCGATGATCTTGACGATTTTGGGGCAAACCAATGGGCAGAAACCATTAACGCAATCCGTAAGCTTATGCCTGCAACCACACTTGAAGCCCTGATACCCGATTTCGACGGTAATGAAGATTTAATATTGCGGGTTATAGCCGCCAGACCTGAGGTAGTGTCGCACAATCTTGAAACAGTAAGGCGAATTACTCCACAAATTAGAAGCCGGGCAAAATACGATACAAGTCTTAGGGTTCTTCGCATCATATCAGAATCGGGTGTTATTACAAAGTCGGGTATTATGGTCGGATTGGGCGAAACCACTGAAGAGGTACTCGAAACCCTTTCCGATATGCGCCGGGCAGGAGCAAGTGTTGTAACCATCGGACAATACCTGCAGCCAACTCGTTACCATTTGCCGGTAGCCGAATACATTAAACCAGAAATGTATGATTATTACAGGGAGGAAGGCCTTAAGATCGGATTCCGGCATATGGAATGCGGCCCATTGGTAAGAAGCTCGTACAAAGCCGAAAACCATGTTTTGTAAATAATTTTCATAATCATTTTGTAGCATTATGAATCCAATTCATTTTGACGATCTGGGCGTAAAGGATTACAAAGAAACATGGGATATGCAGGAGAATATTCTCTCAGGGATGTTACTTGACACTCTGGCTGCAAAGTATGCCGGGCACCTTCTTTTTGTTGAGCATCCTCATGTTTACACCCTTGGAAAAAGTGGCAATGAGGCAAACCTGCTTATCAGTGAACCCCTGCTGAAGCAAAAAGGGGCGCAGTTTTACCGGATCAACAGGGGAGGAGACATTACATATCATGGGCCTGGTCAATTAGTGGGTTACCCAATTCTCAGGCTTGATCATTTCGGGTTAGGATTGAGGGCATATATTAATAACCTGGAGGAAACGATTATACAAACCTTGTCGTTTTACAATGTTGAAGCAGGCCGGCTTGATGGCGCTACCGGAGTTTGGCTTGATACGGCCAGCCCATCCGCAAGGAAAATATGCGCCATTGGCGTTCGTGTTAGCCGACAGGTAACCATGCATGGGTTTGCATTTAATGTCAATACGGATCTGAGCTATTATAATTTGATAAACCCATGCGGGTTTGTTGACAAAGGAGTAACCTCACTTGAAAAGGAATTAGGTTATACCATTGACATGGGTTCCCTTAAAAAGGTTCTCCTCGAAAAGTTACTCGAAGTATTTAAGGCCTACCTAATTGGTAGCTAAAACCTTTGTTCATATCATTTCCCTCATTTTACCCCCGTCTCAGACAACTTTCCTCCGAGACGGGAGTAAAGAGTGTTTTCTCGCCCTGCTATCTTGCTATGGAGTACCTTAAACCAAAATAGAACATGCGTCCTTTTATTGGCCCCCAGACCATTGACCCGTCGAAGTGCGGTCCAAACGGGTCGTGTGAACCTATAATGGGTTTCATCTGCTTGAAGTTGGTAAGGTTTTCCCCTCCGACATAAAGCTCCAGATCACGAATGCGGAAAGTAACCTGCCCAAGCATAAAAACATAGGCTGGAGACCTTTCTGCCATTTGCATGTTTAGTGGGAGCATAGCAGTTGAGGGAATACGGCTTGGCCCGTTGAACTGCGCAGTTAAATCAAACTGCCAGCGATTGTTGCGTGTATCGAACGAACCAGAAAGCATACCCTTGTAAGTATTTACAAACGGTCTTTCCACAAGCTGGTTGTTAATGGTGGTTTTGGCATCGGTATAACGAACGGCAGCCACCACTTCGAGTTGCGAAACTGGGTGAAAATTCATCTCCACCTGAAAGTTGTTTGCATACGATTTTCCGCGAAGGTTGTAAAACCTTACCTCGGTATGACTTGCATCCACATCAACCACCAGTTGATTTTGAAAATCGGTCCGGAAGAAATTTGCTGTAACCGAAGCGTGGTCGCCAAAAAGTGTCAAATTTTGGGTTATACTTGCTCCATAATTCCAAGCCCTTTCTGGCCGTAATTCTTC
>DATIKK010000095.1:0-4489 GCA_035477635.1 Bacteroidales bacterium | reverse complement strand
CAGCATGAAATGTCATTGTGATAGCCGGCCTGTTTCCCCAGCCCCATCCCTGGTCAGGTGCTCCCCAGGGCGGAGTGGGACCTGAAATAGCATCAACTCCCAAAGCCCGGTCCGCTACAACACTTGCACTTGCAATACTTCGTCCTTCAGAAACTGTTTCCCGAAAAAAGGCAAGGTACATTTCCCAGGTTACTTCAACCTCAGCCATAAAAAACGGGCTAATTTCAACATTCCGTTGAGGTCCTTCTGATTCATCCCGGCCAGGTTCTCCTTCAGGGCTTCCCATGTAAAAGGTTCCGCCTGATATTGGCAACATTTTGAAAGAGACCGAAGTACCGGGTATAGTTTCGACAAATGGAGTAAATTCCCTGACTTCTGCAGCCTTTGTGAAAAAATCATCAGGCAGCGCCTCTTCGGGTTCCAGGCTTATTGTCCTGGTTTTGGGGTCGAACCCCCTGAAATGCCCAACGTGAAGATGACAATTCAGACAATTCAGGTCGTCGCGTTCCTTGTTATCCCTGAAGTGCAAATGCGCCAACATACCTTCACGCGAGAGTTCCGCAGGAAAGTGGTTCTGATGGCAACTCATACAACTCTCCATGTAAGTATGGCCTATTGCTGCCTCCACACTCCTCTTGGCTTCCCAGTTTATTTTTTCAGGATCTTTAAAAATCCAACCGTAAACATCCCGAATGCCTGCTTCTGCCTTACTTGTCAAATACCTTAAGTTGCCGGGTGGAGGCAGGTGGCAATCTGCACAATTGACTATTGTCCCTGTTCTGGTATTGTAATGTGGCGAGAGCCTCCAGGTTTCCTCGGCATGGGGATGCACATGGCAACTCATACAAAACTGGTCTGATGAAGTGTATTGAATAACCCTGTCGGCCAACCCGAAGAAAATTACACCAAGAACAAACCCATAAATAATGATAGCAGTAAAACGTCTTTTTTCCGGGAAAAAGAAGCTTTTTATTTTTTTAAAAAAATACATATTCAACCTTTTGAAAAAAACTGTTGACAAAACCTGAATTCCGGCATGGTTCTCCAGAAGTTAAAATCATCCTTCAAATTCCTTGTTCGAATTATATTTTAAGGTTTCAAATTCAAGAGCTCAATTTTCCGGAACTCTATGGGATGACTTTCAGCCTGAAGAGCAATATACCCTTCGCTCAAAGGCAGGCCACCTTCCTCAAGTTGAAAATTTTTGTAAGTCAAAACGGTATCGCCTTCAATAATATGATGAGCAATAGAGTCGCCAAATACTACCAGTTCGAACAGTACCCAATCGTCGCCATGAAAAGTCCTTGACCTCGAATTAATGCAATGCTCCAGAATTCTGACACCATCTATTTCGACAGTGGTACCAGGAGTGCAGACATTTCCGTTAGGCCTCTCATTAATTCCGTCTCCACCAAGCATCTGAGCTTCAATTGATACCGGAAAACTTTGATCGAGTTCCATACTGGCGGCTGACTGCGAATGAAACATTATTCCATTGTTTCGAAATGCCCAATCCCCAACCCCTTCAATCTGGTTCCCCACAAAGCGGTATTCGACCCTAAGTTTGAAATGCGAAAACTTCTGCTCTGAAAAGAAAATATGCCCGAAACGCTCGCCGAACTCATCGTAATCATCATACGAAACCTTCAGAACTCCATCCTCGACCCTGAAGGTATTGCGGTGGTTATCATTCAGTTCATGTCCGCGTATTTTTACTTCCCAGCCATCAAGATTTTGCCCGTTAAACAGGGGAATCCATTCTTCCTTTTGCGCAGGTGGTTTGCATGATACAAATAAGGAACCTGATACAGCCAAAATAATCAAAATTGATGCTACCCAAAGCAATGAAACTGCACTTGGATGAGTTGTCGAAGAAACCCTATTAAATCGCAAATTTTCAAAAATGAAAGAGCGATTTTTGCGAGTTTTGTTCAAAAAGCATGATGGTTTCATATACTATTCAATTAAATCGTTAATATGAGTGAAATTCCAAGTTGTGAAAATATCTGCCGGTCTTACCTTTGGTAAATCCGGTCTAACCTTTGGTAAATGTTGTTTTTCAGGTAATCAAGACTAATTCTCACGCTCTCAAGGGGTTCGTAGGTAAAGCTCTCATGTTCGATGATACTGTATTGGAGTCCGGCAAGTTCTGCATGCTCATAAATACGAACAAAATCGATTTCGCCACTGGCTCCCAGCTCTGCCCTGTCTTTTGTATGCCATAAAGGAAACCTCCCCGGGAATCTTGTGAAATAATCTACAGGATCGGCATTCCCAATAAAGGCCCAGAATAGGTCAATCTGAAAGAAAACTTTCTCGGGGTTCGTGTTCTTTAGCAAATAATCGAATATTACATTTCCCTCAACTAAATTGAATTCTTCGGCATGGTTGTGAAACCCAAATCTGATTCCTTTGGCGCTGGCCATTTCGCCAATAGTATTGAGATAGCGGCTAAATGCGTCCAAACGTTCCAGGGTCGGCGGGCCACCCAACCCCAGCCACGGTTTAACAATATATTTCACTCCGGCCTGGGCATGAGCTTCAATACAATTTCTCCACCATTGCAAAGTTTCATTCCACTGTTCAGGGGCAGGAAGATTACGCCCCACATGGGAGCTTAAAAACACCATCCCGTTTTCTTCGACAAGGTTGCGAAACTCCGATGGCTGCATTCCGTAAAACATGCCGTCAGAATACCCAGCGGCTTCAACAAAGCCAAAACCCATTTCTCCCAATTCTGCAAGAGTACCGGCCGGATCAGCGCTCATGGCGTCGCGCACCGACCAAAGGTTAATGCCAATAATCCTTTCTACTTCTCCAGTTTTGCATGAGTTGTAAAAAAGAAGGATTATCGGAAACAAAAGAATGGCTACAAACTTCAAGATTTTTATGTTCATCTTTTGCTGATAATTTTCGAAGTTGATATTTTTTCGAAGAAAAATTCTGCTTTATTGTAAACTTTGAATAATTACAGGTGATTGGAAACCATAATCCTTTCAAAAAACCTGATATATTAATCAAAGGTAATAAAAACTAAATCGGTTTAGAATAATTTTTTAATTTTTCTAAAAAACAACTCAAATCTAATATTATGGCTGTGGGAGTTCTTTACAAATAGCGTAGGATTTGTAAAGCTTAGTTTCGTAAAAATTCAAATTGGATAATAATCCTTATTGCTTCATAGATTCTGCCCCGCTTACAATCTCCATTATTTCGCGGGTAATCATCGATTGTCTTACCTTGTTCATTGTGAGCGACAGGGCCTTAAGCAGTTCGGTAGCATTGTCTGTTGATTTTTGCATTGCTGCCATTCTGGCTCCGTGTTCCGAAGCGGCAGCATTTAGAAACAGTTGGAAAAGCAATGTCCGAAAATATTTTGGGATAAGGTAATCTGATATTTCTTTGCGATCTGGCTCAAGAATTACCTTAAAAATGTCTTCCTGGTTAAAATCGTCAGGGGTTTTAGGCTCCTGCAAGGGTTTCGGCAATGAGGTTAACGGGAGAAGTTGCTCAGCAACAAATTCCTGAATCAAAGCATGACGAAATTTGCTGTAAACAAAATCAATTCTTGAATAACTTTCATCGATATATAGTGCGATTAGTTTATTTGCTAATTCTGAACAAGTATCATAATTTACATTTTCAATAATATCATTTTGAATACTATGAACCCTTATCTCATTTTTTAGAAAAAAATCGGCTATTTTGCTTCCTACAAACAGAAGGTGTACTTCGAGTCCAGACTTTTCAAGAATTTGAATGTGATTAAGAGTTTTTCTTATCAACATTACATTGTATGTACCACACAACCCTTTATTAGAACCAACTGTTACAATAAGCACTTTATTGCCTTTAGCAGGAAGGGTAATTTTATGTGCTTCGTCAGCATGAAGGTTTCTGTATATGTCCTTTACCATGTTGAACAAGGAAGCTGTAAAAGGCTTTAGATTGTTTAGCGTCCGCTGGTTTTTGAACAATTTGGTTGACGACACCAATTTCATGGCACTGGTAATTTGCTTGGTAGTTGTTACAGTAGCAATGCGTGTTCTAACTTCCAGTAATGATGCCATAATGTAGAAAAAGGATTAATGTTACACCAAATTTATTTTAATGGTGCTTACAGTTTCAAGGATTATGCCCTGAATGCTTTCGGGAAGATCGTTAGGTCTGTTTTTGGGAAAATCGACATCAAGTAGCTGGTTTAACAGTCCTTTATGATTAACCCGGAGGTGATCAAGAAATCTTTTCTCAAACTCTGTTATCAGGTTTCCGGGGATGTCAGCAAGCAGGCCTTTTACTCCGCAATAGACTATTGCAATTTGCTCTTCAACGGGCAGTGGGTTAAATTGGGCCTGTTTAAGAATTTCGACATTGCGGATGCCTTTGTCAAGGATACTGCGGGTTTGGGGATCGAGTTCTGAGCCAAATTTGGAGAAAGCTTCTAATTCCCGGTATTGAGCCTGATCGATTTTGAGGTTTCCGGCAATTT
>DATIKK010000094.1:0-2380 GCA_035477635.1 Bacteroidales bacterium | reverse complement strand
ACTACACATGCTCAGGTCGATCGCAGTGTTCGTCCGCAACCAGGGCCGGCGCCTGTAATTCAGTTGGGCGATTTTGAAACCTTTACCCTTCGCAACGGTCTTAGGGTAATCCTGGTTGAAAACCGCAGAGTGCCGATGGTTTCTTTTCAGCTTACTCTGGATGTTGATCCTTTCATTGAAGGTAATGCCAAAGGTTTTGTTGGTCTGGCCGGAACGCTGATGCGCGAAGGAACAACCACCCGTACTAAGCAGCAAATTGACGAAGAAATAGACTTTATCGGGGCAAACTTAATTACATTTGGCACCGGAATGTTTGGTTCGTCACTGACCCGCCATAAGGAAACGCTTCTGAAAATAATGTCGGACGTTCTTCTAAACCCAACTTTTCCGGAGGAAGAATTGCAGCGTAATCTCAAGCAAATGCGGTCGGCATTGGAGGCAAACAGGAGCGAGGCCAGTTTTATTGCAGACAACGTGAGCCGGACAGCCTTGTTTGGTCCTGAGCACCCCTACGGAGAAATTACCACTCCTGAAACCCTCGAAAACATTACTACCAGCCAACTGCGCGAATACCACCAAACCTTTTTCAAGCCTAATGTGGCATATCTGGTAATTGTTGGCGATATAGGTGAACGTGAAGCACGACGCCTGGCAAGAAGATATTTTGGCCGTTGGAAGCCGGGCGAGGTGCCTGAAACTAAATTTGAAACTCCGGTGCCACCTGCAGGAAACAGGGTTGTTTTTGCAAACAAGCCCGGCGCTTCCCAATCGCTGGTTGAGGTAACCTATCCGTTGGTTTACACTCCTGGCAACCCCGATGCTATAAAGGCCAGCGTTATGAATTCAATTTTGGGTGGAGGCGTTTTTTCCGGCAGGCTTATGCAAAACCTTCGCGAGGACAAAGGATTTACATACGGAGCCCGGTCGTTTCTTTCATCCGACCCGTTAGTCGGCCGTTTCAGGGCAAGCACTGAGGTGCGCAACAGTGTAACTGATAGTACCATTGTTGAAATTCTCGGAGAAATGCGGCGGCTTGTCAACGAGCCTGTTGACGAGGAAACCCTGCAACTCGTTAAAAACTTTATGAGCGGAAGTTTTGCAAGGGCTCTTGAGAACCCCCGCACTATTGCAGGTTTTGCTCTGAATGTGAAACTTTACAATTTGCCCGAAGATTATTATGCAACATACCTGGCAAATCTGCAAGCTGTAACTGCTGACGACGTTCAAAGGATGGCTGCCAAATACCTGAAGCCCGACAATGCAATAATTGTAGTAGTTGGAAACCGCGATGAAGTGGTGCCAACTCTGAAAAGGTTCAGCGCCGACGGAACAGTGGCCCTCTTTAATGAATTTGGTCAACCCGTTGAAGGACCGAGAGAAGCCGGAGAAGGCCTTACTGCCAATTATGTTATCGATAAATATGTCGATGCTATTGGAGGAGCTAAATTGCTGAAGGAGGTTAAAGATGTTACCATCAATATGAGCGCTACCTTACAGGGAATGACAATCAGCGCATTAACCAAACAAAAATTTCCCAATCTGTTTTACTCATCCCTCAGTCTTGGTGGAAACATAATTCAAAAACAGGTTTTCGACGGAACCCGTGGCAGCATGACGGCAATGGGGCAAACACGTGAAATTACCGGCGACGAATTGACCGAACTAAAACTCCAGGCAACCCTTTTCCCCGAAATGAAATTGGAAGATCTGGGATACACAATTGAATTGATGGGCATTGAAACCATTAATGACCAGGCAGCATATCGCATACGTGTTACAAGCCCGACAGGCAGAATTCGCCACGATTATTTTTCCACCCAAACATACCTTAAGTTAAGCAGTCATATTAGCCAGGATACACCAATGGGGCAAATGACCGTCATCACCAATTTTGACAATTACCAGGAAGTGAACGGAATATTATTCCCGTTTACCGTTAAGCAACAACTCGGGCCACAAATGCTCGACTTAAAAGTAAGCAGCGTTGAAATTAATACAGGTCTTGGCGCTGATGCTTTCAAGGTAGAATAATTGGCCGGAATACCCCAATATGTAGCGTTCAATGGAAAATTGGGCGCTACTTTTTTTTGGATAAAATGAGGTTGTTCAAACTGGGTTTAATGCATACCTTTGAGACCTGTGGCGGCATGAAGCTCAAAGACTTTTTATAAAAGGAAGAACGAATTATGGTAAAAAAAATAAAAGGTATCGGTAACCAAATCAGGCAGTTGATTCAATTTCTTGAAAAAGGGATCTGGCAGATTTCACTGCGCAATTTGCCCCGTAGAAAATCATGGCTCATAAGGCAAATACGGGTTATATTGCTGGCTTTAAGAGGTTTTAACGAAGACAATGTTGGATTACGGGCCTCTTCGCTTAC
>DATIKK010000093.1:0-10474 GCA_035477635.1 Bacteroidales bacterium | reverse complement strand
ATGCAAATGCTTCTTCCCGATTTGGTTTCCGGATTTACCAGTCCATTAGTCCAGATCCTGTTTTTCGGCGCGCTTTTGTCGGCAGTGCTCAGTACTGCAAGTTCTGCATTGCTGGCTCCGGCAGCCATTTTCAGCGAAAACATTCTAAAACCTCTCTTCGGCCAGATATCCGACATGGGTTTCCTGTGGCTCACCCGCTTTGCCGTTTTGGCCATATCAGTTCTGGCACTGGCGTTGGCTTTGCACTGGGGCGATATTTACAACCTTGTGGGGCTTGCGGCTTCCGTGGGTCTGGTTTCTCTGTTTGTGCCATTCACCGCAGGACTTTTCTGGAAAAAGGCCACCACCACAACTGCTTTTGTATCAATGATAGCCGGTTTGGTAGTTTGGATTGGTGCATCACTAATCGCTACGGCAATCAGCCCGGTGATGTATGGCTTTCTGGCAAGTGTGGCAGGGATGTGGTTGGGTAGTTTTATAAGACCCCGAAGTAAAGTTGTTCAGATATAATCATAATTGCGCACAAAAAGAATCCTCCCTGAAAAGGCCGTAGTTTTTTTGCAGCAACCTCAATTTCACAAAAGGTATAGGTGGAAAGATAGATTTTTGACATTTCATTTTATCAATAAATCCGGTATCTGTTGGAGTACAAATCTGTATGGTAATGCTGTTATTGTATTTTTTATCTAAGAAGATTAGACATTATCCGTACTTGAAAAGGACATATCCCTTTGTCTTTTATTGCTGCAGTTCTGCTTTCCACTAACTTGGCGGGCTTGGTACCAAGTTGTGAGCCAAAAAAAACGGCAAGCCTGAAAGCTGAGCTTGACCAACCCAAACAAAGCCGTCCTTAGCTGTGATGCTGTGGCAATAAACTTTTTCAGGCCAGGCTCGATATGAATCGCTGAAAAATCACGATGCCTGCAATAAAATGCGACATCTCCTAAAATCCTTGTTATTTTAAAACCAAAAAAACACTAACTTTCCATCCCATTTTTTATACACACAACTCTAACACTTTTCAAGTTGAAGCTATTTACAATTCTTTTGGTTTTGCTTTTTGCGGCAATTTTGAATCCCGTGAGGGCAATAAACGGGAACCTTCCTTTTGGCGGTAGGGCTGCCGGTATGGGCAATGCGGCCGTGGCAGTTTACGATTTCTGGGCGCTTAGTCATAATCAGGCCGGGATTGCCAGGCAACAACATGCCGTAGCGGGTGTGTATTTTGAAAACCGATATCTTGCTAAGGAAATGAGTTTCGGGGCTGCTGCGTTTTCGCTTCCTGCAGCAGATGGCGTTATTGGGGTTAATGTAGCGTATTTTGGCTATTCACTTTATAACCAGAGCAAGGTTGGTCTGGCATATGCGCGAAGTTTTGGTGAGCATCTGTCGATAGGCTTACAGTTGAACTATCTTTATACATTTATTGGAGAAGGATATGGAAGCGCCGGAAATATAGCGGCTGAAATGGGGATGATCTACGAAATTTTGCCTGACCTGCAAATCGGCGCCCATATTTTCAATCCTTCCCGGGCCAGAATTTCAAGGTACACCAACGAACGGATCCCCACAATATTCAGGTTTGGGGCAGCATATAATTTTTCTGAAAGGGTTCTGTTAAGCATTGAAACTGAAAAAGACCTTGACCGGGAACCGGTATTCAGGGCAGGATTGGAATATGGTATTACCGATCAGATTTTTTTAAGAGCTGGCCTTGGCACCAAACCAACCACCAACGCTTTTGGTCTGGGAGTGCATCTGAGACCAATTAGAATCGACCTTTCCACCTCGTTTCATCACGTTCTTGGTTATTCACCACAGGCGAGCATTCGATACGAATTTAAATAGCTTATCAGGAATGATGCATTTGGTAAATTACCGGCACCTGGCATTGCAGTTAATCATTACTGCAATATGTATTCTGCAGCACTTCCCCTCTCATGCCGGGAACGCTATGATGTGGGATACCATACCTGAACCTCCTGAGACGGAAGAAATATTCCAGCAGCGCATCGAAACGCTGGCAGAAGAAGCTGAAACCGACCTTGACTACACAGAACTTTTAGAAAACCTTGCGGTTTTTGAGCGTAATCCGGTTAACCTGAACTTTGCATCGGCTGAAGAATTACGGCAACTATTTTTTCTAAACGAAATTCAAATAACCAACCTGCTTTACCATATCAGCAAGTTTGGCAGGCTTATCAGCCTGTATGAGTTGCAAAGCGTTGAAGGATTCGACCTCGAAACAATTCGTCGGATTGAACCATATGTAACGGTTAATGAAGAGCTGTTCAGAAGGCATATCCGGCTGGGAAATGTTTTGCGCGAGGGTCAACATCAGTTGTTTCTAAGGTACCAGCAATTGATGGAAGAACAACAAGGTTTTAGCCCAATAACCCCTGAAGAGTTGCTGGCAAATCCAAATGCACGTTATCTGGGAAGTCCGCTCAGGCTTTTTTCGAGGTACAGGTTTACTTATTACAATAATATAAGCCTTGGATTCACAGCCGAGAAGGACCCGGGAGAAGAGTTTATGAGAGGCAGTCAGCCAAACGGTTTTGATTTTTATTCAGGCCACATTTTTGTAAGAGATATTGGCCGTTTAAGGGCTGCAGCTGTAGGCGATTTTCAGGTACAGTTCGGGCAGGGTCTTACACTATGGTCAGGGTTGGCGTTCGGAAAAAGTGCCGAAGCCATTAATATTAAAAAAAACGGGTTGGGATTAAGACCTTATACCTCGGTTGATGAAAACAATTTCATGCGGGGAGCAGGAGTAAGTTTAAGTTTTGGACCATTTACGGTTACCGGGTTCTATTCTTCAAAAAAACGCGATGCAAATGTGGTTGAATCCGATACTCTTTCGGGCGAACAGTTGGTTTTTTCGAGTCTGCAGCAAACAGGACTCCACAGAACTCCACGCGAACTTGAAGACAAAAATTCAGTCAATCAATCCATCTACGGGGGTAACATAGCGCTGAAAAGCAACAACCTGAGTTTAGGTCTTGTGGCTTATCGCATGGAATTAGGCGGAGAGTTCACAAGGGGACTCTCCATTTACAATCAATTTGACTTTAACCGGTCAACAAATACCAACATAGGGTTTTATTACAATTATGGCATCAGAAACTTCAATTTTTTTGGAGAAATTGCCAGGAGTGAAAATGGCGGATATGCTTTGCTGAACGGTATCATGATGAGCCTTGACCCTAGATTATCGCTTTCGCTACTGCACCGGAAATTCAGTAAAGACTATCAGTCATTGCTTTCAATGGCTTTCGGTGAAAGCACAAGGGTAGCCAATGAGGAGGGATTATACCTGGGTCTGAGCGCACGTTTATCTCAGCAATGGAATATTTCGGCTTATGCCGACCATTTTTCTTTTCCATGGATGCGATACCGTACTTACCTGCCCAGCAAGGGATACGAATATCTGGTTCAGGTAAATTACCGGCCTAAGAGAGGAACAGAGATGTACCTTCGATACAGGATTAAAAACAAACCCCTAAACACCAGCAATCCTGAAATGATAGTTCATCTTGATGATGTTGTAAGGCAAAACGTTAGGTTCCACGTCAATTTTCCCATTTCACCCTCATTTACCCTACGCAACCGTATTGAGTTTGTTGATTTTCGATTTGGCGAAAACAAGGAAACAGGATATATGGTTTATCAGGATGTTTTCTTCAGGAATTTAAGCAGTCCGTTGGCAATAACTTTGCGCTATGCCCTTTTCGATACCGACGGGTATGATTCGCGAATTTATGTTTTCGAAAACGATGTTCTTTATGCGTTTTCCTTTCCGTTTTATTCCGATAAAGGGTCGCGAGCCTACCTGCTGGTGCGCTACAGCATCAATCGCAATATTGACTTTTATGCACGCTTTGCTCAGACATGGTTTAGCAACAGGAATTCAACCGGTAGCGGAATGGACATAATAGATGGTAACACACGCACAGAACTGAAGGCTCAAATACGCCTGAGATTTTAGCCAAAAATTAAGGAGTTCAAAGCATTTTTGAACTTTAACCGAGGTGGGGGCAATGCGGAAATATAGCACCCTTATGCCTGTAATACTCGGCCTCGTCACAGCTCTCAGGGATGCAACAAGATTGACACACGCGTTTATAAGAAATGAAATATTCAAGCTCGATGTCTTTTGATAAAAATTCCTTTTTCACAGGCTCCCTGCCGGAATAATCGGTGCTGAAGTATTTTTTATTACTGTCGGCAAACACAGTTACTATTACTTTATCGTGTCCTATTTCTTCCTGCACCTTTAATGCAGCCAAAAAGTTGGCTCCTGAGGATATGCCAACGCCAATACCCAGGTTGGCCAGCTTTTGCGACATTATTATAGAGTCTCCATCGTCAATGCTTACTACCTTGTCAAGGCTGTTAAGGTCAACGATAGGAGGAATAAAATCGTCGGAGATTCCCTGGATGCGATGCTTGCCTATTTTGTAACCTGTCGAAAGTGTTGGCGAGTTTGAAGGTTCGACCGGGTGAATCATAATGCTGGGATCAATTTCTTTGAGGTATCTTCCAACTCCCATTACTGTTCCTCCAGTACCCACCCCCGCAACAAAGGCATAGGGTTGCAGATTGCGAAACCTGAGCTGCCACATTAGCTCTGGAGCGGTTGTAAGATAATGGGCTTCAATATTATCTGCATTTGAGAACTGCCTGGGAAGAAAACCATTTTCATTATGAGCCTGTTCTTCGGCCATTTCAATTCCTTTGAGAAAGCCTCCCTCCTCCTTGCTCACTAACACTATTTCAGCACCCAGGCTCTTAATTAAATTAATGCGTTCACAACTTAGCCAATCGGGCATATATATCGTTACGGGATATCCCAATGCTTTGCCTATAGCCGAAAAAGAAATGCCACTATTTCCGCTTGACACTTCAATAATCCTTTGGCCTGGTTTAAGTTCATTTCTTTCAACTGCCTTTCGCAAAATATGAAAAGCCATACGGTCTTTAATGCTACCTGTCATATTAAGGCTTTCAAGCTTGGCATAAATTACCCGTTTTGAGCCTTTGTATGTGAAATGAACAGACAGTAAAGGAGTATTTCCAATCAAACTTACCAACCCCTGAATTCGTTTCTTTACATTCTGGTCCATATGGAATAAGCAAAGTAAATCATCAGATATATTGTTGCAAATATAAAAGTTATTAAATGCTTTCAAATAATTTTCAAACATTGCATTTAAAAATTAAGGGTTGAGTAAGAGGTGGAAGGAAATCTCCGGGAAAATGTACTTAAAATGAAGGTGCTCGGGAAAATCAAAAATTCCTGATTGAATTTATTTAGATGTCGTGGTGCGTTAAAATTTTTATTTTTGTACAACTCTAAATTTTCTAACAAAATCCTATTCCACAGCTATGCAACGAAAAAAATTACTGAATGAATCGAAGGCCATGCGGTGGCTGGTTTTGGTCCTGGTTAGCACATTAATGTTTTCCACCTATTATTTTGCCGACTTTTTCTCACCCTTGCGAGGCCTTATGGAAACCGACCTGGGTTTCACGAGCGAGGAATTCGGGCGGGTGATTGGGCTTACAACCATTGCCAATATGTTTGGAATGATAATTATCGGTGGTATTGTTCTCGACAAATGGGGGATCAGGATTGCTGGCATAGCTTTCGGCTCCCTGGCAGCAATTGGAGCGGCTGTAACAGCTATGGCTTCAGCAGGGTTTTTCGGAGAGGACAGGTCAACCATACTCACCGGACTCATTGTTGGCAGGATTTTATTTGGCGCGGGTTTGGAGGCCACCATTGTGGTAGTAACCAAAACCGTTGTAAAATGGTTTAAAGGTTATGAACTGGCTCTTGCAATGGCCATTAATGTAGGTTTTGGCCGTTTGGGAACTGCTTTGGGCATTGCCATTTCGCTTGATATTGCAGGCTTTACAGTTGCCCCGGCTGTGATTTTTGCAGCAATGCTGGTAGGTGTTTCATTAATTTTCTTTGTTATTTACATGTTTTTCGACATCAAACTCGACAAGCAACTCCTGGAAAAGAATAAACTTACTGGAGAAAAGATACCGCAAAAGTTTGATGAATACGACGAGGAATTTAAGGTGTCTGACCTGCTGAAACTTATCACCAATAGATCATTTATTTACATCACCCTCCTTTGCCTTGCATTTTATTCAGCAGTTTTTCCCTTTATTCAATATGCACCCGACCTTTTAGTGAATAAATTCGGGTTTACCTATGTCTTGCCAGCAGGGGCAGAGTTTGTGGTTTTAGGAAGCAGTGCCTTGGGAAGCACCATTGTTTTTCTGGTAATTTTTTCTTTTGCCCTGGCAGTTACTCTGGTGCCATTGAGTTTTAAAAGCAGCAAGCTAAAATGGATGTCGGCAATTACAATCATTGGGGTGTTCGCAGTGTTGGTTTACATACAGCGCGATATCCTGGCTATATGGCTGGTAAACGGGCCTAAAACTGCATCTTTGATTCCGTTGGGCACGATCATTTTCACGCCAATATTCGGCAGTTTAGTGGACAGAAAAGGCAAAGCAGCTTCGTTGATGATTCTTGGTTCGTTCCTGCTCATCTTTGCAAACCTTTCCCTCTCATTGTTCCAATCACCGGTATTGGCATATTTTGGCCTTCTTAGCCTGGGGATAGCCTTTTCGCTGGTACCGGCAGCCATGTGGCCTGCAGTAACCCGTATTGTACCCGAAACAAGGCTTGGAACCGCATATGCCACCATGTTTACTATTCAAAATTGGGGTTTAGGTCTCTTCTTCTGGGGAATAGGGGCTTTTCTTATGTTTGTTAATACAGAGGTTGTAAAAGCGATAGCACAAGTGAGGGAGGAATTGAGTGCATTAGGGCTTACCGGCGGCGAAATTGGCGATCGCATCAAGCAAATGCAGGCAGAAGGTGCATTGCCATTCTACGATTATACCTACCCTATATTGCTGCTTGTGGGACTGGGTTTCATTTCTGTGTTTCTTGCCTTCAAGCTTAAAAAAGCTGACAAAAAAATGGGTTATGGACTGGAAGAACCTTCAGAAGTAGCGTAGCGAGCAGCAAAGCATTAATATAAAAATTGAGGCTGTCGTGGCGAAACGACAGCCTCAATTTTTTTTTGTAAGGAGACAATCTTACCAGCCCGGCAGAAAATTTAATCCCCATACACCCCGGCTTGGACCTCCGACTTGAAACGGAAATGCGTAAAAGGGCTCAATTATTAGGGCGCCAAACACATTTATCCTGAGTGAAGGACCGACAGAAAAGAAAGGAAAGCGTTTGTTTGTTGCCCTGGCATATGCCGGGTTCAGTGTAAGACTGTGATACTCACGCCAGGCAACACCTACGTCAAAGAATAAGTTAAGTTCGGTAAATAAGAAACTGCTTGTAATCAAAGCAAGTCGCTCCGGACCGGTAAACGGAAACCTAATTTCTGCTCCACCGAGTAAGACCTTGCTTCCGAGTAAAAAATCAAAAATATCGTCATCAACCCTTAGGTCTGTGCCCTGCATTCTGTAGAGACTGTTGTAGTCAAGTCCTCTTACGAAACCGGGAAACCCTAAATATAACGGATTGAAAATAGTCTGGTCGTCTGCTCCGCTTCCGTACCTTCCGAAATGTGTAGCCCTGAAGGCCAAGGTGAATGGTTTTAAATGCACATATTGGCGAAAGTCGGCAGTGAGATTTGTCATTGAAACCGAACCAAAAATCTGTTCCACTCCAAACCTGAACCTTTGGCCGCGCATAGGTGAGGCCATACCAAAATACGAATTGTCTCCCACATAGCTAAGACTGACCCTTTGCAGGTTGAACCCCGGAGGCGCATCGAGCCTCTCGCGTTCCTGCCCGATAGGAAAGCCCCCGTAGTAGTAATTATTCCAGGCATCAATACGGTAATAATACCATGCAAGACTTGCAGTTGCCTCAAGCCGCCGGGTTGTGGAAATAGGAAAGAAAGCAAAACCGGTAATTTGATCTTCGAAAATGCGGTAATGGATAAGCTGCAGATTTTCCACAACTATAGGCCCGTCGCTTGTAGAAAGAGTGTCTAACCCATAGCGCATGAATGCGAAAGGAAATGGGATATGCGATATCATTCCACCCCAGCGAATTCGCCCACGCTGGTTCATATAGCCAAACTGGCCGCCAAAATCATAAATCTCGCCATTTACGGCAAAAGCTCCAAACATCTGATGATCGCCTGTAATATCGCTGAAAAGCATTGATACGCCACCGGCAAGACCGGTACCAAAGCGATTGGTAGCCATTCCAACACCCGTACTTCCAATGTGGGCTAATTGAAACCTTGAAGTGAATGGTCGTACGGCAAACGAATCAACAGGGAAAATTGGATCTTCAGGCTCGTAGGTCAACTTGGGGTCGATAAATGGCTGCGTAGCCCTGTTTAATGGCGGTAAGGTTGCCGGAGCAAAATCAACAAACATGGGATCAACCCTGCTGCGCTTAAAATCCTCCGCATGCGCCCTGAAAATGGTATATTGTGAATCCTGAAAATGACTGTAAACCATTTCACCTGTTTCCCTTGAAATGCTGATGGCAGGAGAAAGCTGGGTGATACCGCTTATTCCCGTATAAAAATCAGTTAATTGATATATAACACTTTCGTCGTCAACTCTTGTAAAATATAGGTTCCGGTATCCATCGCGGTTCGATAAAAAGTACAAACCTGTTCCTTCAGAATTCCACAATGGATTTACATTGTTTGCTTCAGGAAAAATATTCAGCACCCTGATGCTTCTGTCGGGATCATTCATATCGAGAATGCCAAGATTAAACCTGAAATTTATCACATTACTCTTCTGGGATGCTTGTGGCCGGTCGGTAGCAAATGCAAGATACCGGCCATCAGGCGACCAGTTGGCATGAATGTAGGAATACCTGTCGTTGGTTAGGTTTGTTACCTTCTTTGATTCTATGTTGTACAAAAACAGGTTGGTAATCCCATCAACAATCCCGTTAAATGCAAAATTCTGACCATCAGGCGACCAGGCAGGATTATTAAACGAAAGTACTCCCGGGATTGCAATTTCCCTGGTGCGTCTGGGGCGGTTTACATCAACAATCATCAGTTTATTACGGCCTTGGGCAACAACCACATAGGCAAACTTGCGGCCATCAGGCGACCATGAGCCTACTGATTCGAAAAAGTTAAAACCATCAATATCCTGGTTTCTAATGGTACTGTTAAGTCTGCGGATTATTCTCCCTGTTTTGGCGTCGGCAAGAAAAAGATCGAGTGTAACAAGATCCCTTTCTGAGAAAAAAGTAATAAACCTGCCATCGGGGCTCAATGAGGGGCTTAAGTTCATTTGTCCGGCATTTTCTTCGGATACAAGTTTGCGGCCAACCGAAACATGCCTCTGGCTATCGGCCATTAGAAGCTCAAATTGGTTTTTCGTTGCCGATTTCCAAAGATTTGAAACAGTTGTTGCACTCAACCCAACAACCCTTTCAAGTGCCCTTTCATGCCCGAATTTAGCCGATTCCAGAAAAAACGGAGTAATAAGGGAATCCCCCCATGTTCGTCCAAAAAAAGCAAAGAAGGCATGACCAAAACGGTATGGGTTGTATTTGAAATTCCTTGTCATATCTTCCAAAGTCGGAAACTCGTCCTTATGTATGGCATCACGCATAATCATAGCTGTGTGTGAGTCAACGCTTCCGATCGAAAAGTATTCTGCCATACCTTCAACGAGCCATAATGGTAGGTTTCGCATTGAATTCATTCCAAGGCTATCATCTTCAAACATTGCCTGAAAATGAAAAACGTGTGCAAGTTCGTGTCCAAGTACATGATCAGTTTGTGCATTGGTTTCAAGAACGGGCATTACAATTCGATTCATTAATGCTTCGGTAAGTCCTTGAGTACCAATGCTTATGGTGCCGCCGACAGCTCTGGTTTGCTGGAATTCAGGATGGTTCCCATAAATAATTACTGGACTTCGGGTTCTAAGGCTGTCGAAAAAGAAAGCCCTTTGCCTAACGTACCATTTTTCAAGAGAATTGGCTATTGCATGAACAACCGAGTCATTTTCGAAATAATGAAAAATTTCAAAATTTGGCGATTCATAAACCTTAAAATCAAACCGACGGTAGGCTGGCTTGTTTCGTCCAAAATACTGGGCTTGCAACCCAGGGGCAATTATCAGTAACGAGAAAAATATTAATAACCCCGATATGCCAACGAATTTATAATTTGAAGTTTTCATTCGTTTGATATTTTAATGTTAGGATGGCAATCGCATGATGAAGAATAATCCTTAACCATGATTACCGAATCATGCTTGATTTAAACCAATTGTATTATTGGGTTGATCAAATTATTTTTTCTTTCAAAAATAATCAATTTTGAGGTTTATTCTGTTGAAAATGCTATCATAATTAATCATAAAAAACATGACGTAAAAGCATTTAACAAACTATGCCATGCAAAAATAGGACCAAATTGATGAAGATTAATCG
>DATIKK010000092.1:0-7024 GCA_035477635.1 Bacteroidales bacterium | reverse complement strand
TCCATGGTTCCGGGCCATAATGATGGTTCCATCCAAAAATATGGTGCAAGCCAAGGGGCTTCATATAATTAACCACCGTTTCCCAGGAAGAAAGCATCATCTGTTTTACGGGTTCAACAAAGGTTTGATTTGAAGTAAATGTCATTCGAA
Source organism: Bacteroidales bacterium (assembly GCA_035477635.1). GTDB lineage: Bacteria > Bacteroidota > Bacteroidia > Bacteroidales > UBA7960 > UBA7960. Next base: position 6,874 of record DATIKK010000092.1, on the reverse strand, counting down.
TCCATTCATCAGCTATTTGTTCAGAGCTTAACTCGTGATTCCAGGCCTGACGGCCAAATGCGTACCAGTTGGCTTGAGCAAAATGGTGGCCAGTCCAATTGGTTTCGGCGCCGATATTTGAAACACCGGCAATTGCATTGAGGCGGTTTGGCAGTAAAGTGCCATCGGTCATACGGGCAACGGTAGAACCAGGTCCAAAGGCATAAGTTTCTGCCCGCAATGTTTCTTCATTTTGGGTAGCAAGGAACACCAAATGATTGGAAAAACCCGTATATTCCTGAGTAATCTGAAACTCAACCATCAGAGCGGTCTTTTTCATTGCACCGAATTTCGGGCTGAAAGGTTCACGGGGCTGAAAGTCAACAGCACCTTGTTTTGCCTGGATGATTACATTGGGCGCATAAATGCCGTCGTAAGGAACAAATTCAAGGTATGCCTCATTTGCCCTGTCTATTCCATCCGGCTCGTAAACGAAAGATCTCCAAATAACAATTCCACCGTGGGGTTGAAGGGCAGCAGCAATCATATTGGCACCGTCAACATGGGTTCGACCATAGTCCATAGGCCCGGGTTGACCTTCCGAATTTGCTTTTACAAGAAATCCTCCAAAGTCGGGAATCAACCTGTAAATATCGTTTACTCTGGTTTTCCACCATTGCTGTACATTTTCCTCAAAGGGATCAGAGTTTGGCAACCCACCAATAATCCGGGGCGAAGAAAAGTTTATTGATACAAACAACCGGACTCCGTAAGGGCGGAAAACATCTGCCAGGGCTTTTAGCTTAGGCAAGTATTCGTCGCTAAGGATCAGCGGGTCGGCATTTACATTATTGGGAGTCATGCCGTTTATCCCAATGGAAGCATTTGCGCGGGCATATTCAATATATCTGGGGCTAATTACTTCAGGTAATTCGTCCCATTGCCAAAGAGAAGGCCCTGCATACCCACGCTCTACAGTTCCATCAAGATTGGCCCAGTGGTTAAGCATCCGTAGGTCGAATTTTGGTTCGCTTTTAAAACTCATATCCGGAGAAAATTCTCCGATTTGAATCGCCCTTAACCAATGAAAAACCCCATATAGAACACCAACCTGAGTGGGCGAGGCAATTACAATATAGGATTGTTTATTGTTCACTAATGGACGGATGATAAATCCATCCCTGTGCATATTTTGAAGTTCAGCATTTAGCCTAAAGCGAGATGCAAGCCTGCTTTCTCCCACAACCAAAACAATTGACCTATTCTGAAGCCTGGTACTGTGAGGAACATTCTTTCCAGTGAAGCCATAAATAGCCTTTTGAAGCTCTTTCACAGCCACAGCAAGGCTTGGCAAAGTGAGGTCGGCGTGAATGCTTTGAATGGATTCACCCAACAGGGCCACCTTTTCAGCCGGCAAGGGCTCGTATCTAAGCCACAATCTGCTTCCATCTTCACTATAAACAGCCAATGACAAAACCAGCAAAACCAAAACAATTAAACTTCGCATCATCGTATTAAGAAAATTAAAAATTAAAAAATTCAAATAATAAACCCGTTACCTTTTTCCGCACGCGGCAAAGATGTACCAGGCATTGGCAGCAGAGTTTTTTTGCGAAAGAATTTGAGATGTATTAAACAAATTGTGGATTTTTCAATTCAAAACTTTCCTGCAATAACTAAAAGAAAAAAAATGCCGGTTGCATTAGTTGGGGAATAAATCGGGGATTAACGCCAGCCTGACCTTAATGGCCGGGCCGGCATAATCCCCCTCCTTTAACCAACCTAAACCAAAATCAGAAAACATTAAACGAAAAAATAATTTTTGCAGAAAAAGTTTTGGCCATGACTCATCCAAATTAAAATTAAAAACAAACCTGTTTTCCGAATCATCCCTGTTCCCTGCACACGTGGTTATCTTAAATTTTTGCAAACCCGCATGGGCGCAAAGGGTAAAAAACACGCCAGCCATTAAACCAACAACAATCAACACCAAAACCTTTGCGTCTGCCATGCGGGTTATTTCTTAATTAGCTAAAAGTTGTGACTGTTTCATTCTTTTACTTTCAGGGGGACCAAGGTAGGAAGGCTTCAGACCTCCTGTATCAATCAAAATCTTTTGTAAAACCACTCCCGGTTCCAACACCCTGAACCGAAGTGTATTCAAACCTGGTTGGGAAATAGTATGACGGGTTGTGGTTTTGTTTATGTTGTTTGCCTGCCATAGCTCCATTAAATTCATATCAAAACTCTGGTTGAAGTTGACAACCTTTTCAGGCCCTCCGTTGAACGACACCGCATAGCGCAGACCACGGCTCCGGTTAAAATTAAGCGTGGGGGAAAGCATCACGCTAACCTCAAAGTCGCCTGTTTTCTCAAAATAGATGTCATATTCGAGATACACCTGATCCTGCGGACTTGGATATTCATTGGCAGGCAATGTGGTAACAGAGGATAAAGTACGACCCATGTAGGGAATTACTTGCCAGAAAATGTTCCCGGAATTGTTTTTTCTGTTAAAATGAGGGGCTTCGATAGAAACAAATCCGTCAGTTTCAATAAAAACCAATTCAGAATTGGAAGGTACCAGGGGATTCACCCTTACTACCTTAGGCATTACCCTCTGGCGGGGTTGCTGCCAATAGGTGTAGCCAATTCGAATCTGATCCATCATATGCTGCCATTTTCCGTCGGCAATTACCTCATTGTATTTGATGGTAAGCAGGGAATCGCGCTCAAAATGGTGCTCAGCCTTATCAGCCCAATAATTGGCGCCGGGGTCATTCTTTTGAGCCAGTGAGCGATTTCTTGCCACAGCATAATACATTTCGTAAAGATTCGACATTCCCTGTATCGGAAATAAGACCAACTGATCAAAAGCATCTCGATACCTTTCGGGCATCAGATAGTATATTTTGAAGGCTTCCAGCAAAAGGTTCCTGTAATCTGTATTCACCCGGTTCCACTCATCGTAATTTTCGAAGCTGTACGTATCGGCATACAATAATTCAGGGGTAACCCGACTATTGAATTTTGAATACATATTAATGAGCATTGCTGATTCCCGGGCAAAATGGCCGCCAAATTGTTCGTTTGTGAATGATTCAATATGGCATATAAGATTGTTAGCATTAAATTGCTCAGGGTTCCAGGCCATATCGAGGAAAAAGGTAATGGGATACTCCATAGGCTTAATGTCGCCTACATTCACCAGCCACAGTCTGTCCACCCCATGTTCCCAGGTGAGGTTCATCTGTTCCCAGATGCGCTGCACCTGACGCACATTGAGCCATTTATAATTTCTGGGGCCTCCAACATAGTCGAAATGGTAGTACATTCCATATCCTCCACTACGGCGGGGAGCATTTGGATCGGGCAGCATGCGTACGTTACCCCAGTTGTCGTTTGCGTAGAGGATCATGACATCGTCGGGCACTCGCATTCCTTTTTCATAGTAGTATTGAACTTCTTTGTAAAGAGCCCAGACCTGGGGAGTTTCAGTAGCCGGCCGGCCTGTAATATCAGCTATAATGCGGCGCTGATCGCGAACAATTCTTTCCAGCAATTCAATCATTACATTATCGGCCATAGGCTCGTCGCCATCGCCACGCATACCCAAGGTTGTCAAGGTTTCAAAATTTTTCTTGCGTTCGAACCCGGTTCTCCAGAAATCGCGCAGCACCCGTTGGTTTTTTTGGTAATTCCATGGCCCGTGACCATATCTGGCCCACTCCACATGCGCCCTTCCCATTGGCTCGTGGTGGCTGGTGCTGATTACTATTCCCATTTCATGTGCCAAAGCACCATTATGCGGACAATCGTCATAAAATGCATTACCCCACATGGCCGGCCATAGAAAGTTCCCTTTCAACCTGAGAAGCAGCTCAAAAACCCTTTCGTAAAATTTGTGGTTAAACCCTCCAAAGGTTGCCCTGCTCCACCTTGATAATGCAGGGGCTTCGTTGTTGATAAAAAAACCTCTGAGCCGCACCCTGGGCTCTTCGGTGATAAATCTTCCGGGCTTAATATATATGTAATCTTTTTCTGGAACAGGCACATCGGCCCACCAGTACCACGGTGAAACGCCCAGGTTGCGCGAAAGATCGAGAAGACCATAGAATGTGCCCCTCTTGTCGGTACCGGCAATCACAAACGCCCTGTCAATTCCTGGCAAAGGGTTGTTTACAACCTGTTTGAGATATATTTCCCTTTTGCCCTTAATATCGGCAATTTGAATTTTTCCCGCTGTTGTCAGCTCGTCAATTAGTGAAGAATGGCCAATTGTTCCGACAATAATAACATTTTCGGCTCCCCGGGCTGAGTCTGTCAGTAATTGTGGCTTCTCCCCGGTAATATTGAATAAATCATTTAGAAAATATCCTGCTATTCGTACAAGGCCCGGGTGATCGTTTGCGGCAATAAGCACCGGAGCCACCTGTCCGTTTTCTGCCAATACAAAGCAATCAGGAGTTCTGCTTTTGCTGAGGTAGCCATCGTGCGTCTGCCCGGGTATATTTAAGGGAAGGAAAGGATTAGAACTTAGTTGTACTATTCCTGCAAAAAAGATGAAACTCAATAAAATTAATCTTTTCATAACGTTTGGAAAAAACAGTTCTATCAATTGTTCAATCAACTACTAAGTGCAAGCAATAAAACCCGGAGAAAATCTAATAACCAGGAAAATTATTGGCAATTGACCATACAACTACTGTTGCATTTTTAACATTAATACATCAAAAGTTTATAACACCAAAATACGCTTCCTTAGGGTTGTGGTTGCGATCAAAAAGTAATGGATGGTCATCTCTGCCGGGAACCGGCCAATTGTTGAGCCAGGAAACTCCATCGTGCACGCCCCAAAAAGTAACATTGTTTATCTGATCCTTATGTCTTCTGAAAACTCCAAAAAACCGCGCATAAGTTGCCCTCTGCCTAAGAGCAAGCTCGGGCGTAAAAGCCTGAACAGGAGCCGATTGGCTGGTATATATGGACACATCAAGCTCTGTGATGAAAATATCAAGGCCTAATGAACTGTACCTGTTAATTGCATCTATCAGCAGGTCGTTTGATGGATGATCAATATTCCAGTGCCCCTGCATACCCATTCCGTCAATCAAGCCTTCTGCTCTTAACCGTGATATCAGGGTAAATATTTTTCCCTTTTTACAGGGTCCGTTTCCCTATAATCGTTATAAAACAATTTGGCATTGGGGTCTGCAGCCCTGGCTGCCCTGAAGGCTTCAAAAATAAAGTCTTCGCCCAAAATGTTGTACCACTGTGAAGTCCTGTAAAACCCTGCCCCATCATCAATAGCCTCATTTACTACATCCCAGGATTGAACCCTTCCTCGGTAATGGGTAACAACCGTTGTGATATGGTTTCTCAAACGCTGCAGCAAAATTTCCCTTGGCGCAGGCTGGCTATTGTGAAGAAAAACCCAGGCCGGAGTTTGATTATGCCAAATCAGGGTGTGCCCATGAACTCGCATCCCGTTAGCCTGGGCAAAATTCACGATCCTGTCTGCATTCTCAAACCGAAACTGTCCTTCAACCGGCTGCAGGCTTTCCCATTTCATGGCATTTTCTGCTGTAATACTATTGAAATGCCTTCTTATGAGTGCAACTGAGGTAGGGTTATCAAGAGCCCGGGGTTCGATAGCAACACCCACATCGAAATAATTGTTTTCTGCAAAATAGTGCCTCAGGCCATCTGTAGTTAGGAGGTATTCGGCATGGTTTTGCGGACGGCGGGTTGTTGGCTCGGGTTCTGGCTCTGTGGGGTCACCACAGGCTGTAACAAAAAGTAGAATAGGGATGAAAAGAGTAAGAAAAAGAGGGTTAATTGTCATTGCTCAACAAGTGGTAATTCTTTTTTTAAAAAAAACACCCGTGGCATTGCACCACGGGTGCGGAATTCATTTAATTATTCAATTCTGAACCTCACATTATCCACATTCAGGATGAGATTTTGTCCTGCAAGGGCAACATTGTTTCTGGCATCCACAAAGATGAAACCAAAAAGCCTGTTTCTGCTGGGGTTCCATCTAGCTGTTCCAAGTGCTGGCACGGTAGTGCTAAAAATCACTACGTCAGTCCCGCCGCCACCCATCGTATGGGTATTGATTCTGTAAGAAGTCCAGGTGTTGGGGTCGGCGGGCACAGTGAGCATTGCGGCATATCCCCAGGGAGAGTCTCCTGATGCGGCGGCTATAGCCAACTTAACCCTCACATTGCCAAAGGCATCAACCATTTCGGTCGGCACTTGACCCAAATTGAGGTCAAACTCCAGGAAAACACCCTGAGAAGAAGAGGTGTAAAGCAGGAATCTGTCGGGCGCGGCATTGGCAGGAGCGGTTCCGGGAAAGGCAGTTCCACCACCGTCACCTCTTATCCAGAAACGCGGCCACACATCGCCGCCACCAAGGGTAGCAGTAGTACTTCCGAAGTTACCCCTGGCACCGCCACTTGGAACGGATGTAAGCGCCTGAACAGTAGCATTAACCTGGTCCCAACCGGAACTGGTAAATCTTTGGGGTGAGAATGTACGGTCAAAATCTACCAGCCAGAAATCACCGGTTATGATAAACGGAATTCCGGTTCCAACAATCCCATTAGTTGTAACCAGGTTGATAATGCCTGTCATGCTGCCACCAATCCTTACTGTAATATTTGTAGCAGATTGTGCCATTATGGTTACCGGGGTTGTACCCAGGCGTGCTTCAGTTACGCGGTCGAAACCGGTACCAGTAAGTGTAATATCACGGGTGCCACACACAATTTCTGCGCCTTTTTGCGGGAAAAAGTTGCTGATTGCGGGCAGGATTACCCTGAAATCGGATTCAGACTGGGTGGTACCATCAGGTACAGTCAGTACGATGCGTCCGGTAGTGGCTCCTGCA
>DATIKK010000091.1:0-9268 GCA_035477635.1 Bacteroidales bacterium | reverse complement strand
AGCATAAACATAAGGACAGGGCAGATGGTGATAAACTTTTCGGATAAAGGCAATTACAAGAGCTTCAAAAAACATTTGAAGAAAATACTGCACACATTCAAAAATGCTCCAAAGATTATTTTGGTGCTTGACAATGTAAGGTATCACCATGCAAAACTTCTAAAAAAGTTTTTGGAGGACAACAAACGATTGGAAATTCTTTATTTGCCACCATACTCACCAGATTTAAATCCAATTGAAAGAGCTTGGTGGTTCATGAGAAAATCGATAACCCACAATAGGTTTATGGAAACCCTAAGGTTGAGAAAGGCAAAATTCTGGCAGATGTTTTCTCATTTTCAAATTCCAAACGAAAAATTATTGACAATTTGTGCAATTAAATATTAGACCTTATATAAAAAAAAGTAGTTGATTCCGTTTTTTGTCAAAAGCAGGCGGCAATGCATCGGCCCTCATGATGGTCATTGAGCCTGTCGAAATGAACGGAATGATTTACAATTTTATAACCGGCCTCATGGAAAATGTGTAAGTTTTCGAGCGAAGGGGCGTGAGGGCGGGGCTTGATGTGATAATGTGATAATGTGGTGATGTGATAATGTGATAATGTGGTGATGTGGTGATGTGGTGATGTGATAATGTGGTGATGTGATAATGTGGTGATGTGATGATGAGGTGATGTGGTGATGGGGTGATGTGATGATTAGCTGATTATAAACACGGTAGTGTTTGACCCGGACGGCTCATTTCGACAATACCCGCTGAGCGGCATTGCAACGGCCGCTTACAATGGAATGATCCGGCCCGGCAGCAAACGGCAATCACGTAATCCCAGTCATCATTCAGGTATTTATCAACCTGGTCGGAGGTATGGTGGCCGGTTTGAATCCCAGCCCCGGTCATTACTGCAACAACTTTTTCGTTTAACTTAATGGCTTCCGCAGCATCCCAATTGGTGGTTGAAACCAATGAGACGAAACCCTCCATCCGAAAAATCGATGGTTACCCTGTTGAGATGTTCCAAAAACAAAATATTTACAAAAAAATCTATTCCCTTTATGTTGAGCAGCAGTTCATCATTCCTGGCATTGTCGGCCAGTTCCATTTGTACTGAGGTTCCGCAGCAACTTTGGGTATTGTAAATACGGACGCCGCCCGGGCGATCTTCCATTGATTCGAAAATTTCCAAAAATTGTGCTAAGGCTTCATCCGTAATGTTTAATTTTTTTTCATTCATTGTTTCCATCATTCTTTCGATAAAGTTCGGGTCATTGACCACAAGTCAGATTTCAAAAAATTGTTAACAGTATTAATACTATACAAAAATACCTGGTCTTTGTTCAAAAGTCACACAGCCATTACAGAAGAAAGAATGCAAAAATACTATGCTGTTCAAGAAAAAATGATTATGCCGCAATAATAAGGTAAAGAAAAGTTTCGACCGTTTTAATATTCATAATGGTGTTAAAAATTATTATTGAATTTCCTTGATAAAACACAGTGTTGCACTTATTTTCGCTGATGAAAATAATGACGGGGAATTAGAATTCAATGAAAAAACAGGCAGGTCATGTCTCAGGCAAGATAAACAGGCATGTGTTTTTCGACCGGTTAGCCATTTGGTTGATATCATTGCTTATGGGAAGGAAAAAATATTTTTCCAAAAGCATAGAAGCAGATCCTTTCGAAAGGCACCTTGAGGAAATAACCTTCGCGCTACCTGACCTTCTGCAAAAAGGAGATTATGAGTTAGCTGCAAAAGGTTTATCAGGAGATTTTGATCCTGCCATAAAAGTAGTTCAATGGTTGGGCTATGATTACCCAACAATTGTATATCATCATGATTTCAATGAGCGTCCGTTCGATTTGGATGAAGATGCCAGAAATACCTTTTTTCAATTATTCATAAAATGGCCGCGACGGATACCGGCCAACCTTTTTCTTTTAAGGGCTCCTTTCCACAATGGAAGACTAAGAGATTACTTTGAGAAAATGACTGACCTGAATCAGTTCATGGCTATGCTTTCTGTTCAGGTTAAAATTACCGAAGGTGTAGTAAAACAATTCCGGCGTCGCAGCTCGGAGTCAGTGATCGTTACTGGCGTAGGTCTTGGAGGTTGGATAACCAACCTTCACAGGGCTTATTTTAACTCTGCCCACGCCTATATTCCCATTCTGGCCGGAGCAAAACTTGATGAAATGCTTCTCACTTCAGGCTTTCGCCATCTTTGCTCAAAGGAAGCTTTGAAAAACCGGGATCTGATTTACAAAAAAATCAGTTTTTTCTATAAATACAGGATGGTTACTACTTCAAATCTTTATCCGGTCCTTGCCCGTTACGATCAATTAGTGGATTTTACAATTCAAAAACCGGCTTATAACGGGTTCCCCCTGCGCACCTTCAACTCCGGACATATTTCGGCTATCCTTCGTCCGGCTCTTTACAGGGAGCATATTCTTGAAGTTTTGCAAATGTATTCATGAAAGCCTTACCGGGAGCCAATTCTCGCCTATTCAATAAGCTCGTAACCTATAATGCGTCCTTTCTCTAAGGCGGGTATTCCATATTTCAGCCATCGGGGAGCAGGCGCATCTTTCAGAAAATAGTCGAAAAACTGCTGCATGCGTATGGAAAGGTCAACCCGGTTGGGCCATTTCGTAAGGTTGTGCTCTTCCTGGTTATAAACAAGCATCCATACTGGTCTCGACAGCCTTCGCATTGCAAGAAAAAGTTCTATTCCCTGAAAATAATGTACCGCTCCATCGTCGTCGTTGTGCATTATTAGCAATGGTGTTTCGATACGGTCGGCAAAAAATATTGGAGAGTTTTCGATATACAATTCCTTCTTTTCCCACAGGGAGCCTCCTATTCTGCTCTGAGTCATCTCGTACTGAAACTGGCGACTGCGGCCACTTTCCCATCGAATGGCATTGTATGCACTTATCATATTGCTTACCGGGGCGCCGGCCATGGCTGCGCCGAACATGTTAGTTCGAGTAATAAGGTAGGCTACCTGATAACCTCCCCAGCTTTGTCCCTGAATACCTAAATTTTCGCGGTCAATAAACGGATATCGTTCGAGCATGGCATTTGTTCCGCTCACTATGGCATTGTAAGCGCTTGCACCCGGAAACCCTTCAGTGTAAGTAATGTCGGGCACAAACACTACATAGCCATTGCTTGTAAAAAAAGTCCTGTTGATGGTCGAACGACTTGGGGCTGGAATAAAATGCTGATGAAGACCGTCAGAAAGCCGTTCATAGAAATATACCACCATAGGATATTTTTTCAACGAATCGAAATTCCCGGGCAGGTATAGCAGGCCCTGCACCGGTCGGTTGTTGAAATCATACCATTCGACCAGCTTTACGCTTCCCCACAGGTAATTTTCTTGCTGCGGATTGGCATTCGAAACTCTTGTTATTTCATCAAATCCGCCTATTCCTGTGTAAATATCAGGAAAATCGGCAAAAGTACCTTGACGCCAGGTAAACCTCTCAGCATTGCTTGCCTTCTGAAGCAGGCTAAAGGCGGCATCTTCCATGATTAATTGACGGAATTGCCCGTTCTGAAGGGCAAAAAAGCCACTTTGTTTGTTTTGAATATTGAATGCATTGAAAAATATCAGGTCATTTAATGTTACGTGTTGATCTCTTGGGTCCAAGTCCTGTACTCTGAACCGGATATGATTTTTCCTGCCATGCCCTTGTGTAAGCATTTCGGGAATCTGCCGTCCGGTGGGTTCAATTTTCCATACATCGAAACGGTCGTTAAGCAGTAAATACTCGTCGTTTTCTGTCCATCCGCCAAATCCATACGGACCGGCAAGGGCAGGAAGGTCTTGCTCCTGGTTGTAAAAGGCAACCGGAATATTTTGCGTAAGGTTTATGATTTGGCGGTTTCGAATATTGTAGCTGAACCAGTGTTTTTGCTCCGGATCAAACCAAGTCACAAAATTGCCGCCTGGCGACAGGTTGCTTACCGAAGTAACCCTTTGAAGTATAGGCCTGGTTTGACCTGTTTCGACATCTACTATAAAAAGGTCGCGTGCGGCCCCTCCAATCCAGGCCGACTCCCACAGATAAGGCAGGTTCGATGATCCGAGGGCGATAAGCAGGTCGTTGTGCAGATCGAGCGAAACATCCGGCATTTCTGGAGTGGCAAGTTGAACAAACCTCTGTTGCCTTAAATGATAAACTCCAAGAAAGGTTCTGTTTCTGTCGCGCGACAAATTGTGCAGTTGCTGCGACTGCAGTAAGGGGTCCTGCCAATGCCATATATCGACCGAAAAACGTTCATCGGGCAAAAGGGTATCTGTTGGCTCTTCTGATGGAATTGGAGCAGTACCCAAAAACAACCTCAACCCGTTTCGCGAGAAAAACGGCCTGCGATGCTGGCTTGGGCCAAAGCCTTCGGGCATACCGCCGGTTTGAGAGGTTACTGCATGGGTGAGTCGGTTGCGCTTTGCTTCCCATGTCCATAAACTGTAGTTTCTGACCTTTCCTGTGTCGGCAGTGTGCAGCCAGGCAAGCTGCTCCCCTGCCCTGTCAACCACGAGGCTTTGGATTTCGCCAGGCCTGGTGTCAATAATTTGCTGATTCATGGTGGCAGTGCCAAGTGTCACTACCTGCTTAACTTCAAGGGTATCGCCCTGCTTTTTTTCGACAATTCCAGCAACCAGGTTGCCGAAAGGCGAAATCAGGTATGCATCGACGTTTTCTAAAAAATGCTTTACTCCTGAAACAGGATTGTAAATGAACAATTTTTTGCGGTCATCAGACTCATTTTCTGTACGAAGTGTATCCATAAGGGCGATGCCGTCAACTCCTCCCGGTTCGCCTTGTTGTCCGGACTGGCCACGACGTTCGGCACGTTCAACATGATAAACAAACCAGTCTGACAACTCCATGGGCATGGCGTATGTTACCGGACCTGGCAACTTGGCCAGATGCAAATTATCAAAATAAAAAATTCCCAGCGAATCGACCGGCATCTGGTCAGGTTTTTTCCGGTCGAGCCTTGCCTGCCTTACAATTTCATGTGGCGGCCGAATATAGAATACCGCAAATCGGTTTCCGGGCGAAATGCTGGCACTATGTCCGCGGGGAACTACCACCTCATTACCGCTAACGATATGGTGTATAATTAGTTTTCCGTCACCCTGCTGAGGATTCACCTCATAAACAATCCATTGACCATCGGCCGAAAGAACCTGGCCTGCAAGGGTATTCCACGAAGAATAGTCGTCGTGGGTAAGAGGCCTTTTCTCCGGATTACCGGAGGCCGGAAGTGGAAAAATCTGAACTAACAAAAAACTTAGAACAAGGATTACAAAGGCTTTCATTCGTAAATAATTTTAAGATTAAGGTTGGATGAACCCCGAAGGGCTCGCTGAAAGCAAACTCGCATCATGAATTTTAGCTTCACTGAACTTCGTTTCATTCGTTTTTGTGTTTTGCGAATCAGGCTCGTTTCATGACAGGTAACTTTTTTACTTTTTAACAACCCACTAAGATAGCCAAAATTCTTTGTCCGTCCGGGAGCTTTCTTAAACAGTTCCTTCTTTCAACTACTACCCGTATCACAAAACCTCTTTATTCACAATAATTTACGCAAATACCTTCGTGATTTCGGGTGATTAATAAAATAGAAACCGAAGGACAAAACAATTAGTAAAGCCCAGCCCAAAACACATAGAGTGATAGCCGAAAAGCCCTGAAGCAAAAGCCCGATATTGCATTTACAATATCGGGCTTTTTGCCTTATCTAAGGTTCAGCGACTCCGGAAATGAGAAAGCGCCAATCCTTCAGATTCAGAATAATTATTTCTGAATATTATATATTCTTTACAAAAGCACGAAGCTGGCGGTTTCGCCGCCTATCTGTACCATAAATTCGCCTGGCTCGGTTACCCATTTCAAGTCGGCATTAACGAAGGCCAGATCAGATGGCCTTATTTCAAATATAACGGTTTTAGTTTCTCCGGGCTCCAGGTCAATTTTTTCAAAGCCCCTGAGGCGTCTTACCGGCGGAGTTATTGAGGCGAACAAATCGCTTATGTAAAGCTGCACCACCTCTTTGCCTTGACGGTAGCCTGTGTTGCTTACTTCAATGCTTATTTGTATCGATTGGTTTGCGGAAATTTCGGTGGCCGAAAGCTTAAGGTTTGCGTAGTTGAATGTAGTATAACTCAGCCCGTGTCCAAAATTAAACTGCGGCACCGAAATGGTCTCCGGGTCAAGTTCGGAATAGTTGTGGTCGTAGGTTATCAGGGCATTTGGTTCGCGGGGGTAGGTGAAGGGTAGCTTACCTGAGGGATTAACATCGCCATAAAGAATGTCTGCAATGGCTATTCCTCCCTCATTTCCGGGCAGGTAGGCCATAATTATGGCGTCCATCTGGTCGGCAAATTTGCTAATTATTCTTGGGCGGCCCTGAGTAAGCACAAGGATTACTGGTTTTCCGGTGGCGGCCAGGCTTAATGCCAGGGTGGCTTGTGCCTCAGGCAGGTGGAGGTCGCCAATGTTTCCGGGGGTTTCGGCATATGGCATTTCGCCAAGGCATAGCACAATGTAGTCGGCCGTGGCGGCAAGTTGAACCGCCCTTTTTACATCTGTAAGTTCATTGAAGGTTGCTCCCTGTGCCCACATCACATTATTTTTGCCCGCCTTTTCGGTAATGGCTTCGAGAATGGTCATTTTATGGTCCGCAAAGCGGTCTGTTTCCAGCCCCATCCAGGTATAGGTCCATCCTCCGTTGAGTGTGGCCATAGAGTTGGCTGCAAAGCCTGTTACCAGTACCCGGGCATTTCTGGGTATGGGAAGCACATTGTCCTGGTTTTTGAGCAGGGTAATCGACTCGCGTGCGGCCTCCAGGCTTACCAGTTGATGTTTTTCGGAGGCATAATACGGATAGTCGGAAATGGGATACAGGAAATTTTCAAACAATCCGAGTTGAAACTTCAATTTAAGGATACGACCAACAGCCTGGTCGATGCGCCACATGGGCACTGCGCCTTCACGCACCAGTTCTACAAGGTAATTGTAAAAGCTGAAGTCGTGGGGTACCATACTCATATCAACGCCGACCATCACGGCCATTTTTACTGCCTCTTTGGGGCTTTTGGCCACGCGGTGCCTGGTGTAAAGCCGTTTCACATCAAGCCAGTCGCTAACGGCCAGGCCTTCAAAGCCCAGCTCATTTCTGAGGATTTCTGTAAGCAGATAATGGCTGGCATGGACGGGCACCCCGTTAACCTCAGCTGAGTTAATCATGATTGAATGAGCCCCCGCTTCTATTGCGGCTGCAAAAACAGGCAGATGAAGCTCGCGAAGCGTAATATCGGGTATCAGGGCAGGGGTACGGTCTTTTCCAGATACGGGAACACTGTAGCCAATATAATGCTTCATGGTGGCTGCAACATTGTATTTGCTTCCAATATCGTCGCCTTCCAAGCCTCTTACGCTGGCCTTTCCCATTTGGCTGGCAAGAAACACATCTTCGCCAAAGGTTTCCCAGAAGCGCGGCCATGCAGGGTGGCGGCCAAGGTCGAGCACCGGGGCAAAGTTCCATGCAATGCCAGTGGCGCGGGTTTCATATGCGGTAATTGAGGCTGCCTTCTCCACCAGAGCCAGGTTCCAGGTAGCCGCCATTCCTATTTGCTGTGGAAACATGGTGGCTTCGGTGGCATAGTTGTGACCATGCACTGCGTCGATACCATACAATACCGGAATTTTCTTGTCTGTTTCCTGTGTCATTTCATGTATGGCCCCAAGCAGCTCGTGCCAGTAAGCCTGCGGAAAAGCATAGCCAGCCACGTTGAAGATAGAGCCAACGTGGTGATCTACAACTGCCGACCGGAGCTTCTCAGGATCTACCCTGTGGGGTACAATAAACCTGCCTTCGGAATCAGTGGCTGTGATCACATCGAGGGTAACCTGGGTCATCTGACCCACTTTTTCCTCAATCGTCATCTGCGAAAGAAGATTTTCAACCTTCAGGTCAAGCTCATCCCTGGTAGCGGTGGGCCTGCATGCCTGCCCAATGAATAGAATGAAAGCTGCGAAGAATAGAAAGGTAAATTTGGTTTTCATCTGTAAATAATTTTTAAGTTTAAGGTTGGAAAAACCCCGAAGGGCTCGCTGAAAGCAAACTCGCATTATGAATTTTAGCTTCGCTGAACTTCATTTCATCCTTGTTTGTGTTTTAGAAATTATGCTCGTTTAATAAGAATCCGGCCTTATGGTTGTCGGAGCTGAGTCTGCAATCAATGGTTACCGGCTATATTTAGATATTCTTTTGTTCATGACCTGGTTTTATATTCCATGTAAGGGTTTTATTGCATAATAACTTCAACCTGGCTTTCACATCCTGCCTCCAGCAGGGGCAGTTTGTTTCCCCGCAGTGGCTGGCCATCGATGAATATTGATTTCACGCCTTTCATTGAAGCAGATGGATTTTTAACGCTGATGTGGAAGGTGGCTCCGCGAAACTTTCTTGTAACGGTAAACTTGCTCCAGTGTGGCGGAATGCAGGGGTTGATTTCGAGGCCGTCGTAGGCTGGCTTTATGCCAAGAATGTATTGCGTAATGGCGTGGAAGTTCCAGGCTGCCGTGCCGGTGAGCCATGAGTTTTTTGCTTCGCCTGGCCTGAAAGCCTCCTTGCCAGCAATCATTTGCGAATATACATAGGGTTCAGTTTTATGCAACTGGCTGATATCCTCAAGGTAGGTCGGACAAATTTTCCGGTAATAATCCCAGGCGCAGTCACCCCTGCCAATTGTGGTTTCACCAATAATTACCCAGGGATTGTTGTGGCAAAATACTCCTCCGTTTTCTTTGTAACCCTCAGGATAGCTTGAAATTTCGCCGTATTCGATGTAATACCTGCTATATGCCGGGTAGTTTAGCACAATTCCGTGCCCGCAATCAAGATATTCCTTCACCGAATCGAGGGCTTTCGAGGGGAGGTCATCATCCATGCCGATCCCGGCCATTACGCACCAGGCATTTGATTCGATAAAAATCTTCGACTCCTCATTTTCTTTTGACCCTATTTTGTTGCCATAAAAATCGTAGGCCCTTAAAAACCATTGACCATCCCATCCATGCTGCAATATGGCCTGTTGCATGGCTTCAACGTGTTGCTGTGCGCGGGCAGCTTCGCCGGTTTTGCCTAAATGGCTGCATAGAGAAATGTATTCTCCTCCGCAGAAAACAAAAAGCCCTGCAATCATGAGGCTCTCTGCCTTGCTGCCTTCGGTACGGTTTT
>DATIKK010000090.1:0-6230 GCA_035477635.1 Bacteroidales bacterium | reverse complement strand
GTATATTTAATTATTGGAAAAAATAATTTTTTTTTTCATTTATCTCGCACTGCGATAGGTCAGGTTCCGCACTTAGTAACTGTGCTAGATCCATCATCATTCGCATTACTATATATCCGCACCTCCAACCGTCTTTTTGTTGAGGAGACTACAAAATTAAAGAAAAGAACAAAATGATGAAGTTTTTAGGTTTAGAAACTAGGTTTTAGGTTTACAAGTCAAGTTGTAGGGGTTAATAATAACAAATGCTCTAATACTACTAAAATTAGTAATTAAAAGTCGTGATTAAGTTCATGACACTTACTAGAATGCGGCGCGTCTTTAATTTTTCGGCTCTTTTCTGTTTTCTCTTTAGATATATCTTGAAAGCACTTCATAAAATGATAAAGATCACAAATTTGTATAACCAATCATTAATAATAGAAGTGTTTGAAAGACACAATAACTTAATTACTTACTCATTCAAAGCTGGAGTAATATGGAGTTTGTTCTTTCCGTTGAGAGGATCCAACTCGAAAACCTGTTTCGACTCGAGCTGTATCAAGAAAAGGTACCAATGATTCCTAAAAAATACAAAATTAATGCAGTCAGTACGCATGTTAGACGAAGAAATGAGCTATACATTAAATTGCTAATTATTCTTACACTTGAATATACGGCAGAAAAATGATGTCATTCGTATCTTCGACGTTCTCGAAGAAACTTGTCATGTATCCGACCGCACTGTCGTGATTTGTTAGACATTGTGTTCCTGAGCACGCCGCAGGATCAAGAAAAAGGTACCTCGTCAAGCCAAAGTCGTACAGCCAGTCGTGAAGATATCTAAACATATACATTTACATTGCAATTACACATATATTTTACTAAAATAAGAATGAAATAAATGTCATAATAGTTTGAGAATCCTTACAAGCACCAAGACTGTAGCATGGGGACGGCAAGCCAACGACCCGGGTCAAGTATGTCGACAAGCTCATCCATGGCAAATCTGGTGTCAGTTTCGAGCCCGAACACGACATTACTTCCGAGTACAATATCATCATCATCCTCCGGAGACATCAGCAGCAACTATTGGCAAATAGAATTAGTCAAGAAAGAAAGGAAAAAAGAAAAGAAAGAGAAAAGAAAGAAATCCTGACCTTATTATACAACTTAAGTTGCGCTTCATTAAGAGCGGCAACCTTCTCATCGGAAAGTAGCGGAGGTCTTCGATTTGTTGCCACAAAATCCCTATCCACCGACAAGATCGGAATCTTGCACGGTGCCTTCGGTTTCGCTTTCGCCTTCGGCTTTAACAATTCAAGCACATACAATCGAATTTTGAAAAATCAAAGACTTATTAAATTAACCACTAAAATTTAAACCCTAATTCAATCAAATTAGAGAGTAGGGTGCGGAAAAATTATTACCTTCGGAGGCGCTTCATCCTTCATTCGTACAAAAGCGCGGGGCCAGCGGAGAGGAGTATGTTTGAGTTCCCCTACCTGGGAGCCATCGTCAGTGGGATACGGCACTCTCCTGTGGCCCATACCCTTCATCACCAAATCAATCGACACCCGAACGATCTGTGTCGGGTCCACAGGGACACCATGGACGACGGGCTGCTCCGACTGAAATGGAATGAGTAAACCCTCGGCAAGCAGCGTCTGGCCTTGGTCCGCGGGATCATACAGATAGCACGGTGTAGATTCCTAAAAAGAACAAAGTTATAAAAGTTAGAATTGCAGAAATTAAATATCGAAAATCCTAAATAATGATGAAAAAAAATCTAGTAAACGACAACGCAAACCTGCGAACCAGGAGCATACGAAGGCGGCTCGGTATGCGACACATGAGGCGGGTCGGTCGGAAGCGTCGGAAACATATCTCGATAGAGGTTATGCCCAACATCCGGATCCACACTCAACAACGCCTCCGTCAACGATCCAAACCCGACCTGCTGTGCATCCCAATCGTACTGTTGTGGACCCGCCTCAGTTTCCTGACTCTGTGGCCCACACTGCGGACCCGTGCCATGCTCCTGACTCTGCGTCCATCTCCGATACAAGTCATCATACTCGTGCCTCGGGACGCATTTCTCGTGCATTTTCCCTCGTCGCGCCGTACGATAAACCTCCTTTACCCCAACGTCATGGGGATAGGTACGTAACCTCCCTCCGTGCTCCTTTTGGCCGATTGCCTCCGTAAGCAGATCGTGGTGACGTTGGGGATTGAAACTGGGATCACCACGAACTACAACCTGAAATGTTTTAAAAAGGAAATTAGAAACCAGTGCAAACAGTTCCAAAGTGAGTAACAAAATTTGAACAATTCAAACAAAAAAACATACCGCTCGCCTATAAGTATCAATGACCTGGGGGTCTGTGATTACGTAAAGCCCCTTTCTCACTTTGCGGGCATAAATCCTCAAATGCCGCAAAACCCGTCCAGCGAATGCCTCTTTGTCAACATATTCGGCATCTTCTCCTGAAACAAGAAAAAAATACATAAACTTAATTCACTGCCCATAAGTTTTAGGGTTTAATAGAATACCTTCTCCGATCTGAATGACATCTGAATCTTCCCAATCGGCTGCTGCTTTGTCAATGCCACCTGAGCCGGTCCTGTGGTGGGACTTCATCTTCAATGCATTCGCTCTATTGCGCTCCGCCTCCGCCTGCCAAAATGGAAAAGCAAGTTAGAGAAGGTCCTCGATATTCATAAAGTAAAAATAAAATTAAAATGCATCAATTGAAATGTACCTTCGCCGCTTCCGTATCATTTTTCGCAAGAAACCTCTTCCATTCTTCTTCTGACTTAACATGTTCCTTGTGCTCCCACAGAAGCCTGCCAGGATTCTTAACTATGTACTCCCTTTTTAAACTGGTTCTCCAGTTCCTGTGTTGGATGGCCATCTCCGTGAAGGTCCACTTCTTCGCTTTTTGATCAAGAATTTCATTTTCAAATGCAATCTTGGACCGCCTCTGGAAAAGAAAACAGATCTTTTAATTAATCTTACATCATATACAATTTAGGGTTTAGCAGTTAAGATTGTACCTTAATCTGTGTCCACCAATCCTCCTTTACCGTAGCCGGTACATCTTTCCATGTCAAGTCGCAATCCATGACCTCTCTAACGAAGCACCCTAACCATGTAATCCAGTTCCTTTTGTTAGGGCCGCTTGGCTTCCCATTCTCAAAAGTGACCTCCACATCCTCCCCTTTGTCCATTTTGTCCTTCATCTTCTCGGCCGCGCTCTTTCCCCTGCCCTTTCTTTGAGACATCCTAAATAACGTTTAGCAAAATAAATTAAATACTTATCTCCACAATTCTATACAATTCTAACTCAATTCCATAACAAATTCTATAACAAGCACTTATCTTCACAATTCTATAACAATTTAACCAATTCTATAACAATTTTCACAATTCTATAACAATTCTAATAATATCCTGACAATTTAACCAATTCACACTTCAAAATTTAAATCAAATATCCTAACAATTGTATTATCCATTTTCCACAAACAATTCTAACCTACAATAATACACAATAAAATTAACAAAATTTAAATCAAATTTTAACCTAGTGGAGATGAGGAGGCAGCAAGGCAGTGAGGAGAGAGAGAGGCAGCAAAGTAGTGGCAGCAAGGAGAGGATAGTGCCAGTGGGAGGAGGAGAGAAGGATTTTGAACTTTCACAGCGACGGGCGGGAGTTTTGAACAGCAACAGCGGCGGTGCAACTAAAACAGCGGAGAAGACGAGGGTTTGGCGCCTGAGTTTTCGCGCGAGCAAACAGAGAAGAGAAAAGAAAAGAAGAGAATGTGGGTTTTGGCGAAACTTTTACCAATTACTTAACAGCGGCGTTCACTAAACTGCCACTGTTGACAATTATTAACAGCGGCATTTCTAGTAAATGCCGCTGTTGATAATTGTCAACGGCGGCAGTTTAGTGAACGCCGCTGTTGAACTCTTTGGTGCGGATCGATTGCTTGTTTCTCTTTTTTGACGCGGATCGATGACGTGGCTTCCATCTGAATGTTGCTGGTTAACAAATCCAAGGGTCAGAATTGATAATGGATTTAAAGCATGATCACTGACGTAATTAACCGTGTAGTTTTGATTGATGGATTTAAATTAGGTTTTAAAATAATAAGGTGTTTGCAACTAAGTATTTCTATTAATCACCTATCAATCATATCAAAATATTTCAAAACAATTATGTCATAATCACTTCACGAAGTTCTTTTATGTTGTTTTAATTATAGAATTATCGTCTTGACGCCCAATTCAATAATTAAAAGTGATTAAGTAAATTGACACTTAAATAATTGACATAAAAATGATTTAGAGAAAGCTTCGTACGTAAATAATGAAAAATGACAAAAAATGCATATAATAATTTCAAGAACGAAATACATAAATTAAAACTACTATGTTTTCTTGTTTAGGCGATGTTTGACCCACACTCCTTCGTCGTGATCTGAAAAAATTTGTAGAACCACGTTAGTAACTGCAAAACTCATAAACATATATAGTTGGATGTTTAAAAACAAACTAAGACGAAACAATACCTCCAACATAAGGCGGTTTGTCGCCCTTCTTGACCGGATCGGACTCAACATCCTTTGAAAAATTCGGGAACTCGTCGAAAAGATCATATTCTTCTTCATCGGTGACATTGCCAACTCCGACGATACGTCGTTTTCCCGGAAGAACCACATGCTTTTTTATGCTTGCCGGATCGAGAACATAGAATACTTGCTTTGCTTGCTTTTCTGCAAGTATGAAAGGATCGTCCTTATAAGCCACGCGATCCATTTCGACCGTTGTGAATTGAACACCCGGTTCTACGTTCACACCTTTTTCATCGAACCATTCGCACAAAAATAAGGGAGTTCTGAATTCTAGGTACTCCAGTTCCCAAATCTCCTCGATTCGGCCATAATACGGTTTTGCCTTGCCGCCATCGGCAGGCACGGCTTCTATCATTACGCCGCTGTTTTGCACCGTGCTTTTTTGGTCCTGCTTCTTGGTGTACCAAGTGAACCCATTCATGTCAAAACCTTGATGGGTGATGACTTTCGCGGTTGGACCTCTTGATAAATATCTCAATTGCTTGTCGTTCGATCCACTCATTTTCTCCTTGAACCATTGGGCGAAATGTTCATTATGCATATCCATGACCCAATCAGGACAAGGATTTTGCTGCCTCAACTCAGCAATATGCTCGTTCACGAAAGGTTCGACTTCTCGGGTTTGGAAAAGAACTTTCAAATGTGCTTTTTTCAATAGGCATTCATTTACCACTTGGGTTTTTGATCCCTTTCTACCATATCCTTGTAGTCTACCCTCGTGCATGGGCTTCGAAAGTCCAATAGATTCAAATTCCGGTGTGTATTCGGTGTACAACTCAATAACCTCTTCTGAGACTACACCCTCAACTATGCTCCCTTCTGGCCGAGAACGACTTCGGCAATGCCCTTTAAGGTCACCCATTCCTCTTTCCCAAGGAAACATCCAATGTAGAAACATCGGTCCTAAATGCTTTATCTCTCTCACCAGATGAACAGGCAGATGAACCATTATGTCAAAAAAGGAAGGAGGGAAATACATCTCTAGCTCACAGATGGTCTGCACCAAGTCAGATTGCAGTTTACTCAATTTTCCAACATCGATCTCTTTGGAGCAGACCGCGTTGAAAAAGAAACACAACTTTATGATGGTTTTTCTTACTTGGGGGTTCAATATCCCTCGAATTGCTACCGGAAGTAGCTGGGTCATCAAGACGTGATAATCATGAGATTTCATTCCGATCAACCTCAGGTCCGTCATCGACACCTTGGCCGAGATATTTGAGGAATAACCCGTTGGAACCTTAATACCCTTTAGGCACAGCAACATGCTCTCTTTCTCCTCCTTCTTTAGGGTCCAGCTCGCAGCTGGTAGCCATGTACGAGTGCCCGTCGAATTTTTCTTAGGAGCGAGCTCTGGTCGCATGTTCAATTCCATCATATCCTTTCTCGTTTTGATACTATCTTTTGTCTTACCACGAATGTTCAACAACAAACCGATGACACTCTCGCCTACGTTCTTGATGATATGCATCGCATCCAAACAGTGTCTAATCTCCAGATGTTGCCAGTAAGGGAGATCCCAGAATATGGACTTCTTCTTCCATATTGAGTCTTTCAGCGACCTGTTGTCGGATTTTTTTTCCGAATACGACCTTGATATCCTTTACCGCCGC
>DATIKK010000089.1:0-11586 GCA_035477635.1 Bacteroidales bacterium | reverse complement strand
TTGACTTTCTATTTGCAAAGTTCACCAATTTGCGATAGACCTTCTTTTGCTAAATGAAAAACAAGGCCACACCACAAACACTTATGAAGGCTCCAACAATTTCTAGCCAGTTTACCTTTTGTTTAAAGAAAATGAGAGTAGGGGGGATTATCAGGATAGGAGTAATTGCCATGATTGTTGATGCTATGCCGGTTGCGGTATTTTGAACTGCAAGCAGAGAAGATGAAACCCCCAGAAAAGGTCCGAAAGTAGCGCCAAGCAACATTAAACCCATTGCCCTTTGGTTTGCGGAAGCATCCCTTACAGCAAGCCAACGCTTCATCATTAACACCATAAAAGCAAACCCAATAATGCCTGCAATTATTCTTATCTGAGTGGCAGCAAAGGGGTCGTAGCCGGCCATGCCATGTTTACTAAGAACCAAACCAATAGCTTGCCCGGCGGCCCCACCCAAGGCAAAAACAATACCCTTTAAAGGAAGTTTTGAAATCCCTGTTTGGTTTTTGTCTTTTCGGAAAAACAAAACAAGGGAAATCCCCGACAGGGTTACTGTCATCCCCAATAAATGGATCCACGAAAGCCTTTCGCCAAGGAAAATCCAGCCTGTGAAAGCAGCCATAGGCGGAACCAGAGTCATAATTAGCATGGAATACCGCGAGCCAATTACAGTAAAAGCTTTAAACAAAAAAAGGTCGCCAAAAACAAATCCAACCAGACCCGAAAGCAGCAACCAGAACCAGTTAAAAGTGGTTGCATCCAGCGGAAGTAGCATATTGCGGCTGATCAACGTGAAAACGCTAATCAGCAAAAAAGCCATTACCAATCTAATGAGATTAACTACAACACTTCCAACTTTACGGCTTGCCGATTCGAAAGCCATAGCCGAAACGGTCCAGCAAATGGCTGTAAACAAAGCAGCCATTTCACCAATTCTAAACTCCATTCAGGGAAATTTTGCGCAAAGGTAATCTGATTTGTTCTTTATCAGATGTTTTTTTCGCGGGTTACATATTGCCTGATAACATAAAGGAATTGCTTGCTGTAATTTTCCATAAATTTAGGGACGACTCCGGATATTTTAGCAAGTTCGTTGTTTTCCATGGGCTTTTGCACACAAAGCTCTCTCAGTATAATGTCTTTGCAGATCATAAAAGCAGGAACATCTTCCTCTTCGGCCAACTGCCGCCTGGTAAGTTTTAGTTTATAGTACAGATCCTGGTCTTCCTCCGAAATATCGGGAATGTCTTTGTCCATTATGGCATCGAGCAATACAAATTCGCCTGTTTCCTTACCATGTAAATAATCTTCCCCTTTTGGGGTTATTTTCAAAACAGGGAGTTCATCGCTTTCAACCCGGATTTTTTCAACCCCAATTAATCCGGAATTGATGAGAATATCGAAAATGTCTGACATCTGGTCGCGGGTAAAGCCCGAGAAGGCAGAAAAGGTATGCAATTTATGGAGGCTGTGATTAATTACATAGGAAGATTTATTTCCCTTTAGCACATCAATGTTCCTTTTTATTCCCAATGGAAATGGAAGCTCACAAAGGTTGAAAAGCACCAGTCGGGCGATGGTTTGCTCATACTGATTTAAAAGTTCGTTTATAAATCGACTACTATCTGCGTCTTTCATGATAAGCAGTATCTGTTATTTTTTCCTTAAGGATTTTTGTAAAATTAATTAAATTTTGTTTATTCTCAGGCTGGGGCTTCTCCAAAACAGACCGAAACATACCGCACAACCTTATCTGAAGGGGCAACCTGCCCCGAATGGCCTGATGCCAAAATTTGAGCCGCAGGCTGTTGATAAAATTTCATTGCAAGTTCCATCAAAACCATAGCCGGGCCCGAGCCACACATAGAAATGCTGTGCATGTTTATCACCCTGGCAAGGCCATTGACATCAAAAGCAAGGATTTTTTCCAGGGCAAGGTTATCCTGCATGGCACCAAATTCCGGATTTTCATAATGCGTAAAATCCGATGATGCAATTACCAGAATATTTCTTCCGGAATCCTTTTTGGCAGATGCAATCCTTGAGGCAAGAAGCCTGGCAGCTTCGGGAGTTTGCTTCCACATACACACAGGAACAAGGCTGAAATTCTCATTAAAAAAATACTGCAGCATTGGAACTAACACTTCGGCCGAATGTTCGTATTTGTGAGCCTCTGAACAAAATTCCAGCCCAAGCAGACTGTTGAATTTCTGATCAATTTTAACATTTCCTAAAGGAGTTTCCCAATAATCATGCCCGTCAAGAGAAATTTCAGGGCCGGTTCCTGCGTGGTTTGGACACACAACAATTGCTGTGTCGAACCGAAACTTTTGCTGCGACATGAGCGCAAAGAAATGCATGGCAATGTAGCCCGAATAAATATACCCTGCATGGGGTACGATTCCTCCCAAAATTTTGCCGTGCCGGAATGGAAGTTCACAGGCTTTTATTCTGACTAAAAAACATTCTATCAGTTCTTTAAGGCCTAATGGGGAGCCCGGATAAAACCTGCCTGAAAAGGCTGGTTTCCTGACACTAGAACTGGTTTTCATTTACAGAAATTTGTTCTAAAGTAATACGATTTGGCCAACCCCTGACTGATTAAGGATGATAATTTAAAAATGAAGAATTTTTAAATAATTCATTAAAATTTCATTTTAAGCCAAATAATTTTGATCAAGTTTTTAGTCTAAACTTAAAAAATTAATGCTATGAAAAGAAAAAGTTTGTCCATGCTAGTGGTTCTTGCACTTGTGTTTGGTTTCTCATCCTGCCAGAAGGATGATACCATGCAGCAAAAGATTGAAATTGCCGAGGATGAAGCAATTGCCGACTCATATTTCGGCCAGGCTTTGGGCGAAATTGATGATTTAGGTGATATGGCAGTGCTTTTTGAAAGCGACCCCGGAGAAATTACTGCTAAAACAGCAGGTACTCCTCCGGTTGCTCCTCCTACAACAGGTTCACGTGTTGTGGTTGTAACTCCTGAAGTTGGTTTTCCAAAAACTATTACAATTACTTTCACCAACTGGCAGGTTGGCGACCGCCCGGCAAAAAATGGAGTCATCCAGATTGTAATTACCGGACCAATGCACAGGGCAGGCACCTCGCGTACTGTTACCTTCCGGAACTTCACCATTGGAGGCAACATGATTGAAGGCACAAAAACTATTACCAACGTTGATGATGTTACCGTAACCATTACTCTTACTGGCGGTAAAATCACTTTCGAGGATGGCACTTTTATTACCCGCGAAGTGAACCGTACCCGCAAATGGATTCTAGGCATGCTTACCCCAAGGTTTATATGGGACGACGAATTCGAGATAACCGGAACCGTTTCCGGGGTAAACCGCAAAGGAGAACAGTACAGTGTGGTTATAACCAAACCAGTTGTTAGACGGATGGCATGCTTGTGGCTTGTTGAAGGTACAATAACCGTTCAGGCCGGAGAACGCAGTCTTGTCCTTGACTTTGGTAACGGTACTTGCGACGATATTGCAACCATAACAGCCAATGGCGAAACCCGCGAAATCACTCTTCCGCGCACTCCTCCAAGGCGCAAATGATAATTTCGAGAGTTTGAGTGCTATAACTAAATATTACTTAGTTTTGGCTTACTCAATTGGGCAATTGGTTACCTGGCACAAAAGGATAATAATGTTTTAAACTTAACCCCAGGCAACTATATTTTAGAATAAGTTCTTTTCAACCAATCTCAAAACTGAGGCTGCTTCCTAACCGGGGCAGCCTTACTTCTTTATATTGAAATGCTTCACTTCCCTGTTCATTTTTATCTAATCCATTCAAGTTTGCTACTGTCGGATTGAATTTTTATTTTTCCATTATCCACAAGCCATCTAATCATTAGCAGGGTCTCTCTTTCGGGTAATGAACCGGCCAGGGCCAGCAGCAAATCGGGAGTATTCATTGGATGCTGCAGGAGCAAATGCCTGATTTCATCAACAAGTTTGTCAGTTTCCTCTTTTGTCAGACCGGTTTTTTTTCTTTCAATACAGAAATCGCAATGTCCACATGGGGTACCACCATGCTCCCCGAAATAAGCGAGCAACAGCACGCTTCTGCATTGGTTATTGTTTTCAACATAACTTTTCATTGCATTTAGGCGATCAAGCGAGAACTTTTTTTGACGGTGATACACCTCCGGGGTAATTCGCAAATGGTCTATTGCAATCCTTTCTTCGACTAAAGTAATGGTTGGATTGTCATTCTGTGGTTCATATTGAATAATATTCAATTGCTTAAGGTAGTTCAACCGTTTAATTAATTCCTCGCGGCTAATAAATACTCTTTTGGCTATATCGGATTCGTTAATTTTAACAAATCCGGAAAGAATACCCGGATACGACCTTAGCATCACTTTAATAAAATTATCGTAAGAAGGGGTGGTGATTTGAAACCGGTAGAGTTCTTCCCTGTTAATTGAAAAAAAGGCTCTCGATGGATTGAGCAATGCGTCCGAAAGGATTAAAAACCCTTCTTTTTCGAGAAACTTCAGAGCGTTGAAGGTTTGAGTGGCCTCCAGGTTGAAATTTTCGGCAAATTCATTAAGGACAAACGTAAAGGTTTGGTCGCGGCCTCCTCCCACAGGAACCTGAAAAAAATTCCCAAGACAATTATAAACTTTTTTTATGAACTCAATCGGAGGGTATGAGCGTTCGTGGTTTTGCTCAAGGTCAATCAGGTCAGCCTTGTTATAGAGAGTTACCCCGTAGGCTTTTTCATCGTCGCGGCCGGCCCTGCCGGCTTCCTGGAAATATGCCTCCGGGCTGTCGGGCAGATCCACATGCACTACAAACCTTACGTTAGGCTTGTCAATGCCCATCCCAAAGGCGTTGGTAGCAACCATAACCCTGATTTTTTCTTTCATCCAGGAGTTTTGTTTCAAATCGCGTTCCTGGGGAGTAAGTCCGGCATGATAATAATCAGCTTTTATTTTGTTCTTTTTAAGATATTCGGCAATTTCGCGGGTCCTTTTCCGGTTTCGAACATACACTATTCCTGTGCCAGGTACTTTTTTGCATATCCTGAGCAATCGCCCCAGCTTGGCTTCTTCCTCCTGTACTACATATGCCAGGTTTTTTCGTTCGAAACTTTTTTGAAATAGATTTTTTTTCCGAAAAAGCAGTTTCTCCTGAATATCGTCAACAACCTGGGGTGTGGCTGTGGCCGTAAGCGCAAGCACAGGAACCTGTGGGAAAAACTCCCGTATTTCGGCAATTTTAAGGTATGGTGGCCTGAAATCATAACCCCACTGCGAAATACAATGGGCTTCGTCAACCGCCAGCAGATTAACCTTCATTTTTGGTAGCCTGGTCCGCAACAATTCTGTTTGAAGCCTTTCGGGCGAAAGGTACAGAAACTTGAAGTCATTCCCATAAATACAATTATCCAGAGCAATATCAATTTCGAGCCTGCTTAGTCCATGATTCAACGCTACTGCTTTAATGCCTCTGTCTTTCAGGTTTTGAACCTGGTCTTTCATTAGGGCTATCAAGGGAGTAACCACAATGCACAAACCTTCTTTAGCCATGGCAGGTACCTGAAAACAAATAGATTTTCCTCCTCCGGTGGGTAACAGCGCAAGGGTATCATTACCCTCAAGAACCGACCGGATAATGTTTTCCTGCATTGGCCTGAAAGACTCAAAGCCCCAGTATTCGGACAATATTTCGTGAATATCCCTCACCATCCGGCCTTTTGTTTTTCTCACCTAAAATAAAAAAAAGCCATGAGAAGTAGGCTTTTTTAATGAAAATTTATCCTAAAGGGAAATACCTCAGATCGGGAACAGGCTGTTTTTTCAGCATTAAAAGGTAAAGAAAAGGCTTCCCACCTGATACACAAAAAATGAAGCAATCCAAGCTACCGCACTTGTATAGAACACCGCAAACAATCCCCATTTCCAATGGCCTGACTCCTTGCTTATAGCAGCAATTACCGCGATACATGGAAAATACAACAGTACAAATATCATAAAACTGAATGCTACCAGTGGATTGAACACTCTTTGCCCGGCTTTGGGTCCGTCGATGTAAGTCTGGTTCTGCAGGCGGTTAACCAATGATGCGCCTTCGACCCCATCGCTTTCGTCGGCCTGATAAAGAACAGCCAATGTACTAACAACAATTTCTTTTGCGGCGACGCCAGATAGTATGCTTATCGACATCTTCCAGTCAAAGCCAAGTGGCTCCATAACCGGGTGAATAATGCTGCCCAGTTGCCCGATTAAGCTCCCTTCGAGCCTTTCGGTATGGCTCAGACGTTCAGCTTCAACCAGTTGTTGTTCTTTTTCTGCAATCAGTCTGGCTTTAAGCACGGTTTCGTTTTCCGGAACCTGGTTCAGCTTCTCGTCATAAGTTTCAGTGATGACATTAAGGCTGCTTTCAAGTTTTTTCTGGTAACCCGACCCGT
The DNA here is from genome assembly GCA_035477635.1 of Bacteroidales bacterium. GTDB lineage: Bacteria > Bacteroidota > Bacteroidia > Bacteroidales > UBA7960 > UBA7960. Next base: position 5,154 of record DATIKK010000089.1, on the reverse strand, counting down.
TTGGAAAATACCCCAGCGCCCAGATAACAATAGATGCAATAAGAATGATCCCACTGATTTTTTTCAGGTAATGCACAGCTTTTCTCCACATGTTTCTGGTTGTTGCCTTCATGGTTGGAACCCTGTATGGTGGGAGTTCCATGACAAATGGCACCTCAACAGTTTTAAAAAGGGTTTTTTTAAAGAGAATAGCCACACCAATAGCCACAACAACACCAATCAGGTACATTAAAAAGAGCATTGACCCCTGGTTATTTGGGAAAAAAGCGCTGATAAAAAGTACATAAATGGGTAGCCTGGCGCTGCACGACATGAACGGGTTAATGAGCATGGTAAGAAGGCGGTCATTGCGGTTGGGCAGGGAGCGGGCTGCCATGATGGCCGGAACATTGCATCCAAAACCCATAAGAAGGGGAATGAAAGATTTTCCATGAAGGCCAATTTTGTGCATGAGCTTGTCCATTATAAAAACAGCCCTCGACATATAGCCTGTGTCTTCCATTATGCTGATGAAAAAAAACAGGAGAACAATATTCGGCAAAAACACCAAAACCCCGCCTACCCCGCTAATCACCCCGTTGATAATCAAATCCTTGAGTGCCCCTTCAGCCATGTTCCTTCCGACAAAATCTCCAAATGCCCCAACTGCCTGTTCGAGCCAATCCATGGGAAAACTTCCAAGCCAAAAAGTAGCCGAAAACATAAACCACATAAAAAACAAAAATATCGGAAAGCCAAAAAGTTTGTGTGTAATCAGTGTATCAATTACCTCGCTGGACTTTCGATCTTCTTTTTTCCCTTTTTGAAGAGTTTCCTTTAATGCTCCAGAAATGAAACCATATTTCAGGTCCGTAATTACGGTTTCGGGGTTTTCACCAAACTCCTTTTCTGCTTTTCGGATTTCCTGTCCTGTATGAAAAATTATTTCTTCGTGATTATGGCATTGTTCCATCACCTGTTTGGTGGCCTCCTTATCACTTTCAAGAAGTTTAATTGCAAGAAACCTCGTTGAAACCCTGTCGGTCAGATGCTGGTTACCCTCTACATTGACAAGGTCCTGGATAAATTTTATTGATTTTTCAAGGCTATTTCCATAATTAATGTGTATGTGCCGGATCACAGGATTACGGTCTTCAAATACCTCAATTACCTTGTCGAAAACTTCTTTTACTCCTTTTCCCTTGTGGCTTACCGTTGGGATAATCGGGATACCGATCATTTCTCCCAGTGCCTGGTAATTAAGAACATCGCCTGCAGCCTGAAGTTCATCATACATGTTGAGAACCATAACCACCCTGATATCCATGTCAATAAGCTGGGTGGTAAGGTACAGGTTTCGTTCCAGGTTTGAAGCATCAACAATGTTGATCACTACATCGGGCAATTGTTCCTGTAAATATTTCCTTACAAAAACCTCTTCAGGCGTAAAAGCAGAAATCGAATAGGTGCCCGGCAAATCTGTAATCCTTAACAGATACCCGGCTTGCCGCAGCTTGCCTTCCTTGGCATCGATTGTTACACCGCTGTAATTTCCTACCTTTTCGTGCGAGCCGGAAGCATGGTTAAAAAAGGTGGTTTTGCCGCTGTTAGGATTTCCTACAAGGGCTACGTTGATCGTTTTTCCAAGATGGTGAATTTTTCCTGACCTCTCAATTGCTATTGTGCCTTCAAAAGGAGAATCATCCTGAGGCGAAAATTCTTCCTCGCGGGCCACTTCGATCAGTTGCGCCTCACTATTGCGCAGCGAAACGTAATAACCCATAACATTGTATTCGACCGGATCGCGCAACGGAGCCTTTTTGATAACCTCCACAGGTTGCCCAACCACAAAGCCCATTTCAATTATTCTTTTCCTGAAGGCGCCTCGGCCTTTAACATTTATGATAATACCCCGTTCGCCGTTTTTTAGCTCGCTTAAAAGCATACTTACTGATTATTACCTTTTATTTAGATTGAATTAAAACAATGCAAAAATAGCCATTTTCAAAAATTAATAATTTAAAATGGTGAAAATGGTCTGGTAGTTTTTGATTTAATATAAAAAAGGTTATGTTTGGAAAAGAAAATCCGGGCTTACCAAATGCATTAATTTTAAGCTATGTCTATTCCCAGAATTGTTCTGATGGATCCTTACCTCGAACCATACCAGCCTGTAATTGACCGCAGGCTGCAAAAGGCTATAGCCAAGGAGACGGAACTGACGGGCGAAAAATCCCTCACTGAATTTGCCAATGGTTACCTCTTTTATGGTTTGCACCATACCGGGCAAGGATGGGTAATAAGGGAGTGGGCTCCAAATGTTTCGGAAATGTTCCTTATAGGCGATTTTTCTGACTGGAAGGTTGATGAGAGGTTTAAATTTTTTCCGATTGGTTATGGCAACTGGGAGTTGTTTATATCCGGAGCTATTCTGAAACACACTGATCTGTACAAATTACACATTAATTGGCCAGGAGGCTCAGGGGAGAGGATACCTGCTTGGGCGAGAAGGGTCGTACAGGATGCTGAAACACAGATATGGAGCGCCCAGGTTTGGCATCCTGAAGTTGATTATCAGTGGAAAAACCAGATAAAAGACGACTCAGACTTTTTTCCCCTGATTTATGAAGCCCATACCGGAATGGCAACTGAAGATTATAAGGTTGGGACATGGGATGAGTTCAGGCGCAATGTACTTCCGCACATTGAAAAAGCAGGCTATAATACCATCCAGCTTATGGCTGTTAAGGAGCATCCTTTTTACGGGTCATTTGGGTATCATGTGAGCAGTTTTTTTGCTGCCGCAAGCCGGTTTGGAACCCCTGACGACCTTAAAAAGCTTATTGACGATGCTCATGGAAGAGGCATAAGGGTAATTATGGATATGGTTCATTCGCATGCCGTGAAAAATGAGGTGGAAGGGATAAGTCGTTATGACGGGTCTTATTATCAGTTTTTTCACGATGGGCCTCGCGGAAATCACATTGCATGGGATAGTCGTTGTTTTGATTATGGGAAAAATCAGGTTCTTCATTTTCTGCTTTCAAACTGCAAATTCTGGATAGAAGAATACCGGTTCGACGGTTTTAGGTTCGATGGAGTTACCAGCATGCTATACCTGGATCATGGGCTTGGAACGGCCTTTGTAGGCTATGATCAATATTTCAACGAAAACGTTGACGAGGATGCAATAACATATCTTTACCTGGCCAATAAATTGATACATGAGGTAAAACCTGATGCAATAACTGTTGCCGAAGAAATGAGTGGAATGCCTGGGTTAGCAACCCCACAACACATTGGCGGGGTGGGATTTAATTATCGCATGGCTATGGGCGTTCCCGACTACTGGATAAGGACCATTAAAGAGGATAGAATTCAATTTTGGCATGTTGGCAATATGTTTTATAACCTGACCAATAAAAGGCTTGACGAGAAAACAGTGCATTATGCCGAATCGCACGATCAGGCGCTGGTTGGCGACAAAACATTGATCTTTTGGTTAATGGATCAGGAAATGTATAGCAATATGCATTGCGACCAGCGTAACATTACTATCGATAATGGTATGGCGCTTCATAAGATGATAAGACTGATCACTATGGTAACCGCCGGCAACGGATACCTCAACTTTATGGGGAATGAATTCGGGCACCCCGAATGGATTGACTTCCCGGGCAGGCATAACAACTGGTCGTATCATTATGCCCGAAGGCAATGGAGTCTGGTACGCGACCCAAACCTCAAGTACAGGTATCTCTGGGAATTCGACCGTGAAATGATTTCATTTGCACGCACCGGAAGGATTTATCTTGACCCTGAAGTAATAAGACTAATGGAACATATTACTGACCAGGTGCTGGTAATAGGCCGCAATGATCTAATTATTGTTTTTAATTTCAACCCTTTTGAATCCTATACCGGGTATCAGATCCCAGCGGTACCAGGCAATTACAAAGTAGTCCTGAATACCGATAGCCTTAATTTTGGAGGCTTTGGCAGACTTAACGAGGAAATGGTTTTTACCACCACCGAAACCTACGGAAAATATCATTTAAAGCTGTATTTACCTGCTCTGAGCGCGTATGCACTTAAAAAAACAAACTAAACTATGTCCAAAACAATAAAATTAAATCGCAAGATAAAAGCTACCCCCGAAGAAATATATATTGCCCTTACCAATCCCTTTACTATTGAGCTATGGAGTGGCGAACCTGCTGAAATGAACCTGGAGCCAGGTTCGGAATTCAGCATGCTTGGGGGAGAAATTATCGGACGCAACCTTGAATTTCAACCATTTAAGTTGCTCAGGCAGCAATGGTATTTCCATGGAGAGGAATTAGACTCGGAAGTTACCATCAACCTTATTCCTGAAAAAAATTACACAATAGTTCAGATAGAACAAACCGGTGTTCCGGATAACGCTTTTGACAATATGCTCAAAGGTTGGAAGAATTCTTACCTGCAGTCCTTGCAGGATTTTTTTGAAGCCTGAAGTACTATCAGAAAAGGCTTGTAAGCTTGCCAGTTATATTACCCTTTTGGGATGCTTGGTGGGAAAACTATTGCCTGCCCGGCGATTTTGAAAAAAAAATCAGAATTTCGATTGCACCAGAAAATAAGGTGAGTAAATTTGCATTCAGAAAAAATTTTCGCCACACAGAATAAATTCAAAAATTTTAAGTTGATTTTATTGTGGTTATTTAACCTTCGCAAACTTACCTCTCTACGTCGAAAAAACTAACTATCTGCTAAGTTGAATTTCTTTTGATTTTTTGTCAGTTCATTCTGGCTTAGTCAGGCATTTTTATTTGCAGGAAAATATTTTTTATCGTTATGCGGCTTACTAAATTGCTTAATGGATTTTTTAACAGCGACAAGTCGGGTGGAATGCTTTTGATTACTGCCACCGTTTTATCGTTGGTATTGGCAAATTCAGATTTTCGGAACGGATATATTCAGCTTTGGCATTTTAAGTTATACGAACATAGCCTGGTGCATTGGGTTAACGAAGGACTTATGGCTTTTTTTTTCCTGCTTGTAGGCTTGGAGCTTAAACGGGAAATACTGGCCGGGAAACTTTCCAGTTTGAAAAGCGCATCTTTTCCTGTTATCGGAGCTATCGGGGGTATGCTGGTACCGGCCAGCCTCTTCACCATTTTAAATTTTGGAACC
>DATIKK010000088.1:0-3306 GCA_035477635.1 Bacteroidales bacterium | reverse complement strand
AAATCATCTACTACAAAATTGAGCAGCCGTACCGAAACCGTTGTTGGCTTTCCGGATTCATCCATCCCTTCAAATTCCACCATATTTCCCGCATACAGCAGCAACATCCTTATTACTTCTTTTTCGTGGTGTCCGTTGGTTACAATTTCGGGTTGGGATTGGGGTGAAGCCTCATAAGAAGTTGCATCAAGGGTCTCGGTCAGGGTTTCCTTTGCCTGGCGGGTATATTTCAGCCTAACCTGTTTGTTAATCTCGTCAATCAATAATCGCTCATCCACCTGCATTAAACCGCTGCACTTCTTGGAGTAAAGACTTCTGGTAATAGGTTCGGGAATCAACGAAATGGTCTGGGCAATTTCCTTTATAAGTCCTGCTTTACGTATAGGGTCGTTTTTGGTTTCATCAAGCAGGATTTTGGTTTTAAAGGAGATAAAATCGTCAGTATTGTTTTGGATGAATTGTTGGACTTCCAGGGGCCTGTGGTTTCGGGCGTAGGAGTCGGGGTCTTCGCCTTCAGGAAAAAGCACCAGGCGCACATTCAGGCCTTCCTCAAGAATCATGTCAATACCCCTGAATGCCGCTTTAATGCCGGCCGGGTCGCCGTCGAACAGAAGTGTAATATTGGTTGTATATCGCCTTATGAGCCTTATCTGGTCGGTGGTGAGTGAAGTGCCCGAGGAGGCAATCACATTTTCGACACCGGCCTGATGCATCGATATCACATCGGTGTAACCCTCAACCAGGTAACAATTGTCGGCCCGGGCAATGGCATTCTTTGCATAAAAAAGGCCGTAAAGAATTTTGCTTTTATGGTATATTTCGCTCTCGGCTGTGTTGAGGTATTTTGGCTTGTTCTTGTCGTTGGTGAGAATCCGGCCTCCAAACCCTAAAACCCTCCCCGAAAGGTTATGAACCGGAAACATAATCCGGCCCCTGAAAGTATCGAAATACTGCTGGTCTTTTTCTTTCGAAAGGCTTGTCTTTAGAAGATAATCTTTTTTATATCCGTTTTTTGTGGCATGCCGCGTAAAAACATCCCACTGGTCGGGGCAATAGCCAATACCAAATTTTTTAATTGTTTCGGGCAAAACCCCCCTTTCTTTAAGATAAGTAAGTGCAATGGCCTTTCCTTCCTCGTGATTGTGAAGCGTTTCTTCAAAATATTTTTGGGCAAAAGCAGTCAGGGTAAACAGGCTTTCCTTGGCATCCTGTTCCTGAACCTGCTCAGGCGTAGGTGTTTTTTCTTCAATTTCGATAGAATATTTACTTGCCAGATACTTTAATGCCTCCGGATAAGTATAATGCTCGTGCTCCATCAGGAAATTAACTGCATTTCCTCCTTTTCCGCAACCAAAACATTTGTAAATGCCCCGCACAGGCGAAACATTGAATGAGGGGGTTTTTTCGTTATGAAAAGGACATAAGCCTATAAGGTTTACTCCCCGTTTTTTAAGCCTGACAAATTCACCAACCACCTCCTCTACACGGGTGGCATCAAGAATTTTTCCGATGGTTTCGGGCGTGATCATGCAGCAAGATTATTCTGCGAATTTATATGATTAAAACCTCCCTTCATGGCCTTGTTCATAACTTACGATTCTTTCTTCAGCATCACATACCTGGATTCATTTCCAAAATGGACACACATAAATGCCCTCGCTGGTCAATAATGAAATAAAATAGACGACTTGTATTTTGAACATTTGTTTTAATTCCAATAAGTTTTATAAATTTGGCGGCACGAATAAACAATAGTTTAACCTTGATTTAACCACTTATTAACCTTGAATTAGCATGGAAACCAACTACCTCACAGATCTGATGCTGCCGCTTTCGCTGGCCATCATCATGCTTGGAATGGGCCTTTCGCTCACCTTAGATGATTTTAGACGCATTGTACTTTACCCCAAAGCAGCAGCCGTTGGTGTCCTGAACCAGATTATCCTGGTGCCGGTGGTTGGATTCCTGCTTATTAAGCTCTTCGGAATGCAAAACCTTGAGCTGGCTGTTGGCGTTATGATCCTTGCATCCTGTCCCGGAGGGCCTACCTCCAACCTTATCGCCCATATTTCGAGGGGCGATACAGCCCTTTCCATAACACTTACAGCACTTTCGAGCTTTATTACTATCATTACCATTCCTCTTTTGGTTAACTTTTCGTTGTCGTATTTTTTGGCTCAAGGTGAATATGTGCCGCTTCCATTACTCGAAACTATAATAAGACTAACCATTATTACATTGTTGCCGGTGGCGCTTGGAATGCTTATCAGATCGAAAGCAAAAAACTTTGCACGGAAAATGGACAAACCAGTTAAAATTCTATCAGGTTTATTACTGTTCCTTATCATTTTTGCTACCATTTTAACCAACAGTGAAATATTCATCCAATCCTTCAGAGATGTTGGTTTAATAACCTTGTCGCTAAATGTTGCCATGCTGATTATAGGATACTTCTCTTCGAGAATTTTCGCACTCAATGTTTCCCAAAGTATTACCATTTCCATTGAAAGCGGCATTCAAAACGGCACCCTTGGTATTATGATTGCAAGCACTCTGCTTCATAACAATGTTATGGCCATTTCGCCTGCAGTGTACAGCCTTATCATGTTTATGACAGCGGGATTTATTATCGGCTGGATGAATTTGAAGGTAAAAAATCACAAACTTGTGGTGAGGTAGAAATTTGTTGGCATAAAATGAGTAATAGGCTTTAAAACCACGGCTTCTAAACATTGCCATTTATAATTTCCGGGGCCTTTTTTCCAGACTGTTGTCTGATAAGGCTCCGGTTTTTTTTTCTTAAAATTCTAAATTTTGCCTTAATGTCAAAAATAAATTCTCCAACATATCTTTAATCCAATAAGAATAGTCCCAGCCTTTTTTTGCAAATCTTAGGTAAAACTTTGCGGCTTTGAGTGAAATAACTTTTTACCCTAAGACCCAAAGCAGCCAAGAGAAACATTTTGCTCTCCAAGCGAAGAAACTCATTTTTTTGTCGGGCAGTATCGAAAAAAAACTAAAAATTTATTTGCGTTAAACAATTATTTAATATTAATTTTACTCAGTCTAAATAAAAATAATATTCTTTCCCATTTTCCCGCTATGTCTTCGCATACAAAGATTGTTTTTGGTTTAAACCGGAAATATATTAAGCCGTATTTGCTTTAGAGCATCTTGGAGTTGGGAAAACTTTCTGTTGCCCACCGGTTATTCTGAATTATTTTTTCCGGTGGATGTTAACCTCGGGATACCAGGCAAGGTTCATATGTGCCCAACCCGGGATATTTATTAACTCAAAAAAAATAT
>DATIKK010000087.1:0-1798 GCA_035477635.1 Bacteroidales bacterium | reverse complement strand
CCGGTGCCGAACGACATTTTGGGTTCAATAATTATTTCCATTTCAAAATTTTCCGATGGAGGGTGAAATGGAGCCCTTACATAGCATTTACTGGCCAAAACCACCGGGTCGAAGTTGCTCTCCCAAACCTTATTCCAATTGCTGCTTTTAATAACCTTATGCTCAAAAGCAATTCTAACTTTGCCTGATTCTTTATATTTTGTAAAAACCTGACTAATGGCTTCAATGTTGAAAGCCCCGGCAAAAGCGTAGGCTTTAAATCCGTTGGGCAAATCTTCAAAGCTATCGAATCCAATGTCGGCAAGTTCGGCAATAAGAATTTCGCGCCAGGGATCAACAGGCTCTACATGGCAGGATAATTCAACATACTCAAGGTTGCTCATAGGTACTAAAAGGAATTGACTATGGCAAAGAATTCACTTGCGTTTAGGGATGCTCCTCCTATCAAACCGCCATCCACATCGGGCTGGGAGAAAAGCTCTGCAGCATTCTGTGCGTTGCAACTTCCTCCGTAAAGTATTGTGGTTTTTTGACCAGTTTCATTGCCGAATTTTTCCGATATCAAAGTCCGGATAAATGCATGCATTTCCTGTGCCTGCAAAGGAGTTGCCGTAACACCTGTTCCGATTGCCCAAACTGGTTCGTAAGCAATCACGATTTTTTCAAATTCAGCTTTATTCATCCAGAAAAGGGCTGTGGTCATTTGTTCACCTACAACCTCAAAGTGTTTACCGGCCTTGCGTTCGGATATTATTTCGCCGCAGCAGTAAACTGGTGTAAGGCCATTTCTAATGGCAACCTCCAGTTTCCTGGCCAAAAGGTTGTCGTCCTCTTTAAAATAGGTTCTTCGCTCGCTATGGCCAATCAGGGTGTAAGTTGCTCCACACGAACGAACCATACTTGCTGATACCTCTCCTGTATAAGCGCCTTTTTCTTCGTGGCTTATGTTTTGAACACCCACTCCTACGCCAGGTATGTTTTCAGCAATTTTTGCAACTTCGGTTATAAAAACAAATGGTGGAAAAAATACTACTTCAGGTTTTTCGGAAATCTTATCAGGGTTCGTTTGCTTAAGTAAGTTACATACTTCGGCTACAAGCTTTCTGCCGCTCTCCAGATTTAGGTTCATCTTCCAGTTTCCTGCCACAATTTTTTTTCGCATAAATCAAATTTTTAAAAATTAACAAATTCCAACTCGTTCCGAAAATAACCTGTTTAAGAACTATTGCTGTTTTATCATTGAGGCAACCTAAAAACAACAATTTAGGGCTAAAGCCTCTATCTATTTGGTTTTTATTGCATCCTGATCCTGGGATCGAGCAGGCCGTATATCATATCAACTATTATGTTAACGACAACAAGCATCATTGAGATTATAAGCACAGCGCCCATAACAACAGGAAAATCATAATGCTCCAGAGCATCTACGATTACAACCCCAATTCCTTTCCATCCAAAAACAAACTCGACAAACACCGCTCCGGCCATCAGCGATGCGAACCATCCCGATATTGCAGTAACAACCGGATTAAGTGCGTTTCGAAGAGCGTGGCCGGTAACCACTCTGTATAGGCTAAGCCCTTTGGCGCGTGCAGTACGGATGAAATCCTGAGCCATAACGTTCGCCATTGAACTCCTTGTAAGTTCGGTTACCACAGCCAAAGGCCTGATACCCAAGGTTAGGGCTGGAAGTATGAGGTTGTTCAAGGCTAAATATTCACCTCTGCCAAAATCATCTACAGCGATTAAACTTCCCGTCATGTTCAGGCCGGTATAATCTGCAAGTACGAAGGCAAAT
>DATIKK010000086.1:0-1500 GCA_035477635.1 Bacteroidales bacterium | reverse complement strand
AAACCTGTGATGGAATGGCATTGAAAAGTACATTTTTTTTTCCGATATTCAAAATATTCTTTTGCTTTAGATAACTTTTCAGGTGTTTTGTCGTTGTATTATTACTCAGATACTTTTTTTTAGATTGCGAAAGAATCAGAGAGTATTTGGGACTAAAATTGTTGATAAATATTTGGCTTTATTGGAAACCTTTAACCCGATTTGTGAGTATAATTCTTAAACTTCCTATCGGATTGTAATTATCTGAAACCTTAATTTTGTTATTGTTCTGATATGGTTGAACTGGAAAAGCGTTTGGTTGTTAAAGCAAGCCTCGAGGAGCTTCCGAAAGTTGAATTCTTCGTTGAGAAAATCTGTGATCAATTCAACATCTTTAATAGTTATTTTGGAAATATTTTGTTTTCGGTTTGTGAGGTTTTCACCTTGCTTGCCTCCGAAACCGATTCTGCAAAGAAAAAGATTCAATTCTATTTTTATGCCGATGCAAAAGGTTTGAATTTCCGGGTAGCTCTTAAAGACCGCTTTTTCGAAATTGCTGGCATCTGTCAGAAAACCACCGAGGAATTGCTGATGGGCGACGATTTAACCCCAACCGAAAAAAGCCTGCTCTCCGTAAGCTTGTTGGTCGATGAAATGAATTTCAACAGTAAAAATGAAAGTGTTGACCTGGTGTTTTATATTTCGAGCATTCACAAGAATGCATACAAGCATAGAATTTCCTTGCTGGACACGTATTTTGAAAAAATTAATAAAACTGCTACCGTATAGGTGAAGGCAAAAGGCAGGATACGATTTTTCTTTGAAGAAGTTACCATTCCCGGATTTTCGCAAGCGAAGGTCCGGGATTGGATTTTACAGACGTGCCTTGCAGAGGAGAAAAGCCTGGGGGATATTTCCATTATTTTTTGCAATGATGCATACCTGCAAAAGATGAACCTGGACTACCTGAACCACGAAGAGCTTACCGACGTGATTACTTTCGACTATCAGGATATGTTTGGGCATGTTTCGGGCGACGTATTCATCAGTATTGAGCGGGTTAAAGAAAATGCTGAAGTTTATCAGACAACTTTTCTTAACGAGTTGCACCGTGTTATCATTCATGGTGTGTTGCATCTTTTAGGGTATTCCGACCACGAGCCCGCCCTCAAAGCCCTGATGGCAGGCAAGGAGAATTATTATTTATCTTTGCTGGCTTAAATTTTTGCTATGTTCGAACACTACGACATCGTTGTTGTGGGCGGTGGGCATGCCGGGTGCGAAGCTGCTGCTGCCGCTGCAAAGCTTGGCAGCAAGGTGTTGCTGATCACCATGAACCTCGGTGGAATTGCTCAGATGTCGTGCAACCCTGCCATGGGTGGTATCGCCAAGGGCCAGATCGTTCGCGAAATAGATGCCATGGGTGGACTGTCAGGTATAGTTACCGATCATACCATGGTGCAATTCCGTATGCTCAACAGGAGTAAGGGTCCTGCCATGTGGAGCCCGCGTGCCCAAAGC
>DATIKK010000085.1:0-8032 GCA_035477635.1 Bacteroidales bacterium | reverse complement strand
GTTTTTCTTTGGACCAATAACGGTAACATTGGAGAATACCCCTGAGGTAAATGGCTCTGCAGGGCTACCGGTGCCATTGTTGTCCACTTCGAAGGCGTTGGAAAGCGACTGGTCGGCGAGGGTTGCACCCCTAATGGATATTGCATATTGCACATTACCTGTCCATCCCATATCCACATCAAAGTCGTCGTCCACATTGCGGTATGCTATCAGCCAACGGGCGTTTACTGTTCCTCCAAACCACTCGAAAGCATCGTCGAGGGCAAAAGAAACCATTATGTTTTCGATTACTGTGCCCGAACCTACGCTACCCAGGGTGAGGCTGTTAATCTCCTCATTGGGGTTAATGGGAATCCCTGCATACTCAATTCTGACAAACCTGAGTACTCCGGAATTGTCGTTAGGCAGGGTGCCACCGTGAAATGCGCCATAACCGCCTTCAAGCTCTACAGGCTGGCCGGTTGCGGCTGTTATGTTGTTGGGAGCCCTTCCGCAAATCACCAAACCGCCCCAATCGCCAGGTTCACGGAATCCGGCAGGGTTTTCCGAGGTCATGATAATGGGGTTTTCGCGGGTTCCATTGGCAAAAATCTGGCCGCCCATATGCACTATAAGTGTACCCTTCGATTGCCGGTCGCCAATTACCAAGGTGCCGGGCTGGATCGTCAGGCGCGCATTCTCCATTACCCTTACGAAACCATTTAACCTGTAAATGTTGTCGGATGTCCAGGTAACATTGCCTGTAATGTTACCGGTTACTTCCACCAAGGGTTTCATAACAACAGTAATTCTGAAGGTTAGGATTTCTGATGGGCGGTTTTGGATATCGGTTACTGATAAAGCAAAATTCAGCACGGTTCCGGAAGCAATCTGGCTACCCAAAGTGTATTCGAATACATAGTTGTACGTGGTAACGCCATTAAGGTTAATTGGAGTCTGAGACACACCGTTAATAAGGATGTTGAGAGTTTGTGCACCGGCAGGAGCATTTATTGTAATGGTGTTGGTAACTCTCTGCCCGGGTGAAGCAAAAATTGATTCCCTTTCTACCGACAATGATGCCAAGCCTGGCAATTCCTCTTCCGTACAGGAAGTAATCGGAATAAACAAAACAAGCAACAATGCGAAAATTTTCAATGCTGACTTTTTCATCACAGATTTTTTAAAGTTTGGTTTACACATTTATGAATGCAACTAAATAATGTTTTTATAGCTCCACAAAGCTATTCCGGGTAAATGAACTGATTATTAATAGCGTGTGAAGTTTCTGTTTTATTAACGTTAAGCCTGGATTAACAAATCCAGGCTTAAGGCTACATTGCGTAAAATGGATATCCGTGATGTTTTAGAAGGTATAAGAAAGTCCTAATGAAAATCTGGTGCCGGGCCTGAAGCTTTGAATCACCTGGTCGGAATTGAGATCAAAGTTTCCATCTTGATTGGCATCCTGCATCAGCACGATGTTTTCGTTCAGCATATCTCGAATGCCCATATTGAGCCTGAGATTTCTTGCAATGGTTCGCGATATGGTCAAATCCAGGTGATTTCTTGGCATTTCGTAGATGTCGGGATAACTATGGTATCCTATGATGAAGATTCGCTGTCCTACAATATTATACAGCAGACTTATTCTTAAATCGTTGTTGCCTTCATAAAAAAGACCGGCATTTACTATGAAGGGCGATTGCCCCTGCATGGGTCTGTTCGCGTTTACCTGGCCCAGTCCTGCTTGCCCAAGTTCAACACGGCTGTGGATAAGCGCAGCATTAAACAATACGCTTATTCTATCCACCAAGGTAGAATTGGTGAGCCCCATCAGCGATTTTCTTACCTCTGTTTCCATGCCCATACTCACTGCGTGGTCGGCGTTCTCGTATGTGAATGTTTTGATACCGCCTGAGCCGCCACCATCGGTAAATTTCGACTCAATGGGGCGCAAAAAGTGCTTGTAAAAAACCCCGACAGAGATAATTTCCGATTCACTGGGGTAAAATTCGTAGCGCAATTCGGTATTGTGGATGTAAGCCGTTTGAAGCATTTCGTTGCCTCGTTTTACCAGGTTGAAATTGAAGTCGTAAAAACCAAATGGGGCAAGCTCTCTGAATTCCGGGCGGTTGAGGGTTTTTCCGTAAGCTCCCCTTATAAGCATTCTGCTATTGAAGTTGTAGCTGATATTGGCCGACGGCAAAAAACTTGTTTGTGGGCGCACCACATCGATTGGCTGGTTGGTAAGAGAGAAACTGTGCATCCTTTGGGTATGATGCTCTGTTCTTAAGCCCATCACCATATTTAGTTTTCTGGAGAAAGGCATTTGGACCTGTACATATCCAGCCCACAAATTGTTAATTGCGCGGTAAGAGTCGCTTGGGTTGGTTTGTTCATCGAGCCTGATTCCGGTAGTATTGTTAATATTTTCGGGCCTGAACAACTGATAAATGCCCTGAGAGAGTAAGCTTTGATCGAATTGAAGTATGTTCGATCTGATATACCCTAAGTTTCTTGCCTGAAAAAATCTGCTCTTATCCTCAAAAAACAATCCGGCTTTAAGAGTTGGGATGAAACCCGGAAACCTGTCAAAGGAAAGTTTGTGAGTCAGGTTGATCAGACCCGTATAATTGTTTTCCTCCATTTCGGAGAAAAATCTACCCAAAAAGAATGCCGCGGCGGCTCCAAACGGAACATAAAGAGTGGTTTCACCCGTATTGGGGTCTATATCAGAACGAAAACGGCGGTAATCAGGCTCATCGCGGTATGAGTATCCATACCCCAATGTCCAATCGAGTGTGGTCCTGTCGGTCCATAATTGGTGGTTTCCTGAGAGTTGACCAGAATAAATGCCCCTGTAAATTTTGTGGAAGGAGTGATTGTTGGCATAATACCCAAAATCGAAATGGTTTCCTGTTCGCATAACATAATCTGAATTGCTCAAATGAAACAACTGGTTTCTAAACTCCAGTGTATGGCCCTGCCCCAGATTGAATGCCCAGTTGTGTAACAAACTGGTGCGGATTTTTTGGTTGTGCTTCTGGTCGTTAAACTGGTATAAATACGACTTGTGCTGTGTGCTTATGTCAAATGCGTTAAAGTCTGCCCTGCTAATATCGTTTATTCCCTTGCTGTTGTTGAATGAAAGCGCTGTGATATGCCCAACCTCAATATTGCGAATATTAAAGTTGAGACCACCAGTAATATGAATACTTTGGTTGAGACCGGAGTTGGTTACAAGCGGAAGCCAGTTGTTACCAAGTTTTTGCCCGGCCTCCATTATTGCATTTTGGTCGTTTGCGATAGCGCGCAAATTGTCTGGGAATCCCCCTGGTAATGAGTTGCTCCGGTTGTTTCGGTTCAACCAGTGGAAATTACCATTTTCCTGGCCTTTAAATTGCTGAAAAGAAACCCCCGGCTCATAACTTGCCGAGTAGGATACTTGAATGCCATCCTGCTCGGGAAAACTTCTGGTATATACCCTTACAACACCACCTGCAAAATCACCTGGCAGGTCGGCAGCAGGGCTTTTGAAAATCATAATGCGATCAATAAGATTGCTGGGTATAATATCGAAAGAAAACGACCTTACATCCGTTTCCATGCTGGGTGCATAAACATTGTGCAGCATGCTGGCATTGTAGCGCTCACTCAGTCCCCGGATCATCACAAAGCGGTTATCTACCAAAGTTACTCCGGGCACCCTGCGCACAACAGCCGCAGCATCGCCATCTTGCGATCGCCTTATTTGTTGGGAGGAAATTCCGCTTACCACAAGGTTTGCATTCCGGATAGAGGCCAGCACCGACATCTCGGTATGGGTTACCCGCCTCGCAGCTACCTGCACTTCGTCAAGAGCAATTTCTGAAACTGCCATTGATATGTTAAGCCGCGAAACTTTTCCTGCCTCAACCTGAACACCTTCTACTACAACCGTTTCGTAAGAAACAAAACTTGCTTTAATGTTATAGGTACCAGGCTCAATATCGTTGATCTGGAAATTTCCGTTGATATCAGTAGCCGCACCCTTTAATGTACCTTCAATAATTACGCTGGCACCAATAATGGTTTCTCCGGTATTTTGGTCAACCACAGTACCTCGAACGCTCCCATGGGTTGAACTGATGCTCTCTCCTTCGGCAGAAAGTTGCACGGGATAAAATATTCCTGCAAATAACATCAAGGTTGCATAGCCTAAGTGTTTGAATACAAACATTTTTTGTAATATTTGGTTTATATTACAAAGTTATGGCTATGCTTATTTTTTAACGTTAACGGGATATTAAGTTGCAGTTATATAATGATTAACACAATGTTAAATTAACATTAAGAGGATTATGAATGAGCCATTTTTGCAAAACCACCAGCGACCACACCCTATGATATAAAAATGATTTTTTTTGGGAATAGAATCCGTGTAAAAGTTTTTCAACAGCTTCCGGTTGCAGTATTCCGGTTTTATCCAAAGCCGGCTTCGACAAATATTCAACAGTAAGGTATTTAAGGTCAGTTTGAAGCCAGGAGCCCAGAGGAACAGAAAAGCCCCATTTTGGCCTTTCGAAAATTTCTTTAGGAATGTATTGGCTAAGAAGCCTACGCATAAGCCATTTTGTTTGTCGGTTTTGTACTTTAAGCTTTTCGTCGAGATTCATAGCAAATTGCACAATCCTGTAATCGAGCAGAGGCACTCTTGTTTCAAGTCCAAAGGCCATTGAAGCCCGGTCAACTTTAACCAACAGGTCGTCGGGCAAATAGTATTTAAGGTCAAACAGGGCTTGTTTTTCTGCAGGATGCAGGTTTCGTGCAGGATTGACGAAGTTTTCACCGAGCAATGGAAAGGTAGTTTGCCCTGATAACAGATGATTAATTTCTTTTCTCGAAAAATAATACTGCTCCTGGCTGAAAATATGGCTACGAAGAGTTTCTGATGACTCATACTGAAAGAGCCCCGCTGCTCTTTGCATACGATGATTTCCCAAACTCAACGCCCAGGCCAATGCATTTCTAAGAAAACCGGGGTAGTTGAGTTGGAGTCGCCTTGCCCAAAGATATGCTCCGTAACCCATAAACAATTCATCTCCGCCGTCGCCCGAAAGGGTCATTGTAACCTCTCTCCTGGCCAGATTCGAAACAATGAGTGTTGGTATCCCCGATGAATCGGCAAAAGGCTCGTCGTAGGTTTTGAAAAATGCCGGTATCCATTCCAGAGCCTCCTTTTCTGTAACCAGAAACTCATGATGCCTTGTTCCGAGGTGTTTTGCAACAGCCCGCGCATGGTCTGCTTCATTAAATTTTTTATCAGTAAAGCCAATTGTGAAGGTATCGACAGGCTGGTTGCCTAATTTCTGAGCCATGGCAGTTACGAGGCTCGAATCGATTCCTCCGCTCAGAAAGGTTCCGTAAGGAACATCCGAAATCAACTGGTAGCGAACCGCACTCTCGAGCAACTTTTCAAACTCATGCAATGCCTCTGCCGCATCCTTAATTGTTGTTGCCTGAATGTGATTTGAGAGCAGCCACCATTTTTCAAAATATACTCCTTGTTGGTTTATCAGAGCCAGGCTCCCGGCCTCCAATTTTCTAATTTCGTTGAAAATGCTCATTGGAGCAGGAATGTAACCCAAATGCAAATACAACGATAATGCCTCAAAGTTTAAGGTAAGCTTGCTTTTTATTGGCTCTGCCGAAACAAGGGCTTTGAGTTCTGAAGCAAAAGCAAACTGGTTTCCGCTTGAATAGTAATACAATGGCTTTACTCCAACACGGTCGCGGAGAAGTGATAATGTTTTCTCCTGTCTGTCGAAAATAGCAATGGCAAACATGCCGTTCAACCGTTGGGCAAAATCCTTCCCCCAAAGTGCAAATGCTTCAAGAATTATTTCGCTGTCGGAAGCAGTTCGAGGTTTGAAATCAAAATTATTTTGTCTGATATCCTCAGCAATTTCACGAAAGTTGAAAACTTCGCCGTTATAAACCATAACATATCTGCCATTATGAGAATACATAGGCTGGTTGGCAGCATCTGTAAGGTCAATAATACTTAAACGCCTATGCCCCAGTCCAACCGGACCTTCACTGAAAAACCCGACAGAATCGGGTCCACGGTGTGCCAGTGAATTTGTCATTGCTGCCAAATCGGATTCCGACAACCAAATCTTTTCCGAATAAAAACCAGTTATTCCACACATTACTAACCGGAATTAAAAAATGAAAACTTTTTTTGAGGGATGGCGCGAACAAAATTACTTTTGTTCAATTTTTCGACAATCAAACAATGGGAGTTATGATCCTTCACCCGAAAACCATTAAATTTTTATTTCAAATTTGTTTAAGTTTAAAAATTATGTTGCTTTGTGAAGGAATTTTTTTGAAACAGAATTTCTAATGAAACAATAAGCTTTTATAAATTAGAAACAAAATTAGGCAATTTAAATTCAACGTCCTTTCATGGCCAATACTAATTCGCAAAGCGCGGCAAACCTGCTCGAAAAAGCATGGGAAAAGTTTAATAAAAAAGAATACGAGGAGGCCATTGGGTTGTTCGACCAATTGGTCGAAAAAGATGAAAATCAGGTTGAGGCCATTTATGGCCGGGCATGTGCCTATTGCAGAAACGAAGAGTTTGAATCGGCGTTGAAAGATCTCAATTCACTGATAAAAATTGATGGAAGGCATTTCAGGGCTTACCATGTAAGGGGTTTAATAAAGGGTGCTGAAGAAAAGTACAAAGATGCCATTAAAGATTTTGAAAAGGTCATCAGCCTTTCGAAAGATAACCAGGAAGCCTGGCTGGATCTGGGAGGCGCTTACTTAATGTTGCAGGATTACACCACCGCATCAATGGCATTTGAAAAGGCGATTGACCTTGATAAAGCTTGCCCTCATGGGTGGTACGGCAAGGGAGTGGTTGCCCTTTACAAAAAAGAGTATAAGAAAGCCATCGAATTTCTGAATGCTGCAATTAAACTATATCCAAAGCATCTTAATGCCATTTTGGCCAGAGCAGAGGCATATTTCGAATCTAATCAGCGCGAAGAAGGCATGCGCGATGTAAAAAAAGCTGCTGCGGTCAGAAAGGATATTTTTAGTACTCCTGATAATGACGAGGGCGAGGCAGAGCAGGTTGATGAGTATGAATCGGAAAATGCCGAGGATATCTCTGAAGATACCGATTTGGAAGACCTTAAAATAGTGGATTAAAGTTTCTCTTTTGCATTTTAACTAAACAATTTTTCGCAAAATTTTTTACTCCTTACTGCCTTAAAATCTTCTCCATCGCTTTTCCCTTGGCCAATTCATCAACAAGTTTATCTAAGTACCTGATCTTTTGCATCAGCTTGTCTTCGATTTCTTCAACCCGGTAACCACAAATTACACCGGTAATTTTGGAGACATTTGGATTGATTTGTGGCGCCTGGGCGAAAAAATTTTCAAAATCAGTGTTTTTTTCAATATGTTGTTGCAAGGTTTGGTCATTAAAGCCTGTAAGCCAAAAAATAATGGCATTTACCTCGGCCCTGGTTCGTCCTTTTTTCTCTGCTTTTTGAATGTAATACGGATAGATGCTTGCAAAAGGGGTTTTAAAAATTCTGGTGTTTTCCATTGTAGCTGCTTTTTTTGTCAAAGATAAATACTTATCATTATCTGCAGAATAGCATTATCGCCAAAGGATTGCATGTAAAAGTGGTAATCTGGCAAATTTAATAACGGCGAAAATTGAAGCATTACCGTTCAATTTGCGCTTTGGTCTCAATTAATACGTTTTGGGCTTTTTAACTATCAGGCTATCTGTTAAGGGCAAGTTTAAAAGAAATTCCTGTTGTCAGTAACAAGTGAAAGTCCCTTAAAAACACCCTTGTCAAAATCAACCCTGTTGGCTTTTACAGCAACCGGGAAGAAGCTGTTTCCACCTGAGACCATTTTCAATTTTTGTTGTGAACCCATTGTAAAGTCAAGCTTACCGTCGGCTGCTTTATTTAGCGCAACTACTAAGTTTGCATCTATGTTATAATCAGGTTCAATTTCAACAACTAAATTTTTTGCAGAA
>DATIKK010000084.1:0-1728 GCA_035477635.1 Bacteroidales bacterium | reverse complement strand
CTCGTACTGAAATCCATTTTCCTGAAGTAATCTGATTTCAGATTCCGATATCTCTGCGATCACAAAATAACCGGGCTTCCAGTTGCCGTTATCAAGTGCAAGGCCCAACTTGAACAATTCCTGATTGGAAATTCCTTCTGTAAAAATTTTAACACGGGAAAATTTCTCAGGTTCTAAGGCGATTGAATGAAATGCAGTAAACAATGCAAACACCAGTGTCAAAAGCTTTTTCATTGATTTTTGATTTTTGATTTTTTTATTCCTGAATATGATACCGGTAAGTAAACAATTAAGCCTGAAATACTCATGATTTAGGTTGAACAACTATTGCCCGACCAGGTACAAAATTACTTATTTTGCCAACATCTGGTTAGTATGAGCGAAATTGTACATCTATTTTTCAGGAAATAAAAAAACCACCATTTGGTGGTTTTTGGATGTGACCCCGACAGGATTCAAACCTGTGACTTTCAGAACCGGAATCTGACGTTCTATTCAGCTGAACTACGGGGCCGAAATAAGAGGGCAAAAATAGTAAAAACTCCGCTTTGTGCAATAACTCCTTTTCCCGAACGCCACACTATCTGCAAGCTCAAACACTAAATCGGGGTTACCCTCATAGAATCAATAGTTCAGCTTTAACGGACTTTCTATTGATTAATTCGGGTTTATGGTAGGGGCAAATACTGTATTTTTGCAACTATTAATCCATGATTTATTAATGTGTTAGAAATCAACTCAATATGTTAAATAAAATTAGCAGTCAAATTTCTCCAGGTGTAGTTACGGGGAATGACGTATCAACTATTTTCCGGTTTGCCCGCGCAAACAATTTTGCCTTACCTGCGGTGAATGTTGTAGGCACAAACACCATCAATGCAGTGATGGAGGCGGCACGCGAAGTTAATTCACCGGTGATCATACAATTCTCAAACGGAGGTGGGCAGTTTTACGCAGGGAAAAGCCTGCCCAATCATAACCAACAAGCTGCTATAGCTGGCACCATCTCGGGCGCGCTTCACGTACATAATTTAGCCGGATTGTATGGGATTCCTGTGATCTTACATACCGACCATGCTGCACGAAAACTTCTGCCTTGGATTGACGGGCTTCTTGATGCAAGCGAAGAGCACTTCCGCAATCATGGGACTCCTTTGTTCAGTTCCCACATGCTCGACCTGTCGGAAGAGCCTTTGCACGAGAACCTCGAAACTTGCAAAAAATATTTTGAGCGGATGACCAAAATTGGAATCACCCTTGAAATGGAATTGGGCGTTACGGGCGGAGAAGAAGATGGCGTTGACAATACCGATATAGACAGCTCCCGCCTCTACACACAACCTGAGGAGGTGGCCTCTGCTTACGAAGCGCTCTCCTCAATCAGCAACCGGTTTACCATAGCTGCATCATTTGGCAATGTTCATGGCGTGTATAAACCAGGAAATGTGAAACTTCAACCAATTATTTTAAGCAACTCCCAGGAATACATCCAAAATAAATTCGCAACCAACCCCAAACCAGTTGATTTTGTCTTTCATGGCGGTTCTGGGTCATTGCAGGAAGAGATTCGCGAAGCTATTTCTTATGGAGTTGTTAAAATGAATATTGATACCGATACTCAGTGGGCTTATTGGGAAGGCGTTATGAAATATTACAAGGCGAACCAGGGATACCTTCAAGGGCAAATTGGTAATCCTGAAGGCGACGATAAACCAAATAAGAAGTTTT
>DATIKK010000083.1:0-10825 GCA_035477635.1 Bacteroidales bacterium | reverse complement strand
AATTGACGGCTGCCTGTCAACCGCATCAGGAGCAGCATTTGCCTCACAAAAACCAACCCTCTGCATTACCGGCGACCTTGCATTTTTTTACGATTCAAATGCTTTGTGGAATAAACATTTCCCTCCCAACCTCAAGGTCATAATGATTAACAATGAAGGAGGCGGGATTTTCAGGTTTTTGGACGGGCCTGAAAAAACCGGAATGCTCGAAGAGTTTTTTGAGGCGAGGCATCAAACCTCAGCAGAACATATTGTAAAAGCCTTTGGCCTTACTTATTACAAGGCTTTTGATGAGCGCAGCCTTTCAGCATCGCTGATTAGCCTTTTTAAAAATGACATGACTCCTGCTTTGCTTGAGATTCAAAGCCCTGCTGAAGAAACTGCAAAAACGCTGAGATACTATTTCAGCCATCTCGGTCAAAAAATGGCATAAAAACGGATTTTGGATGTTCTCCAATTTGTATTTACTTTGGTAGTGTAATCTTTTAGTCGCTCCATAAGGTTGTGGCAAGGTAAATTTTACAGTAAATTAAACAAAACAGATAGATTTTGCATTTATTATTTAAAAAATAAGAAAAAGTAAACTATAAAAACCAATATTGAAAAAATGAAAAACACCCGAAAATGGACAACCGTTAAACCATACAAGGACATCCGTTTTGAAACGTATGACCATATCGGAAAAATTACTATAAATAGGCCTGAGGTGCATAATGCGTTCAGGCCGGGTACGGTTTTTGAATTGGCCGACGCACTTGATATTTGTCGCGAAAATCAGGATATATACACCATTATTATCACTGGCGAAGGCGATAAGGCTTTCTGCAGTGGTGGTGATCAGGAGGTAAAAGGACATGGTGGCTATGTTGACGAACAGGGAATTCCTCGGTTAAATATATTGGACGTTCAGCGTCGTATCAGGTCAATGCCAAAACCAGTTGTAGCCATGGTTAATGGTTGGGCAATTGGTGGTGGTCATGTGCTGCACGTAATTTGCGATTTGAGCGTTGCTTCTGAAAATGCCCGCTTTGGCCAGGTTGGGCCGCGGGTTGGTAGCTTTGATGCCGGTTTGGGCAGCAGCTACTTAGCATCTATAGTTGGCCAAAAGAAGGCTCGCGAAATTTGGTTTCTCAACCAGTACTACTCTGCGAAGGAGGCTCTCGAAATGGGTTTGGTTAACAAGGTCGTTCCTTTCGATCAACTCGAAGACTCAACAGTTGAGTGGTGCCAGATAATGCATAAGCGAAGTCCGATAGCTCTGAGAATG
Source organism: Bacteroidales bacterium (assembly GCA_035477635.1). Classification (GTDB taxonomy): domain Bacteria; phylum Bacteroidota; class Bacteroidia; order Bacteroidales; family UBA7960; genus UBA7960. The sequence goes on along the minus strand of DATIKK010000083.1, from coordinate 9,558 downwards.
ATCAAGCTTGGCCTGAATGCCGAACTCGACGGGCAGGTTGGATTGCAGGAATTTGCTGGCAACGCTACCCTATTATACTATTTAACCGAAGAATCGCAGGAAGGAAAAAATGCATTCCTTGAAAAGCGCGATCCTGATTTTCATCAATTTCCAAAATTTCCGTAACCGCAAATATGGTTTCTTTATATCCATGGATTAAAGCTGTCCGCCTTCGCACTCTTCCCCTTTCGCTTGCAAGTATTGTCATGGCGGGGTTTCTGGCTGCCACTGTTCCGGGTTTTAACCTTAATGTGGTAATAATGGCCGGAATAACTACCCTTTTTCTTCAGATTCTTTCCAATCTTGCCAACGATTATGGTGATTCACGTTCGGGTGTTGACAATCCAAATCGATTAGGGCCGAAAAGGACTGTTCAGACTGGCGAGATAAGTCCTTCGGCAATGAAAAAGGCAATGGCCTTGTTGGTTGTGTTGTCGCTGATAAGCGGATTGATTCTGATATTTTTGGCTGCATCATTGCCTTTAAAAGGAACAATAGCATTTCTGGTGTTTGGAGCATCGGCAATAGTTGCAGCTATAACCTATACTGTTGGAAAAAAACCTTACGGATATATAGGTTTGGGCGACTTGTTTGTTTTTATTTTTTTTGGCCTGCTGGGAGTCAAAGGCACCTGGTACCTTGCAACCCAAACATTTGAGCCGCTCGTCATACTTCCTTCGGCTGCAATGGGGTTATTAAGCGCAGGCGTAATAAACCTGAATAATATGCGCGATATGGTTTCAGACCAGCAAAGCGGAAAAGTTACCGTAGCCTCGAAAATTGGGATGCGCAAAGCTTTTTATTACCAATGCTTGTTGGTATTACTTCCATTTGTGCTTCTGAGTGCATATGTATTTCTTGCAGGCGCACCCACAAGGGTTTTTCTGATTTACCTCCTTTTGCCTTTTTATCTTACTGACCTGAGAAACCTACGGCATACTTTTGAAGGCGAATGGATCGACCCCTTGCTTTCAAAACTTTCGGTAAAGATTCTGTTTCTTACCATCATGTTTGGTGTTTTATTAAACTGGTAACATGCTGCAGGCAGCTTTTACCCATAAAACCTTTCATTTTATACAACCGGCAGGAACCTCACGGGGTGTTCTTAATTCAAGGGAATCATGGTTCATTTGGATTTGGCACAATGATTCTCCTGAGATTAAAGGAGTAGGAGAGTGCGGCCCTTTGCCGGGGCTAAGTATTGACGAACCTGCGGCAATACAATCTGAACTTGGAGACCTTTGTGCTGAAATCAATAATTATCATCGTTGGCTGGCACATCGAAGCAATTTGTTCCCTTCAATCAGGTTTGGACTCGAAACAGCCCTGAATGATATAGAAAAAGGAGGCACCCGGGTTTTTCAGCAAAATGATTTTACCTCTGGCATCACTGGGATTCCTATAAACGGTCTTATCTGGATGGGCAGCCCGGATTTTATGAAGTTGCAAATAAAGGACAAAATCTCCGCAGGTTTCCGTTGCATTAAAATAAAGGTCGGAGCCATTGATTTTAAAAAGGAACTCGAATTGATTCAATACATACGGAATGAATATGAGCAGCATGATATTGAAATACGGGTAGATGCCAATGGAGCTTTTTCTCCATCTGATGCCCCTGAAAAATTGAAAGAACTTGCCAGGTACAGGGTACATTCCATTGAACAACCAATTAAAAAGGGCCAAACCAAGGCTATGGCGGCTCTTTGCGCTAATAGCCCAATTGCTGTTGCCCTCGACGAGGAGTTGATTGGTATTGAAACCACTGGCGAACAAAAAAAATTACTTTCAACTATAAAACCTCATTTCCTGGTACTTAAACCTGGATTGCTTGGGGGATTTGCATCCACCACCCAGTGGGCAGAAATGGCCGACAAACTTGGAATAAAATGGTGGGTTACTTCAGCGCTCGAATCGAATATCGGACTGAACGCTATTGCTCAATGGACGTTTAGAAATGCTGGTTCGATGCATCAGGGGCTTGGAACAGGACAACTTTTTACGAATAATGTTTCGTCACCTCTTGTTAATGAGGGAGAAAAACTATACTATAATCCTGAATTGACCTGGAATCTGGAGGATATTTCACATGGATGAGATTTCTCCACGCTCGCTATTACTAAACGGAACGTGGTTCAACGATGAATCCCTCCCGGAACGCATCCTTAGGATAAACAAAGGTTCTCACACCGAAAAGGATGTTTTGTTGCAAAAAGTCTTCTTCTTTTTGGAGCAATGGTTGAACGACGACCCCTGCATTACGCTGCAAACTAGCGGTAGCACCGGAGCTCCGAAACAAATCCGGATTAAAAAAGAATTTATGTTAAACAGCGCCATTATGACAGGCAATTACTTTGGCCTTCGACAAGGGATGAATGCGTTGCTGTGTCTTTCTCCGGATTTTATAGCCGGGAAAATGATGGTTTTAAGGTCTATGGTTTTTAAATTGAATTTGATTACATCAAGTACAGAGTCCAATCCAATTAAAAACCTTGAGGTGGATATAGATTTTGCAGCAATGGTTCCTCTTCAGGTAGCCATGACTCTTCAGAAAAACCCTGATAAACTTGACCGGATCAAAACGTTAATAATAGGCGGAGGCCCACTTTCAATAAGTTTGGAGGAAAGTCTGCAATCAAAATCTGCAAAATGCTGGCATACATATGGCATGACCGAAACGGTTAGTCATATTGCTCTTAGACCAATCAATGGGATTGACCGAAGCAGTTGGTTTGCGCCATTACCTGGTGTAATTGTTTCGCTAGACAAGCGTGGATGCCTGACGGTTAATGCCCCATTGATCTCAGAAGATGTGGTGATAACCAACGATTTAGCTAAATTGAATGGACAAAAGTTTCAGATTACCGGTCGAATCGACGAGGTAATCGTTAGCGCTGGCTTGAAACTTCATCCTGGTAAAATCGAAAAAAAAACTTGAGGCGCTGATTCATTGTCCTTTTTTCATCGCTGGCGAAGACCATGCAGACGCAGGACAAATTGTGGTGCTTTATATTGAAGGAGATAAAGATCAAATTAATCTCAGTTCGTACAAAAACGTCCTTGAGCGCACCCTTGAGCCTAATGAAATCCCTCGCAAAATTTTGGTGATACCTGGCTTCAGGTACCTTGGCAGCGGGAAAATAGACCGTAAAGCCACCGTTAGGGAATTTTTGCACATGTAAATCTTGAAATGAAGAAAATTACATTTATATCTAATTTTATTTATTGCGTATAAAACAAATGTTTTAAATAAATAATTAAAATACACGTCAAAAATATTACATTTGCAGTTCGGAAATTTTAAGTAACTCAGGTACTTATTTAAATTTTAGCCAAATTATGTTTAATCAACCATTTAGAAGGATATCCCAGTCGCCCGAAAAGGTAAAAAATCGTGTTTACCCGGAAAATGTTGCCATGCTATATAAAGAAGCTGCCGCAAAATTCGGCTCCTTACCTGCATTTGCCTCCCGCGAAACAGCATTAGTCTGGAAGCCTGTTTCATATAGTGAATTGTATGAACAGGGTCTTAATCTGGCTGCCGGATTAATTGAAATAGGAGTAGAGGCAAGGGAGCACATTGGCCTTTTTGGAGATAACAGATTTGAATGGATACTGTCGGATTGTGCGGTACAGCTCTGTGGTGCGGCTGATGTTCCGCGAGGAAGCGACATTACCGATCAGGAGCTACAATACATTATCGACCATGCAGGAATCAAGGTAACATTTGTAGAAACGGAGGAATTGCAGGCGCGTGTTATGAAAATGAAACACAGACTGGCAAAACTGAAAACGGTCATTTTGCTTGATCCTAAGGGCCGCACTGTTGAGGGCTCCATCCACCTGAGCTATGTCATTGATATGGGCGCCAAACTGCGATTGAAAGGAGACAAAAGGGTTGAATCCCGCATGGCTGAAATCAAACCCGACGATTTGTTCACCCTTATTTATACTTCAGGCACTACAGGTAAACCCAAAGGCGTAATGCTTACGCATGCAAATATGATGTCGCAGGTAAGAAATCTTCCCGGGAATTACGACATGACCGACCGGGTTATTTCTGTTTTGCCGGTCTGGCATATCTTCGAAAGGGTAGTGGAAATGTTTACAATCAGTTTTGGAGGCTGTACTTATTATTCGGGCGTTAATACCTTGGGTGAGGATATGCGTAATGTTGAACCGACCTTTATGGCGTCAGCTCCAAGGCTGTGGGAAAAACTACACGAGCGCATAATAAAGAATATTAAAGCCGCTCACCCTGTACGCCAGATCTTGTTTCATATAGCCTATTTTCTTGGAAAACAATATTTTGTTTCCAGACAATTTTTAACAAACCAAAACCTGAAGTTAAATCATGAGCTGCCTATAAAAAGGCTACTTCTTTTGCCTTTTTTCGCAATTAGGTGGGTTTTGGTGCTGCCTTGGTACGGGTTTTTCAATGCTGCTGTTTTGGAACGTATCAGGCTTGGTGCCGGCGGTTCCCTTAAAGAAACCATTTCAGGAGGTGGCGCATTACCTCTTCATATTGACAGGTTTTTCAATTATGTTGGTATTCCGGTTCTTGAAGGTTATGGAATGACAGAGGCTTGTCCGGTAATATCGTTCCGGACATCCAAAAGCCTTGTTTTAGGAACTGTTGGTCCGCCCATACCCGAAACTGAAGTTTTGATTGTTGACCCTGAAACTGAAGATGTTCTATTTCCCAATACCAATAAAAAACATGAAGGTAAGTCAATACGCGGCGAAATATGGGTTAAGGGACCTCAGGTAATGAAAGGCTATTACAGGGACGCCGAATTAACCAACAGAACTATTGTTGACGGATGGTTGCGAACAGGAGATCTGGGCGTAATTACCCATAACAATTGTATTAAAATTTTGGGGCGATCCAAATCAACCATAGTTTTGTCGAGTGGCGAAAATGTGGAGCCAGAACCTCTTGAAATGCATTTGAAACAAAGCCTTTTTATCGAACAGTGCATGGTTGTCGGGCAGGACAAGAAATTCCTTGGGGCGCTCATCGTTCCGGCACTAAATGAGTTCAGACTGGCAGGGTATGAGGTGCAATCAATGGAAGACATTGCCATGAATCCTGAAATGATAAAAATTATTAAGGATGAAATACGTAGGATGATTTCGTCAAATAATGGTTTTAAAACATACGAACAAATTCGAGACTTCAGGATTTTGCCCAATTCATTCCAGGTGGGCGAAGAACTGACAAACCTTTTCAAGGTGAAACGCCATGTGGTTGAGAAAAAATTCAACCGTTACATTGACGAAATTTATTCTAAAATTTAACAACCCTAAGCATTATGGAATTTACAACACAATTGCTATTTGCTCATGACCAGGTTTTACTTGCCCTCATGATTTTTTTTATTATGCTGGGCATGGGCGCAAGCCTTACAATAGATGACTTCAAGGCGGTCTTCCGGCAGCCCAAAGGTGTACTGATAGGCTTTGTGTCGCAATTTGGGCTGATGCCTCTTATAGCACTTACGCTTGCTACCATTTTGAACCTGCCTCCATTTTTTGCAATTGCCTTGATTTTGATCGGCTGCCTTCCGGGAGGGACCACCTCAAATATGTTTACGTACTTTTCGAGAGGTCATGTGGCATTAAGCGTTACTATGACTACGGCTTCGACAGTAATGGCATTGATCATGATGCCAATTCTACTTACTGTATATACCAGCGGTTTTATTGCGCAAGTCTCGGCCGAATTAATGGCTGCAGGGGCAGATGGTGAATTTGTGATTCCAACAGGCAACATTATTTCGTCCCTTATCATGGTATTGGTTCCTGTGGGTATTGGCATGGTTTTAAAGAGGAAATCACCAACCTGGGCAAAAACAGCGGAAGACACCGCTGGCTTTGTGGGTTTGCTTGTAATATTATATCTGCTTGGAACAGCATTTGTCAGGCACGGTGGTTTGTTTTTGCAAACTCCATGGCAAGTATATGTCGGCACTATCGGAATTGGAGTAGTAGGATTCTTTTTCGGATATTGGGTGTCGAGGTTGTTAGGTATGGAACCTATTTATCAAAGGGCTATCTCTCTTGAAACCGGAATACAGAACGGGCCCCTTTCTTTTGCAATTATACTTCTAAGCTTTCAGGAGCCAATGCAGAGTCAGATGGTTTGGTTAGCCATACTATTTTCAACCTTTATTGTAATCAGTTCCTCGCTTATTACTCTTTATTACCGGAGGGTTGGCAGGTTCGATTGGAATGTTTATAAAAATACCGTAATTCACAACCGGCTTTTCGGTAAAGACTTTGTAACGAATTACCCCCCTGGGTATTTACCAGCCAGGCTCGAAAGGGATCCAAGTCAGGGTTCATCGCCGAGCCAAAAACGTTATTAATATTCAATTTTTATCATTTAAAACAGGGGAGGAGCGCAGCTTTTCCCCTCTTTTAACGCCTTTATAACCAATTATGCAGATATTTAAAATATCATGACGTTATGCTAAGCAGCCGGCAGAAGTTAACAGATTAAAGTACTTTGTTGTCGCTTAAGGCTCCAATTCAATTACTTCCAGGTCTTTTATATCCGACCCGTCAATAACCAACCTCACAAGTGTAATTACCTTGTGATGACCATATTTTCCTGCCGCACCTGGGTTTACATAAAGCAGGTTAAAACGTTTGTCATACATAACCTTTAGAATGTGTGAATGCCCGCATACCAATAAATCAGGCGCATGTGAATTTAATATCTGCAACAGGTTTTTCTCGTATTTTCCGGGATACCCCCCAATATGTGTTATCATAACCTCAATCTTCTCGCGGGTGAATTGTGAAACCAAAGGAAACTCCCTTCGTATTTCCTTTCCGTCGATATTGCCATAAACCCCATACAGAGGCTTAATGGCCCGGATACTTTCAACCACATCGAAGGTGCCAAAATCTCCGGCATGCCATATTTCGTCGCACACTCCTAAAATTCGTGGTACTTCCGGGTGCAAATAGCCGTGTGTGTCAGATAAAATACCTACTCTCAGCATTTTTCATATAATGGAGTGGAACACTCAATTGACAATTGCAGACAAAGTTCAGATTTTTTTCTACTATAAAAAAAGGTAATTACATTCGGGCCTCCTGCGTCAGAACAATCAGCCCAAGTTTATCACACTGGTTCAGGGGAAAAAGGAAAACTACAGAATCGTTCCGCAGACAAAATATCAAGTATGTATTTTTCCAGAGGGTGAACACCTCTTACAGGCGGGGGTAACGCCTCGAACTGTCAGCAAGTTACAACAAAACCTATGCATTCAGCAGAACCCGCAAAGGAGGCTGGGCAGTGGCACAAAGCCCGATTTTAGGAACATCCATCACTGTAGCACGCCTTGTAAAGCGAGGTTATGAAGCCATGACTAACAATTACACAAAAGTCTTTCCTCACTTTCAAAGTCCCACCCTGTTTCCTATTGAATAACTAACCGTCGTGTAAGAGACCCTTACGCACGGTTGTGTGGGAGGCACTACTGTGGACTTAATGGCTCACCGGCCGTTTACTCAATTGGCGGTTTGGGCTTTTTTTTTAGTTTTTTTTCAAATTCTGCCGGTGTTAATATTTTTGCTGTTTTAAAGGGGTTATGCGCTAATAAATCTTTATCGCCTGTTACCAAATAATCAGCTTTCGAATAATCAATCAAGTCTAACAGAAAATTGTCTTTTGGGTCTCTATTTATAAAATGTGTTGGCTTTATTTCAACTTTTTTCGCAATAGTCTCTAATAATTCAACTAATTCTTTAACGCTTTCCTCGGGAAAGTATCTTTTTAATTTTTCACGATTTGTAACCATTTTGATTTCTGTCAGAAGTTGTTCTGTAGTAACAATTATTATACTTCCGTCCGAAATGTATTGCTTTATTTTCGCCAAACGCTTGCCAATCAAGAAACTAATCCAAACACTTGTATCAAAGATTACTTTAACTTCTTTGTTTTTCATAAATTTCTTGTCTAACACTTTCAACTTCTTCATTTATGGTTTTAAGGTCAAGGTCCCTTGTTTTAAAAGTCTTTAATAAGCGCGACAATTTTGAGTCAATAGCTTCCTTTTCCAATTCTTTTGTCAATTTTAATTTTTGTTGTCTTGGAAGTTGCCTGACAATAGAAAGGATTTGCTCAAACGTAATATCTATTTGCAATGCAGTTTTCATATTTCAAGCTATTCTAATAGTTTCTCAAATTTACAAAATTATCATTGCAGAACCCAATTTTCTTTTAGCCCTGTCGTTCATTAGCCCGCTAACATTCGAGGGCTTTGCGTTCGGTGGAATTTTTAGCACTGCACTCGATACGAAGAACCGCACTTCAATTTAACACAAAATTGTCAATAGATGCACATCAGCCCGCCTGACGCAAAACCCTTGTGTGTGCCTTGCTTGAGCATGCAGCGCTCACTTGTTGTAAGCTGTTGAAAAAGTTCAAAAATACAAATAAACTTTATAAAGGGGCAAACTAAGCATCGCACTGTCTGCAACAAATATTACGTTGTTGATACTGAAGTTTTCCTCTAACTTTTTTATAGCTTCCTCCAATGTATAGTCCTCAAAACTGGAACCAGGATACAGATCGTATCCAATGGGTATGCCCTGGGTGGTAACAATCAGCGCCAGCGGAAAAGCCGGTCCATGTTGAAGCTGTTGTTAGGTTGCCCTTTGAAGTTCCGCATGCGCTGATGACAGGACCCGGCTGGCTGACCGCAGGAGGAATACAACAAGGAAAGAAGCAACCAACAGGTCTGGCCAATTCGATCCTGTCGCCCAGACTCCTGCTGCCGCGACGAAAACAGAAATGTTTGAAACGATGTCATTGAGGGAACATTCCCATACCGAGGACATGTTGATGTCTTCGGTCTTGTGGCGCCATAGCAGAGCAAGGCTTACCCCATTTGCTGCCAGTGCGAGCAGACTGAAAATGCCCATTACCTCGAACGACGGGACGGTGGGGTTTATGAGCTTGTACCCGATTTGCGCTAGCACGGCAAGCGCTGCCAGGAGAATCAGAAGCCCTTTGAAGAACGCAACACGAGCCTTCATACGAAGGCCAAGATGGACTACCCAAAGGCTGAGTCCGTATGTCAAGGCGTCCCCGAGATTATCCAGGCTGTCAGCCAGAAGCGCCGAAGAACCGGCATAAAGGGCTGCTGCCACAATGACGAGGAACATCACCGCATTGATCGTGAGCACGATCTTTAGTGTGCCGCTCTGCCGCTCTCGCAGCATCTCAAGCTCGGAGCTTTGATCGCAGCAATTTTTTTTTGTCCGCATTTTGGGCACATTATTTCGGATTGTATTACAATTTTGCAGTCTGCTTTTGTCGAGTCGTTAGAACAATAAGGTAGCTTAATGTTGATGCCCCTGAATTGGCCTTGGTTCTGTTTTTTCATTCATTGTGATTTTCTTCTTTACCTCTCCACACTCAAGCATAGCAGCTCCAAAATAGGGGTTCCTGATTTCCTGAAATTCACTTAGCCAATAGGCTCCTTTGTCGTTCAAAGCCATTGG
>DATIKK010000082.1:0-7981 GCA_035477635.1 Bacteroidales bacterium | reverse complement strand
CTTAAGCCGAAGGTCATACAAACGGCGCTTGTTTTCGTCAGACAGAACCTGGTAGGCTTCGTTTATCAGCAGAAATTCTTCGGGAGAAATTTCCGGATTTACATCAGGATGCAATGCTTTGGCTTTTGAACGAAAGGCTTTCCTGATGCAGTCGGTCGATGCAAGGCTTGAAACCCCAAGGATTTTATAATAATCAACCACAGCAAAAATTTTTCCTACGTAAATTTAACATAGTTAAGAAAAAAAACAAATATCCAAAAACTTTTGGCGAAATAAAATTTTTTACCTTACTTTGCACTCCCTTAAAAAAGGCCATTATTTTCACAGCATAAAAAATTTAATCATGTCGCGGATTTGTCAGGTAACCGGAAAAAAACCCATAGTAGGGCACCATGTTTCGCATTCGAATGTTAAATCGAAAAGGTGGTTCTATCCCAATATTCAGGAAAAACGATTTTTTGTGCCTGAAGAAAACCGTTGGGTTACGCTGAAGGTATCGGCCAAAGGCATAAAGATTATCAATAAAAAAGGGATATATGCCTGCATGCAGGAAGCCAAAAAGAAAGGTATGCTATAGACCATTTAAGTAAAAAAACCTAAAGAGGTTGTGTTCATTCGAGCATCAGCCTCTTTTTTTTTGCATGCCTGCTAAAAATTGTTAAATTTATAAAATACATGTTGCCGTAGGTGCAATTTGTTGTTGTCTTTGCAGTTAATCATTAATTTTACAGTCTATTTTCCGAGCATGAAGATTTGGAAGGCAGTTTTGTTTATAATACTTTCAGGGCTTAACCTTTTGTTTTTCACCCAACCGGAAGCCATGGGTCAAAGGCGGGTTCGAAGTGCAGTACAATTTTCGGGTTTGGTGGTAACCGGCGACAACCTGCAGCCAATACCATTAGTTAATATCTGGGTTAAAAACACCCACCGCGGAACAGTAACTGACTTTTATGGATTCTTTTCAATGGTGGTTCAACAACACGACACCTTGCGGTTTACCTCAGTTGGTTTCGATCCGGTTTATTACGTTGTGCCCGATACCTTAACAGAAATGAGGTATTCGGTAATTCAGATTATGACACGCGATACTATTTACCTTCCCGAAACGGTGGTTTACCCATGGCCAACTCGCGAGCAGTTCAGGCATGCCTTCCTGCACACCAAAATTCCCGACGATGATTATGATCGTGCCATGCGCAACCTGGCAAGAGCCGAAATGAGGGAACGCTTACAAAACTTCCCGATGGATGGCGCAGCCAATTTCCGTCATGCCATGAACCAGCATGCACAAAGACTCTACTATGCCGGCCAGGCACCGCCAATGAGGCTTTTCGACCCCTTTGCCTGGGCTCAGTTTATAAGGGCATGGAGGGAGGGCCGTTTCAGGCGGTCTGATTAATACTTTACAAAACCTGATGCCTCACTTAAAGTTTTTTTTTCTTACAATCCTGTTTTTTACCCTTAGCGGACGGCTTTTGGCCCAATATGCCTTTATTGAGGGATTGGTTAGAAGTGAAAAAGGGCTGCCGGTCGTAAACGCTCATGTGTCAGTTGAAGGGACAACCATGGGTACTGTAACCGATTCTTTAGGATTGTTCAGGTTATTATCACGCGCAGGAGAAAGCAACCTGTTGATTTCGCATATGGGCTATGAGTCATACAGGCTTCAGGTAAGGGTTTCGCCTGAGCAGATTTTAAAGGTTGAAATTACCCTTAGCATTGCAGTAGCTCTGCTTCCGGATGTTGTAGTACGTGAAGCCCCTCCTCTACCGGGAGGACTAATAAGGCTTGACCCACGAAATATAGAAAGGCTTGCAGGTCCGGTATCAGGCGTTGAAAGACTTTTGAAAACCTTACCGGGGGTTTTTTCAACCCAGGAGTTGTCTTTTCAGTATTCGGTGCGAGGTGGAAATTTTGATGAAAATCTGGTTTATGTCAATGGCATAGAAATTCACCGGCCATTCCTGGCAAGGTCGGGTCAGCATGAAGGCCTGAGCTTTCTGAACAGCAATCTTGTATCCTCAATTCAGTTTTCGGCTGGAGGATTTGATGCCCGGTTTGGCGACAAAATGTCGTCGGCCCTTGAAATAGAATATCGTAAACCAGAGAGTTTTGCTGGATCATTTTCCTTAAGCCTTTTGGAAGGGTCATTGCACCTTGAGGGTATTTCCAAAAACCGCCGTACGACTTACCTTTTAGGGCTTCGCCATAAATCCAACCAATATCTTTTGGGTACACTCGATACTGAAGGCGACTACCAGCCATCCTTTTCCGATTTTCAGGGACTGATTACCCACAAACTAACAGACAGGTTAGAAATAAGCCTGTTGGCAAATTACAACAGGAATCATTTCCTGTTTCAACCCGAAGTGCAAAACACCCGCTTCGGAACCGCCACCGATGTGAGGCAACTCACGGTGTATTTCGACGGGCAGGAAGTAAACCGTTTTGAAACCACTATGGGAGCTCTCTCGGCCAATTTCAGGCCAAACCCAAACATTAATCTGAGGGTTATTGTAAGCCTTTTTCAAAGTAATGAATCGGAAACCTTTGATGTTTTGGGGCAGTACTGGCTACATCGGGTTCAAACCGATTTTGGCCGTGATGACTTCGGTCAACCGGTGGGGGAACCCCTTGGGGTAGGAACATTTTTGAGGCATGCAAGAAACAACCTTAATGTTTTGGTATGGAATGCCGAAAACCAGGGCATGTGGATGCTTAACCGGCATACTATACGCTGGGGCTTTAGGTATAGGCAGGAAACAATATTTGATAGGCTAAACGAGTGGACCATGATCGATTCCTCGGGATTCTCATTGCCACGCCAGCCATCCAATCTCATTCTGCTTCAGGATACTCTTTTTGCCAGGTTGAATATGCAATCGGAGCGTTTTTCGGGTTTTTTGCAGCACGCCTGGGAAGCGGAAAACCGGCTAGGCCGTTTCTTTTTTACGGCAGGGCTAAGGATGCATCACTGGAGTTTTAACGAACAAACTGTTATTAGTCCCAGAGGTACGGTCATTTTAAGGCCCTTTGCACTACCCCGGTGGTCGTTTCGGGCATCGGCAGGTTTTTATCATCAGCCGCCTTTTTACCGTGAACTTCGCGATTTCAGAGGCCAACTGAACCGAAACATTAAAGCACAGGAGTCAATTCATTTTGTGCTTGGTTCCGAATATCAGTTTATTGCCTGGGGAAGACCGTTCAAATATACAACGGAATTATACTACAAGCACCTTAACCACCTTATCCCCTACCGGCTCGACAATGTAAGAATCAGGTATTTTGCCGACAATATGGCACGAGGATTTGCAACCGGCCTCGACTTAAAGTTACATGGCGAATTCGTGCCGGGAATAGAATCATGGGCAAGCCTTTCGGTAATGAAAACCGCCGAAAAAATATACTTGAACCAAAACGACAATCAGAACGCCTTACAGGAGCCTGTTACCTTCATTCCCAGGCCCACCGACCAGAGGTTTAATTTCAGCTTGTTCTTTCAGGACTATCTGCCTCGAAACCCTGCCTACAAAGTTCACCTGGCGTTCATTTATGGTTCAGGACTTCCGTTCGGACCACCCTTGCCTGAGCATCACCGCAATACCCTGCGTATGCCCCCCTATCGAAGAGTGGATATTGGATTTTCAAAAGTTTTGATCGGCGAACAGTCCAACCTCCCGGAGCAAAGTCTTTTCAGGCACTTCAGCAGTCTGTGGGTAACCGCAGAAGTTTTTAACCTGTTGCAAATAAACAACACCATTTCGTATCAATGGATCCGGGATGTCGAAAACAGGTTGTTTGCCGTTCCAAACTATCTGACCCGGAGGCTAATAAACCTGAAATTGGTTGCCCGGTTTTGATACCATCTGCCTTTTTGTCATTTGCCTGGCAGTAATTCATCGAAATATCAAGTTGTTTTTTTGAAAAATTGTCCAGAACCTGGTCTTGGCACAATACTTGACGCAGCCAGGAAAACTAATAAATTAATTAAGCATTTCTAAAATGGGAAAAATAATCGGGATTGACTTAGGAACTACCAACTCCTGTGTTGCAGTAATGGAGGGCAACGAGCCCGTAGTAATCCCCAACAGCGAAGGCCGCCGTACCACTCCTTCGGTTGTGGCATTTACCGAAAACTCGGAGCGTAAAGTGGGTGATCCTGCAAAACGGCAGGCCGTAATAAATCCAACTAAAACTGTTTCCTCCATAAAACGTTTCATGGGCGAAAGCTTCGAATCGTCAGAAAAAGAACGCAGTAGGGCATCTTTCACTGTTGTAAAAGGCGACAACAACACACCACGTGTAAAAATTGACGACCGCCTTTATACTCCCCAGGAGATTTCGGCTATGGTTCTCCAGAAAATGAAAAAAACTGCCGAAGATTACCTCGGACATGAAGTTACCGAAGCCGTCATCACGGTTCCGGCCTATTTCAACGACTCGCAAAGGCAGGCTACAAAAGAAGCCGGCGAAATTGCAGGGTTGAAAGTAAGACGTATCATCAATGAACCAACAGCAGCGTCACTTGCCTATGGCCTCGACAAAAAAAACAAAGACATGCGTATTGCTGTCTTTGACCTTGGCGGGGGTACTTTCGACATTTCGATTCTCGAACTTGGCGATGGAGTATTTGAGGTTAAATCAACTCATGGCGACACTCACCTGGGTGGCGACGACTTCGACAATACAATTATCGACTGGCTCGCAAGCGAGTTTAAGAAAGACGAGGGAATCGACCTGCGCAAAGACCCTATGGCCCTTCAGAGATTAAAAGAGGCAGCCGAGAAAGCCAAAATTGAACTTTCGAGCTCAACCTCAACAGAAATAAACCTCCCATACATAATGCCGGTTGACGGGATACCAAAACACCTGGTAAGAACCCTTACACGAAGCGCCTTTGAGCAACTGATTGACAAATATGTGCAGGCAACCCTTGAACCCTGCCGGATTGCGCTGAAAGGAGCCGGATATAATGCAGGCGATATTGACGAGGTTATCCTTGTGGGTGGTTCAACCCGTATTCCAATTATTCAGGAAACCGTAGAAAAATTCTTTGGAAAGAAACCTTCAAAAGGAGTTAACCCCGACGAGGTTGTTGCCGTTGGAGCTGCAATTCAGGGAGCTGTTTTGACCGGAGAAATAAAGGATGTTCTTCTGCTCGATGTAACCCCGTTGTCGCTTGGTATTGAAACCCTTGGCGGAGTTTTGACAAGACTTATCGAGGCCAATACAACAATCCCTACAAAGAAAACCGAGGTGTTTTCAACTGCGGCCGACAGCCAAACCTCAGTAGAAATACATATCCTTCAGGGCGAAAGGCCCATGGCAAAAGATAACCGCACTATTGGCAGGTTCCATCTCGACGGCATCCCACCCGCACCAAGAGGAATCCCACAAATTGAAGTTACCTTCGACATTGATGCCAATGGTATTCTGAATGTTTCGGCCAAGGACAAGGCCACAGGCAAATCGCAGCAAATAAGAATAGAAGCGTCGAGCGGACTGAGCGACAGCGAAATTGCCCGCATGAAAAAAGAGGCTGAAGAGAATGCCGAAAAGGATCGTAAACTCAAGGAAGAAATCGACAAACTCAATGCAGCCGACAGTCTGATCTTCCAAACCGAGAAGCAACTGAAGGAGTTTGGCGACAAAATTCCGGCAGACAAAAAAGGCGCTATTGAAAAGGCTTTGGATGAATTGAAAGAAGCCCATAAAAACAAAGACTCATCCAAAATTGATTCCGCCATGGCAAACCTGAACAATGCATGGCAGGCAGCAAGTGCCGAAATGTACCAGGCAACCCAGCAACAGCAGGGGCCGGAAGCAGGCAAAACAGCCGAACAACCGCAACCCGGAAAATCTGACAACAACGTTACTGATGTTGATTTTGAAGAAGTGAAGTAGCTGTAAAGGCTTTTGTAGCAAATGAAGGCTATCCCGGATTTTGGGAATAGCCTTTTTTTTGTACATTCGCCTGACTGATTTTCATTCAAAAGGGTTTTACGTACAACCGGCCAGACTAATTCCGTGCTTTCTTGTTCACAATAAACATAGTTGGTTTTTGGACCGTACTCAATAATTCTAAAAAACTTGAAATCTACTCTAACTCAATGAAAAATCTCACAGGGGTTTTGCCCGGCCTGATAATTTGGGCGTTATTTTCGGTTGCTTCTTTTGGGCAGCACAGCCAATCGGAGATACCCTTGGGAATTAGCCTGGATTTGCCTCTCGAAACGGTTCCCGTCCTACAGAAGGGTTTGACAGAAACCCAGGAAATTGAAAGGGACCAGCGGGCAGGCGTGCATAAGCCCGGCACAGCCATGCTTGCAGGATTTGCAGTAGATGTAAATATCTTTCCGCAGCAATTCAGCGAGATAAAATTGATAAATGAACATATCACAGTGATGAGGATGGTTGTAACCAGTACCGGGGCAATCGGAATGGGATTGGTCTTCGATGGGTTTAGATTAAGGGAAAATGAAAGGTTGTTTGTTTATTCCCCATGTCTGACCACCGTACATGGGCCATTTGACAAAAGCCACAATGTGCCTTCAGGCATTCTAACAACCCCTGTTGCCCCCGGCGACTCATTGATCATTGAGTTTCATTCCCCTAATGGGGTATCGCAGCAAACCGCTCCTTCAACGGGGCATTTGCGCCTTAAATCGATTATTCACATAGTGTTTGGAGGTGGGATTGAGCACCAGAATGTTTTGAAAGGGTTAGGGGATGCCGGTACCTGTAATGTAAACATAAACTGCCCCGAGGGCCAAAACTGGCGGAGCCAACAGCGGGGAGTTGCCAGAATACTTTTGCTTGCAGGAGGCCGCTGGTTTTATTGTTCCGGTACACTTATAAACAATACCCGTAATGATGGCGCAATGCTTTTTCTTACTGCAAATCATTGCGGCGAAAATGCCACAGTTGCAGAAATGCAGCAATGGCAGTTCTATTTTAATTTTGAAATGCCCGGGTGTGTTAATGTAGGAACACCGCCAAGTCATGTGCTTACAGGAGCAGAAGTACTCGCTTCGGCGTTGCTTTCGAACGGGTCTGATTTTAAGCTGCTGAGAATCACCCAATCTGCACCCAGGGCATATAACCTGTTTTGGAACGGCTGGGACAGGCGGGAAGACCCTGTTCATTCCGGAGTTTCAATTCATCATCCTGCCGGTGATGCAAAAAAGATTTCTACTTTTTGGGAAACCACAGTAGCTGTTACGCCGCCACCAATAGGCGGTCAGGTGATGGCCCCAAATTCGGCCTGGCGGGTGTTATGGGCTCCCACAATTAGCGGGCATGGAATAGTAGAAGGCGGTTCGTCAGGCTCGCCATTATTCAGTTCATATGGCTTTGTAATAGGAACCCTTGCTGGTGGCGCCTCAACATGTACCCAAAGAACTTTACCGGATTTTTACGGCAGATTCTCGTATCACTGGAACAAAAACGGAACCCATCATACCGTAAGCCTTGCGCCCCACCTCGATCCTCTGGGTTTGGGAGTTGAAACTCTTGCAGGATTCGACCCAAACACTGTTAATTATGAAGAATTTCAAGAGGATATCTCTCCTTCGCTTGCAAAGGTTTACCCTAATCCTTCAACCGGGCTAATTTATTTAAGTTTTAGCAAAAATCTTCCATTTGCTGACATATACCTGTTGAATGTAAATGGCAGGGTGATACTCTCCCAAAGAGTTAGCGATATTCAGTCTGGAACACGCACAAGGTTGGGAGTACACGACTTAGAGTCGGGTACTTATTTTTTAAGAATAAAATCATCGACCGAAACTGAAGTGCTGCGTATCGTGGTTATTGATTAGCCGGATTATTCTTATTCCCTGTTTACTTTTATTAATACATACGGTTTTAACCACTTTTTTTCAATAACTTAGTTCGGATTTTTAATCCGAAAATAATTTTGCTTATGAAGCCTTTCTACACTTTCTTGAAAAGTTTTTTTGTCTTTCTGGTTTTAAAATCC
>DATIKK010000081.1:0-6185 GCA_035477635.1 Bacteroidales bacterium | reverse complement strand
TGATTCCCGAAAACCTTCTACCTGGCTGTCAAAAACCCATTGATTACCTTTTTTGCTTAATAATACCAGTCCGGTATAAGTGCCCGCCAGGATTTCTGACGGATTAAACGGGTTTTGTAAAAACGACCAGAAACCGCGAATATCTGATATCTGTATGGCGGTGTTTCCTTCAATAACAAAACTGCCATTGTTATGCCCACAAAACAAAGTGTTGTCAATCACCTGCAAACCCCAAACCTGCCCTTCTGTGCCATCAATCAGGGTAAAGCCTACATCGAGGTTGGGTTGATTTTGCATTGCATTTATGGGAGCCACAAACAATCCCTGATTGGTGCCCACATACACTCTGTTCTCGTGCAGGATGCTGGCATATACACTACCAATATTAAAAATATGATTGAAAATGGAAATCGGAGATCCTATTTCCACCAGATCAATTCCATTATCAAGTCCCAGCCACAGGTTTTCGCGCCGGTCCTGAAAAAGGGTAAGGATGGTGTTATTCTGAATTCCTTTAAATCTGTTGAGATGTTGCAATAGCCTTCCCTGAAGGTCGGTAACATAAAGGCCGTCTCTAACAGTTCCAAATGCCAGACTCCCGTCATTCAGCACAATTCCCGAAAACAGTTTGTGTCGTTCAAGATAGGTATTCACCTGACTTTGCCAGGGTCTGATAGCACCGCCCTCCAACACAAAGAGGCCCTCATTGGAAGTTCCGATAAGCAACTTTTGTTGCGGGAGGGGTAGCATAAACATTATCTCATTGCGAAAAAATATCGGATGGCTTGAAACATGCCATAAGCTATCGTTTTTTAATTCCATAAGGCCACCTGATTGTTCTACTACGAAAAATCGGTTAGCTACCTGGTGCATAAAACTGAAAGCTCCGGCCGGCTCAATTACCCTTATGATGTTGTTGTCCAGCATGAAAATGTAGGAGAATGACTGGAAGATAATCCGGCCTTTATGCTGAAAAATTCTCCAGACCTCATCAAAATTTGCATACTGGGGAGGTATTAGTGCATTTAGCGAATTCCAATGCAATTGCCCGTCGTCGCCTGGAGCCAGGAATCCTATCTCTTCGAATGCCCCGGCATAAATCGTATCGCCTACTGCCAAAACTGACCTTACAACCGATGCGTTTGTTACCGGAAAAACCCTCCAGGCTGTGCCATCAAACTCCAGAATTCCATCATTGTTGGCAAAATACATGAATCCGCTCTCACATTGGGTAACACCCCAGTTTTGGGTGCCGGCGTTGTAAGAGCTATGCGGGTGATTTACAATAAAGGGAAGGCCCTTGCCTTTTATTTGCGAGAAAAGCGAAAAGGGAGCTAGAAGAAAAAGAAGGATTACTGGTAAAGCCAGAGTTTTCTTCATTTCATATCGCTTTGATATTCAGGTTATCAGAACTGCAGAGTTATTTATTTCCCGGCAAAAATTTGTCTTTTGGAAAAATGAGATGGTTTAGTTTAACTGGGCAATATTTTATTCAAATATAACAGTGTTTTTAACGAGAAGGGGCTGGGAAGAGACTCATACGTTGTTTTTTTTTGTTAAAAGTTTAGTTCTTTTCTATATCTCTCAATTTGCGCGACCTCCCCGATGGAGGAGTGATCGCGTTTTTGAACGCGATATCATGCTGCACTTGGGCGGCCAGCCTGTTTAATATTGATGGTAACTACCGGTCTCATTCCACTTACATTTCGTTCAAACTGACTTTAATCCCCTGTTTTGAAATCTTGGGTTTACCTGCAGAGGGTTGAATCTTTATTCAGTCTGATTATAAATTGCAGATAATTAGCAAATTAGTTGTTTTTGTTAATCCAAAAAGGCATATTATACAGTAATTTTGAACCTGCAAAACCATTACCCTAAAATTACAAATAAACAGGAGGAAGAGTTTATGGATGGAAAAAGTATTAAAGGTACCCAAACTGAAAAAAACTTACTGAAAGCATTTGCAGGCGAATCGCAAGCTGCCCGCCGTTACGAAATTTATGCAAAAGTGGCAAAAGAAGAGGGATACGAGCAAATTTCGGAGTTTTTTAACGAAACCGCAGATCAGGAAAAACAGCATGCAAAAATGTTTTACAAATTCCTTGAAGGGGGTATGGTTGAGATTACAGCCAGTTACCCTGCAGGCAAAATCGAAAGTACAGCGGAAAATCTGTTGCATGCTGCAGAGGGCGAAAATGAAGAGTGGACCAGGTTGTATCCCGAGTTTGCAAGGATTGCTGAGGAGGAAGGGTTTAAAAAAGTTGCATCCACCTTTAGGTTGGTAGCTTCGGCAGAGAAAAACCATGAGCAGCGCTACCTGAAACTGATGAAAAGGGTAAAAGATGGGACTGTTTTCAGCAGACCGCAAAAAATAAAATGGTATTGTCGCAAGTGCGGATATATTTACGAAGGGGAAAAGGCACTGAAAACTTGCCCTACATGTCAGCATCCTCAGGCATATTTCGAAGAATGGGCCGAGAATTATTGATACGCCCTTGGCTTTAAATTATTTGCCGCCAGCGGCCCACCAGTGTAAGGGTTTGAATAAAGCTGTCAGGGTGATTAAAAAATCACCGGATATTTTCCCGGATTGTATTCGTTCATTATCCTGTAAATCTTTTCAAAGACATCTTCGGCATTAGGGTTTGAGAAGTAGTCTCCGTCAGAACTGTATGCCGGCCTGTGTTCCTTTGCGGTGATAGTTGCAGGCTCAGCATCTAAGTAAACATACCCTCCCTGTTCTTCCAATACCTTCTGCATCATGAATGCAGTTGCTCCGCCCGGGACATCCTCATCAAAAAACACAATCTTGTTGGTTTTTCTGAGAGATTGCACAATGGTGTGGCTAGTGTCGAACGGGATAAGAGTCTGTACATCAATAAGTTCTACCGAAATGCCGTATTCGGTCAATTGGCCTATGGCATCCTGGGCTATCCTGACGCACGCCCCATAAGTTACCAGGGTTATATCCGAACCCTCAGCAAGTATTTCGGGCTTGCCCAGTTCGAGGGTTATTTCCGGGAGGTTGGAAGGCATCCTTTCTTTAAGGCGGTAGCCATTCAGTGGTTCAATAACTATTGCCGGGTCGTCTGATTTCATCAGGGTGTTGTAAAATGCAGCAGCCCTTGTCATATCGCGGGGAACCAAAACATAAATTCCCCTTACCGCATTGATGAGCATCCCCATCGGGCTTCCGGAGTGCCAGATGCCCTCGAGCCTGTGCCCGCGGGTGCTCACTATCAACGGGGCTTTTTGCCCGCCAACGGTTCGGTATCTCAGGGTAGCCAGGTCGTCGCTCAGCACCTGCAGCCCAAACAGCAGGTAATCGAAATACTGAATCTCGGCAATGGGCCGCAGGCCCCGCATGGCCATTCCCAAACCCTGCCCTATTATGGTTGTTTCGCGTATTCCGGTATCGGCAATGCGCAATTCGCCAAATTTTTTCTGAAGCCCTTCCAGCGTTTGGTTCACTCCGCCAATGTTCCCCACATCCTCCCCGAAAATCAGGGCGTCGGGATATTTTGAAAACAGAAGGTCGTAGTTTGCAACCAATATTTCCCTTCCATTTACCCAAGGAGAATCTTCCCTGTAAACAGGCCGGATGGTTTGTGCTTTTATAGCCGCCTGGGCAGATTCGCTGTAAAGGTGCGAACTGTAGCGCAAGGTATTGTCAGCTTCAGCCTCCCGCAGCCATTGGGTAACGCGCAGTTTCAGCGACTGCTCGCCCGAACAGTTGTGGCATATCAAAAGCAAAATTCTTCTTGCAGCCGAAATAATGTCTTTTCTGATGGGCGCATCCATGCTGCCCAAATCCCTGAGCAAACTGTCGATCTTGCCAGCCTTCATGCAGTTGCACTGCTCAATATTTACCAATTTGATGAAATCCTGTCGCTTCTTCAATAAGGGCTTTTGAAAATGGTCAAGGGCTTTTTTTTGAGCCTGTTTAACCCTCTCCCTGGCATTGGTCTCAATCTCGTCGAGCGCTTCCGCAGTAGCCATACCTGTTTCGAGAATCCACAGGCGCATTTGCCTGAGGCAGTCGTATTCCTTTTCCCATTCGAGCCTTTCCCTGCTTTTGTACCTTTCGTGCGAGCCGCTTGTGGAATGCCCCTGGGGCTGGGTAACTTCGGTAACATGAAACAAAACCGGTACATGGTGGGTTCGGCATTCTGCAACGCCTTTTTTGTACATTTCTAACAGCCCCGGGTAGTTCCAGGCTTTTTCGGTGTAAATCAGTATTCCCCTCTCACCGGGTTGTGAAATTTTCATGCCTTCGAGGGCTTGCGAAATGCTGTTTTTGGCGGTCTGCATGTCGCGCGGAACGCTTATGCCGTAGCCGTCGTCCCATACCGATAGGGCCATGGGCACCTGCAACACAGCAGCAGCGTTTACGGTTTCAAAAAAATGCCCTTCGCTGGTGCTGGCATCTCCAATGGTGCCAAAAGCCACTTCATTGCCATTTTGACTGAATCCGGTAAAATTTTCTTTATCCTCACGGCAGCGAAAAATTTTCGAGGCCAAGGCCAGGCCGAGCAACCTGGGCATTTGTCCTGCTGTGGGCGAAATATCGGCCGAGGAGTTTTTCTGTGCGGTTAGGTCTTTCCATTCGCCGTTTGGATGTAGGCTGCGGGTGGCAAAGTGATTGTTCATCATTCGGCCACCATTGTCGGGATTTGCTTCCAGGTCGGTATCGCCATAAAGCTGGCTGAAAAACGATTCGAGCGTGAGCATTCCTGTGGCCAGCATGAAGGTCTGGTCGCGGTAATACCCCGAACGCCAGTCGCCGTTCTGAAACACCTTTGCCATTGCCAACTGGGGCACCTCCTTGCCATCGCCAAAGATCCCAAACTTGGCCTTGCCTGTAAGTACCTCCCGTCGCCCCAACAAACTTGCCTGACGGCTCTCAAAGGCAATGCGGTAGTCGGAGAGTGCCTCGCTGATAAATTCTTTGTCAAACTGGTCTTTTGTGCTATCCATCGGCATGCTTTTGGAGAATTGCAAGATTGAAATAAAACTGTAGCCCTGTCGGGAGGGCTACGCAAATATAACAAATATGATTTATGAGTGTTCACTTATGCCGGTTATGGCTTAGGTATGTTTTTTAGTGTCAGGTTGTGCCTCATCCTAAATCTGACAGCGGCTAAATGAAAGGAAAAGAATTATATTTGACACTCAAAATACACAGAACTTAACTATATCAAATAGTTTGTGCCATTTGGGTTTGACTTCACCAATTTTCAACTCAGTGGGTGTCCAAGCATTGGTGCCGTGAAAACTTTAGTGTTGGCAGACAGGTAACTGTCTTGCATCAAAACAATCCATTATTTCCAAAAGAGATTAAACTATGCTGCATTTAGATTTAGGAACTGCGTTAGTAATTTGGATGTTGGTGGGTACGCTGGCCCATGAGTATGGTCATGCATTTATGACTAAAAAATGCGGCTATAAGAACTTTGGTTTTTTTGCCAATCCAATTCCCGGTGTTTTAATGGAACATCCCCGTAAAGAAATGCACGGGATTCTCATTCTGGCTGGAGGTTGGATTTTTGGAGTTATATCAATCCTTTTATTTTTGCCGTTCTTATCCCCTGAATATATCTTAGTCTTTTTATTAACTGCACTGGCGATAGAAACCGTTCTTTCCGGAATGTCTGATTTCATTGGCATTTTGGCTATCGTTTTCAAAAAGTATAATACTAAAGAAATGTGGGAGGAATACTTTTTTAAAGAGGTGGCCAAAGGACATAATCAGAAGGCAAAGTATGGTTTAAGTAAAATAGCCGTAGTGGATAGGTCTCTTTATGAAGAGAAATTTAAGGAATTGATACGAGGCGAACATTCCATTGCATTTTTTGATAAAATGGATGCAAAAGGGTGGCTGGTTTTGTTTTCGCTTTTGGCATTGTCATCAGCGGGTTTGGTTGCACTTGTCAATTGGCCGGTTTTTTGGATATTGTCATTGCTCGGAATTGAAATAAATGCTGATTTCTCGGTTCATTTTATAGTGCTTTTAGGAACTGCTTTTATACTAACCGCAGTTGAACGACTTATCACGCATTTTCATAAAAAATGATACTCATTCGAAGTATCTCCTTGGAATTTGTACACTCTTTGATTACAACAAACCGGAGAAATATCTCAGTGGAATCCTTTGCTTTCATCTGAAATACCCTATCCCCGTTGCA
>DATIKK010000080.1:0-13967 GCA_035477635.1 Bacteroidales bacterium | reverse complement strand
GAAATATATATGATAAAAATGGTCTGCCACAATTTTCAGCAGACTCAACTTATCTCCTTCTGGATAAATACCTATTTATAAGGGTCATAATAATAAAACCGGCAATTTTTTTTAATATTCCGGGGTACCCTTGGGTAAATGAATTGAAAGTTTCTGAAATCAACAAATTTGGAGATAGCGCTTTTCCGGCCTTTTGCAGATGAAGAGAAATTTTTCGTAAATGAATTTCCTTTTCCAGTTTCATGATAGCTAAATCATGATCGATCTCTTCGAATGAGGAGTATATTTTCATCCGTGTATTATTTTTTTATTAAGGTCAGATGCCTGCCTGCCGGCAGGCAGGGAACTCGCATGATAAATTTTAGCTTCGCTGAACTTCGTTTCATTTGTGTTTGTGCTTGGCGAATCATGCCCGTTTCGTCAGTATTCAATCTCAATTTTTAAAGGATGGGCCATAAGTAAGGCATCCCGTTCAAGAAGCTTCTTAAACCCACCGGGGTGGCCAAAATCATGGGAAGAGGGTTCCCATACTGCATAAAACCTGAATGTAAATGGATTGCCGGCACAAGCCTTCATTCTCACGGCAAAAGTATTGGTAATGGGATTTTCCTGCGGTCCTAACCACGAATATCCCAGGTAAGTTTCTTTCTTAGCCATTATGGCCATACCCAAGCCCTCACCCGCATAGGCCTGGTTTCCGAAAGTAGCCAGGCTTACTATCCCTCCATCATGTTTGGTTTCGGTGGCAGTTTTCTCAGGAAGGTCAATAGCCGTTATTCCACTCACAAGAGTTTGCGGTCCGGGCGCACCCTCAACAACAACCGTAGATTCGTAGTACCACGCTCCACCATGAATAGAAACCGTGTGCACAATATCCAACGTATCACCATCCGCCTCCCAATCATTGAAACTAAACCGCAGAATTGATCTCAGGGGGCCATTTGCTATAACATCTGCTGAACCGGCAGCAGTTGGGGCAACCCTGTGAAGCATCCCGTTCCTTTCCAATGCAAGTGCCCCTGCGCCTAAGGATGCCCCTACCCGCAAAATATCCATTCCCCAATGTTGCATTGCATGATAGTCTTCGTTTACCCCAACTCCATCCAGGATCATTTCCGTGGTTAATTTCCCAAAAACATCCATGCCATTACGGGTATCAAAATAGTTTCTGAATCCCACGTTGTCGTTTTCCCAGCCCGGTCCTTCAAACTGAAACCTCCCGGCAGCCGAACCCTCTTCGGGCTTTAGCCTTTTGGCCATGGTCAATGGTTCGAAAACAGAGTCGTTTAAAATAGCTGCAAACCTAATATTGCTGCGCCTTTTAAAAACAGGCAAGCGTTGTGGCCGTACAAGCCTTACAGAAAGCTCGCTATGGGTATTTGCCCCAACATCGAACAGGAAAAATAGTTCATCCCAATTACCATCACCGTCGAGGTCGTCGGCTTGGGAAGGGAGCGCCTGGCCATTGGGGAGAAACACCGCCGGAACTTTATTAAAACTTCCCATTTGCATGCCTTTGGAGAGGGTTTCACGGGCAATGATTACCGGGGCATCGGTTACATCTATGGATAAAGGGTTGGTTATCCTGACGATCGCCTTGTTTGCCGAACATGCAGAAAACAAAGCAATAACAGGGACTATTAAACTTAGCGTCCGAAAATTCCACAAATTTGATTTGCCTGCCATGAACATTTTACAAAATAAAATTTACAATTCGTTTGCCGGTTTTCCAATAGTAGCCAGAATGCCCCCATCAACATACAAGATGTGCCCGTTTACAAAATCTGATGCTGCTGAGGCAAGAAATATGGCAGCGCCCTGAAGCTCCTCAGGCTGGCCCCAACGACCGGCGGGAGTACGGTTTTTAATAAATTCGTTGAATGGGTGCCCTTCGACCCTGATTGGGGCTGTTTGGGAAGTTGCAAAATATCCCGGCCCGATGCCGTTGGCCTGTATATTGAACCTGGCCCATTCGGCAGCCATGTTTCGTGTTAGCATTTTCAGCCCGCCTTTGGCTGCGGCATAAGCCGATACGGTGTTGCGCCCCAGTTCGCTCATCATTGAGCAAATATTGATGATTTTGCCTCCACTGCCGCGCTCAATCATCCTGCGGGCTACTGCCCTTCCAACAATGAAAGGCCCTACCAGGTCAATATCAATTACCTGCCTGAATTCCTCCACTTCCATATCGAGCATGGGAACCCTTCGAATGATCCCGGCATTGTTCACCAGAATATTTACCGGCGCCACCTCAGTTTCCATTTTCGAAATGTTGAGGATTACGGCAGCTTCGTCGGTTACATCAAAAACATAACCCGAAGCCTTTATGCCCAATTTTGCGTATTCTCCTGATGCTTTGGCTACCGCATCGGGCGAGCGGTCGTTGAAAATGATGTTTGCGCCTGCCGAAGCCATACCCACAGCCATTGCCATGCCCAAACCGTGGGTTGCGCCCGTTATCAGGGCAGTTTTGCCAGTAAGGTCAAAAAGGTTTGGCTTCATAGTTAATGCTTTAATGCGTTGTCAAAAATTTATTTTAGATCGTGTATTGTGGCCATATCCATATCAGAATAATCAAGGTTTTCGCCTGCCATGCCCCAGATAAAGGCATAGTTTGATGTTCCGGCAGCAGCGTGTATTGACCAGGAAGGAGAAAGTACTGCCTGGTGGTTTTTCATCCATATAGGCCTGGTTTCGCCGGGTTGGCCCATAAAATGGCATACCGCCTGGTTGTCGGGCACTTCAAAATAAAAGTAAGCCTCCATA
Source organism: Bacteroidales bacterium (assembly GCA_035477635.1). Classification (GTDB taxonomy): domain Bacteria; phylum Bacteroidota; class Bacteroidia; order Bacteroidales; family UBA7960; genus UBA7960. Next base: position 11,201 of record DATIKK010000080.1, on the reverse strand, counting down.
CGCCTCGAATGTACATGCGGAGGCATGGTGTTCCACACACTGCCTGGCTTCAAAAGGGTCATTCCCATTTGCAACTGGCATGTTTCAACAACACCATTAATGATTATCTGGTTAATCGTCCGCCGGTTCGCTGTTTCCATAGCTCCCATTTCGAGCTTGCGGGCCTGGTCAAGCGAAACCAGCGCATCAGGGCACGACCGGTGAGCAGGTGCGCTGTTTAAATAAAAGCAGGCAGGATTGTCTGAGTCAATGCTTGCAAAGGTTACCAACCTGTCGCCCATTCCCACATACAGGGCATCTTTATTGTTGAGGATATATTTCATGTTTTCGACAGTAACAACTCCCTGCCCTCCAACATTGATAATTCCCAGTTCCCTCCTGCGGAGGAAAAAATCAGCCTTAATTGGATCGATGGTATCCAGTGGGAGCGCTTTGCCGGCCGGAACAGCTCCCCCAACTATATACCTGTCGTACATGGAATAAACAAGGTTCATCTCGCCCGAAACCATTATGTTTTCCACAAGAAATTCCTTCCGTATCCTGGCAGTGTCGTACGAAGCAAAATCCAGGGGATGGGTGGCAAAACGAATTTGGTAGTTTACAGCCATAAATTTAAAATGTTATGTTAATACAATCGATTGCGCAATAAATTATTTTCCCGTATCTAAATGCTACGTGTCGATTCCCTGATAATCAGCAGAGGGTCTAAAACAATTTTTCGTGGGATGAACGATTTGCCTTTATTTTCAATCTCCTGAATCAATAAAGTTGCAGCAAGGCGTCCCATTTCAAGGGCGTGCTGGTCAACTGAGGTCAGTGTAGGACTTATTATTGAGCCAAAGGGTTCGTTTGCAAAGCCAACGAATGCAAGATCATGCGGAACCCTTAGTCCGGCTTCTTTTGCGCAAATCATGGCTCCAAGGGCTGAGTAATCGCCCGAAGAGAAAACGGCGTCGGGCATTTCGGGCCATTCGCGCAGTACCCTGAAGGCTTCGCAGCCTGCCTGCCGGGTAATAACCCCCCTGAAAATAAGGCGTTCCTCGGCAGGAAGATCGTGTTTTTTCAAGGCATCAAGGTACCCTTGGGTTCGATTGGCGTAAATCTGAATGTGTCCGGGCCCGGCAAAATGAACAATCTTTTTCCGGCCGGTTTCTATCAAATGTTCAACTGCCATCATTGCACCCTTGTGATCGTCGAGTACCACCTTGCTAACCTGCAACGATTCAAGTACCCTGTCGAAAAAAACAAGTGGCAAATTCTTTCTCCTTAATAGCTCAAAGTGCTCGCCGTTGCGGGTCTCAATACTGATTGAAGCCAACAGTCCGTCAATTCTTCCTGTCAAAAGGCTCCGGGCAAGTTTTGCTTCCTTGGTTACCGACTCATACGACTGGCATATGAGTACATTATACCCTGCTTCTGACGAAACTTCATCAACTCCCCTCAAAACTGATGCAAAGAAATGGCGGTCAACTTGCGGAAGCAACACTCCAAGGGTTCTGCCGCTTCCTTTGCGAAGGCTCATAGCCCTGAAATCTGGTTGATATTCCATTTTTTCGGCCAGATCCTTGACATTCCGTCGCATATTCTCGCTAATCCGGGGATTATCCTGCAATGCCCGCGAAACCGTAGATGCCGAAACGTTCAACTCCCTGGCTATATCGAGAAGGGTATATTTTTTTAAGGAAGACATTCAGAAATGTTTTAAACCCAATGCACTTTCGGAAAAAAGAAAAATTAATTCAGCTTTATTTTTTGTGTCAAAATTATTTATTTTTGTGCAAACGATTGCAATTTTGAAAAATTTTTGAGATGGCGCAATTCAGAAGAATACAGGTTGTGTTTGCAATGGAGGAGGCAGGTATTATTCCGGTATTTTATCATCCTGACCCTGAAACTACTTTCGAGGTAATAAAAGCCTGTTATAAAGGGGGCTTAAAGGTTTTTGAATTTACAAACCGGGGCGATTTTGCTCATGAAGTTTTTTCCCAGGTGAATAAAAGGCTGGCGGCGGAATACCCTGATATAATACTTGGAGCCGGATCAATTGTAGATGCAGGCACTTCTGCTCTTTATATGCAGACAGGGGCAAATTTCATTGTTTCACCGGTTTTGAATCCGGAAATGGCGCTCGTTTGCAACAGGCGAAAAATTTTGTGGGTTCCTGGCTGTGGTACATTATCGGAGATATCAGAGGCCGAAGAGCTTGGCGCCGAAATCGTAAAGATTTTTCCGGGCGGGCAGGTTGGCGGGCCTGAGTTTGTTGCTTCCATAAAAGGCCCTATGCCCTGGACGAGCATAATGCCAACGGGAGGGGTCGAGCCAACCCGCGAAAACCTATCGGCATGGTTCATGGCCGGCGTAGTATGTGTGGGGATGGGGTCAAAGCTGATTACCAACGAAATTGTTAAAAATAAAAACCATGCTTTACTTGAAGAAAAAGTAAGGCAGGCCGTAGCTTTATTAAAAGAAATCAGAAAAAAATAACCTTCCGGCAACCACCCGGCCTAACTGTTTTACAGCGATGAAAACGCCACAATCAATAATTGGTAATTTTAAATTTTTCAGCCTGGCGCTGGCAGCAATTCTTCTGGTATCATGCCGGGATGCGGCCGAAGTACGCACGTTAAAACTGGCCCACGGTCTCGATCCCTCGCATTCGGTGCACAAAGGCATGGTGTATATGGCCGAAAGGATCGAAGAGAAATCGGGAGGCAGGCTGCGTATGGATGTGTATCCAAGTGGCCAGCTCGGTACCGAAAGGGAAAACGTGGAGATGCTTCAGATTGGAAGCCTTGCTATAACAAAGGTATCAGCAGCGATACTTGAAGGGTTTGCGCCAAGCTATGCTATTTTCGGTTTACCCTTCCTGTTTAACGACAAACCCCACCTGCACAGGGTTCTCGACAGTGAAATAGGACGTGAATTGTTACTTGATATCGAAAGGTTCTGGTTAAGGGGCCTCACTTTTTATGATGCAGGCAGCAGGAGTTTTTATACTTCGCACCGGCCTATACTTCATCCTGACGACCTTAGAGGCTTAAAGATCAGGGTAATGCAAAGCCCGTCGGCCATAGCCATGATTAAAGCCTTTGGCGGCTCCCCTACCCCACTTTCGTGGGGAGAGTTATATACAGCCCTCCAGGCAGGAGTGGTTGACGGCGCTGAGAATAATCCCCCAAGTTTTGTTCTTTCGCACCATTATGAAATTTCGAGGTATTACTCCTTGACAGAGCATACCACCATTCCTGATGTTCTGGCAATAAGCACAAAGGTTTGGAACCTGCTCTCGGAACAGGAGCAGCAATGGGTACAGGAAGCCGCCGATGAATCGGCAGTTTACCAACGTAAACTTTGGGCAGAGTCGGAACGTGAAACTTTGGAAAGGGCAAGGCAGGCCGGAGTTACCATACTTAAACCCGATAAAGCCCCTTTTATTGAACGGGTACAGGGAATGTACAACTCCATGAAGGAAAATCCTGAATTCTATGGCCTTATCACACGAATACAAGCAAAGAAATAAATTATAAGCACATGAAACTCAAAAAGAATGTTGATCAAGCCCTGGAAATATTGGTATCAACCCTGCTTGTGGTTTTAGTATTGAATGTTTTATGGCAGGTGGTTAGCCGTTTTATTGTAGGCAGACCTAGTCCGTTTACCGATGAGTTGGCCGGGTTCTTACTAATCTGGGTTGGCCTGCTTGGCGCTGCATACGCTTCCGGGCAAAAACAACACCTGGCCATAAACCTTCTTGAGAAAAAGCTAAGCCAGAAGAATCAAATCAGGTTGCAGGTGCTTATCAATGTGTTAATTGTCCTTTTTGCTTCTGCCGTAATGGTTGTGGGGGGAGTTAACTTAGCCTATATAACGCTGTATCTTGACCAGATTTCGGCTGCTCTGCGAATACCTGTCGGAATGGTTTATCTTGTGATTCCTGTAAGTGGGCTGCTCATTATATTTTATGCAGTTGTTGACAGCATTTTAATATTAAAAACAAAATCCGCCACAATAGAAAACTCCACTACCTAAACACGCATTCATGGAATTAGTTGAAATTTTGGTATTGATTGTAACATTTATTGCCCTGTTGGCATTGGGGGTTCCCATTGCTTACAGTATTGGGATTTCGGGCGCGGTAACCTTGCTAATCAGCATAATGCCTTTGCCTGCCTTTACTACTCTTGCACAGCGCATGGCGGTTGCCCTGAACAGTTTTGCCCTTTTGGCAATTCCATTTTTTGTTCTGGCGGGCCAGATTATGAACCATGGCGGTATCGCCATCAGGCTCATTGAGTTTGCCAAGGTTTTGGTGGGCAGGTTGCCCGGAGGACTTGCTCTGGTTAACATTATGGCAAATATGCTATTTGGAGCTATTTCAGGTTCGGCCGCAGCCGCATCATCAGCAATCGGGAGTTTTATGACACCAAAAATGGTGGAAGAGGGTTATGACAGGGGTTACAGCGCTGCTGTCAACATAACCTCGGCTACAACCGGCCTTGTTATACCCCCGAGCAATATTATGATTGTATATAGCTTAGCCAGTGGAGGTGTTTCGATTGCAGCATTATTCCTGGCAGGGTATGTTCCGGGATTACTGATAGGATTGGCCCTTATGATGGTGGCAGCAGCAATGGCATACCGCAGGAATTATCCTGTAGGAGAAAAGGTAGGTTTAAAAGCCGGCATTGTTAAATTTCTCGACGCTATACCAAGCCTTTTTCTCCTGGTAGTAGTAATTGGGGGTATTATAGCAGGGTTTTTTACAGCAACTGAAGCATCGGCAATTGCAGTGGTTTACACTTTAATTCTTGCAATCCTTTACAAGCAAATCAGGCTTACCCAAATCCCCGGAATAATTCTCCGTACGGTTGGAATAACGGCAATTGTAATGCTGCTGATCGGAACATCGATGGGTTTGTCGTGGGTAATGGCATACGCCAATGTACCCCAGGCGGTAAGTGATGGGCTGCTTGCCATAAGTTCTGATAAACTGGTGTTGTTGCTGCTTATCAATTTGATTTTACTTTTTGTGGGAACTTTCATGGATATGACCCCGGCTGTACTAATTTTCACGCCGATTTTTCTTCCTGTAGTAGTCGATTTAGGTATAGATCCAATACATTTTGGCATCATGATGATAATGAACCTTTGTGTTGGGTTATGCACCCCTCCGGTGGGCTCGGTGCTTTTTATTGGCTGCAGCGTAGCTAATATAGGAATAGAAAAAGTAATCAAGCCGCTGCTTCCCCTGTTTGCGGCAATGATCGCAGTACTGCTGCTTGTTACCTATTTTCCCCAGATAAGTCTTTGGTTGCCAAGAATTTTGGGATACTAAACTGTTGAAAATTTTTAAATAATTTTATAAATTTGAAGTAATTGCCAAATGCGTTGCACATGAGACCTGCCCGGTCGGTATTGGCAAAAGTTTCTTCCCTTTTTCCCCTGTTGGCGGGAACAGTGATGTTTTTTTTCATTTTAACTGGGGTAACTGCTCAGGTACCATACACTCCAACAATATCAGAGCCACTGAATGAGAGCTGGAGGTGGCGGCATATTGAAGTTCTTTCAGCCAAAGGTATCAGGTGTATGATTGACGACCAGCACGGGAACATGTGGTTTGGCCTCGACGCAGGCGTCATGCGTTACGACGGTTATCAATGGAAACAATATGATAACAGCCCCTATCTCAATGGCCCGGTAAATATCCTGTTTGAAGCCTCCAACGGCAAACTTTGGGCAGGAGGAGATGCCGGTTTATTGGTTTATGAAAACGGAGCATGGGGAAGGATTTTTCCAACATTAGCCAACCAGAGCTCTCCGGTTACGGCTATAACCGAGACTCCCGACGGAACCATCCTTGCCGGAACCCAGGACGGTCTGGTTGTCGTGAAAAACAATAATGTAACTCTTTTTACAACTCTCCAGAAGGTTGAAGCGTTTAGCCAGCAGGAAAAGCCGTTAAGCGTTTACGTCCTCCCTGACGAAGTACTTTTCAACAGGAATTTCGGACGTATTGATGATATTTTTGTTGAAAAAAACAACCTTATTTGGGTTTTCCTCTCAAGAAACAACCAGGGAAAGCTATTGCAGTTTCACCTTAGCGACACTGCAAACAAAGCTCTCCAAAGGTTCAATATAACCACTGAACTTGGAGGACATACTTTGCCCAACCGCAACAAATTGTTGCAAGCCCGCAATGGCGACCGCTGGCTTATTAACGGTTTCTATAAGAGTGGCCTCCTGCGGTTTAGAAACAACAGGTGGCAATTAATCAGGCTCAGTAATTTCTTTGGGGGCGATGAGTTGCATACCGATATCACCGAACTATCAGACGGTTCCATCTGGGTTGGAGGTCTTGAAAGGATATTCATTTATCGGGATGGGGACTGGAGGATGTTTTCGGCACCGGCCGCTCCAGTGCCTTCTTCCAGGATCATATTCCATCAGGCCCGCGATGGGCACATCTGGGTGGCCGGATTACAGGGAGATGTTTTCAGGCTCAGTTATGACCAAAGTAACTGGGTAAAGTACCGGGGATTGAATTTTCAGTTTCAGGGGCAGGACAAGAAAGAGTGGTTTATCTCTGTTGAAGGGAAAGTTGTTTATCAGGAGTATGGTAGCTTTTATGCATTTGATACAAGGCATGGAGTTATTGATGCCCCAGTAAGATTGATTGAAACTATCGAAGGAAGGATTTGGGCGGCTGGAAGTCATCAGGGCGTGGCTGCGACAGCATACCTCGAAAGGGGAAAATGGATAAGGCAGAAACACCCAATGCTTTCGTGGGGAATTGATCCCCGGTCGGTTTTTCTTGACCGCGATGGTTCTTTGTGGTTTGGGGCCAGTGTTGACCGCCAGGAAGCTTTAGGACAACAATCAGGGGCGCTGCAACTCCTGAACCCCGACGAAAAACAACTCGAATGGAAACACCACACACAGCGCGAGGGTATAGTGCAGCATAATGTTTATGGTATTGGCCAATCGCCGGATGGAAGAATGTGGCTTGGCGGAACACGCCTTTTGAACAAACAGGACGGCCAGTGGCATGCTTTAGAAGACTTTGAACTGTTGAACGAATATGTTGACATTGTTCACAGCAGGCAAATGCTTTGGGTAGGGTCACGGTTTTACGGGGTGTTTCGGTTCGACGGGAAGGAATGGAGACAATTTACAAGCGCCGACGGATTGCCGGGAAACACCATTATAAGCATTTATGAAGAAAGACCTGACAAGGTATGGGTAATTACCGACCGCGACATCGCAATTTTTGATGGGCAAAGATGGTTCTCAGGGAAGTTTTCAAACGATTTTCGCATTCCGCGCGAAGGAGGCGAAATTCTGGTTGATCCCGATGGAAGCCTCTGGATTAACAAATCGCTGCGGGAGTGGAAGAGGAGGGCCTTCCGGTTCAATGTTACTTCGGCTTCGGCCATGGAGGAATTCTGGACGATACGCTACAGGGGCGATCAACACCCTCCTAAAACACGTATCGGGATTTACACTGAGAGAGTCAACCAACCCGGAAATACACTTATTGGATGGACTGCATCAGACTTTTGGAAGGAAACCCCATCTAATCAGCTTACGTTTTCGTACAGGCTGAACCAGGGAGAATGGTCGGAATTCACCGACCAAACCAGCCTGATGCTCACCAATCTGAACACCGGAAGGCATTTGTTCGAAGTTAGGGCAAGAGATCTCGACTTCAATATTGAATCCCAGCCTGCTTCTGTTTCCTTTTATGTAATTCCTCCAATTTACGGGCAAACATGGTTTATTATTTTAGTCGGGTTGTTCGTTTCAATAATTGTTTACCTCGGAATAAGGCTGCTTAACCGCAACGCCAGGCTCAACACCCTGAATCAATCGCTCAACCAGGCCAACCAGGCGCTTGAGGTGCGGCGACAGAAAATAGAATTGCAAAACCAAACCATTTCGGAGCAAAAGGAAGAACTTGAGAAAAAGGCCCTGATGCTCGAAGAAAAACATGCCGAAATCATCTCGCAAAGAGACCATCTGAAAGAAATGGTCGAACAAGTGGAAAACCTCTCTAACGTCAAACAACGGTTTTTTACCAATATTTCGCATGAGTTCCGCACTCCGCTTACCCTGATATTGGGTTCAATCGAAAGGTTGATTTCAATGCCTGCCAATATCGAGAAAAGGCGCCTTCATCAGACATTTGAGATCATTCAACGCAATTCAAATAGGATATTAAGACTGATTAATCAAATCCTCGAAATAAGTAAAATCGAAACTGGTAAGCTGAAATTAAACTCCGAAAAAGGCGATATCGTTTCGTTTACGCAGGAAATCGTCGCCCTTTTTAATGATTTAGCAAGCATGCGAAGTATCGACCTGCATTTTGAAAGCCATGTGATGTGTCGTGAAGTACTTTTTGACCGTGATAAAATTGAAAAGACGCTATTCAACCTGTTAGGAAACGCTTTTAAATCGACTCCTGCCTTTGGTAAAATAACTGTCAGATTAGACCAGCGAAATGGCAGCATTGAGCCAAACCCTGAAAACATGCCTTTCGACATAAGCCAGGAACAAAATAGCGAATTTATTTCTTTCGAGATAAGCGATACTGGTAAAGGTATCGCCCTCCCACATCTTCAAAAGATTTTCGAGCGGTTTTATCAGGTTGATGAGCATGACAGGATGCATAAATTTGATAGTTCGGGAATCGGCCTTTCTTACGTAAAAGACCTTGTAGCAATTCATAACGGTAAGATTAGCGTAAAAAGCCATCCCGGCCATGGATCCACTTTTACTTTTGAAATACCGTTGGTTAGAGTAGAACAGGAGGCTCTGGTTGCGGGCAAACCAGATGCCTATAGCCGTCCTTTTTCAATATCTGATGAAATCAGATGGGAAGTAAATAACATGACTCAAAACCCTTGGTATGACGACGACCACAAGTCCGATTCAAATGAAGAGAGCGGCTTTTCGAACAGCAGAAATGAAAAACCCATTGTGTTGATAGTTGAAGACGAGCTGGGAATTCGGGATATGTTAAGGTGCCTGCTTGAGTCAGAATTTGAGATAATAGAGGCAGGTAATGGCATTTCGGGCTATAAGAAAGCAGAAAATCATCAGCCTGATCTTATCATAAGCGATGTGATGATGCCTGAAATGGACGGTAAAGAGCTTTGCAGGAGATTAAAATCAAACCTGGCGACCAATCACATTCCGGTAATTTTGCTTACGGCCAGGGTTTTGCCCGACCATAAGTTAGAGGGGTATCAGACCGGCGCAGATGCTTACATTGAAAAGCCATTTAGCTCAGATTACCTGATAATGCGGATCAAAAACCTTCTTGAAGCAAGGGAAACAACCCGTAAAAAGGTGATACGCGACCTGATAACACAACCTAACGAAATTGAAGACATTTCAGAAGATGGCAAAATGCTCAGAAAGATACAGGAAGTTCTTAAGGAAAATGTTTCCAACTCCGACTTTGATGTAGAGAGCATGAGCCAGCTTTTTTTCCTTAGCAGGTGTCATTTTTCCAGAAAAATAAAACAGATTACCGGGTTGTCGCCCAAAGAAATCATTGATTCATACAGGTTAAAGAGGGCCGGGCAGTTGCTTCAGCAGAGAATATCCATCTCGGAAGTAGCCTATATGGTAGGATTTGAGCACCCCAATTCGTTCAGTAGAGCATTCCGGAAGTTCTACCATATGACTCCAACTGAATTTTCTTCACAGATTTAGGCTGATGATTCAAATTGTTTGCAAGTGAGCACAATTTGAATAACCTAAATTTCAGCCTGATTGTAAATTTATATGGCAATTTTTGTGTTGTGGCCTGTTGCGCGTTTGCACAGCAATATACTTATGAATTTAATACCCGGAAGGTTTATGATATATTTGTCTTCAATCAAAGTTTTTATTTTTGGTACTTTCAGAATTACCCTCATTGGGTTATTGCTTTTCATTCAAACGGTGGAAGGATATTCCCACCAGCAAGAGCGGCGCATTCCAGCATTTCCCGGAGCTGAAGGAGGCGGCAGATATACCAGCGGAGGGCGGGGAGGTCAGGTAATAAAGGTAACAAACCTCAACGACAGTGGTCCGGGCAGCCTGCGCCATGCGCTCGAAGCTTCAGGTCCAAGAACCGTAGTGTTTGAGGTCTCGGGCACGATAGAGTTGCAAAGCAGAATCCGCATACGGCATGGTAACCTTACTGTTGCCGGGCAAACCGCTCCCGGACAAGGCATTACCATAAAAGGACACCCGGTACAATTAGCAGCCAACAACGTAATTATCAGATTTATCCGTTTCAGGCCGGGCGATTTGGCCGGAATAGTTCTGGATGCCCTTACGGGCTTTAACCGAAGGGATATTATCATTGACCATTGCAGTTTTAGTTGGGCTACCGACGAGGTTGCATCATTTTACGACAACGAATATTTTACCCTGCAATGGTCAATTATCAGCGAAAGTCTGAATAATTCGGTGCACTATAAAGGTGCCCACGGCTACGGAGGTATCTGGGGAGGACGAAACGCCTCATTCCTCAATAATATTATTGCCCATCACAACAGCCGCAACCCCAGGCTCAACGGAACAAGGGAAAACCCTCCCGGTGGGATCGAAACCACCGAACTGATCAACAACCTGATATACAACTGGGGCGACAAAGCCATTTATGGAGGAGAAGGCGGGCGCTACATCGTTGCCGGCAATATTTTTATTCCCGGACCTGCAACACGCCAGGCCAACCGTGATGAGATTCTTGAAGCCTATGCGCCTGTTGGGCAGTTCTACCTCCGGGACAATGTCATTGCTAACCCCAACAACAGATTTATCCGTGCAGGCTGGCAAAACGTTACTTTACCAGAAGAAGCCAATGAGGGGGTTAGGATGAAAGAACCCTTTGTGCCAAATAATCTACACAATGCCCAAAGGCCACGCATTCAATATGAAGTACTGCTGCTGAGAGCTGGCGCCAGTCTGCGGCGTGATGCCACCGACGAAAGGATTATTGAAGAGATCAAAGGGCGAACATATACATTTGGCAACAAGGGAATAATTGACAGCCAGGAGCAGGTGGGTGGCTGGCCGCAAATTACAGGAGGAACCGCTCCAATTGATAAAGATAATGATGGCGTTTGCGACCAGTGGGAAATCAACAACGGGCTTAACCCCGACAACCCCGACGACGGGAATACTTTTACTTTAAACCCTGATTA
>DATIKK010000079.1:0-7587 GCA_035477635.1 Bacteroidales bacterium | reverse complement strand
AAAGAATTGCGAAGCAGCGTCAACCTTGCTAAACAGCAAAGCGATGTATATGAAACCTTGCTCGTTGATGCAGAAAATTGCATAACAGAAGGGAGCAGGTCGAATGTATTTTTTGTAAAAGGCGAGCAGGTGATTTCTCCGCCATTGCACGACATTTTGCCCGGCATTACCTATAAGCATGTAACCTTATTGTGCAACCAACTGGGTATCGCCCTCAGGGAAGAAAAAGTTCCGGTTAGGCGCCTGCCGGAGTTCGACGGCGTTTTTATTACAGGGACTTCGCGAAAGGTTTTACCGGCATTCAGGGTAGATGAGTTCAGCTACAGAACAGATTTGCTGCTGGTGAGGCGCATTCAGCAGGAGTTCAATCAAAAGGTTGCACAATATGTGGCAGGGGCTTTAGCATTAAAAGCCAGCAAAGAAAAGTGTTAGCGAATCAGAAGAAAGGGGTTGGAACTTTTAAGAAAAAGAAAAAGTATCCACAGATTAACAATTTAAATACACAATGGAAATAAGCGGAAAGGTTTACCAGATTTTACCCGAGCAGCAGGGCGAAGGCCGTGGCGGAGGTTGGCGTAGATTGGATTTTATACTCGAAGCGCCCGGGCAATATCCCAGAAAAATATGCATCGGACTTTGGGGCGACAAGATTGACCAGGCTAACCTGCAGGTTGGCGAGCAGGTTACTGCCTCAATAGATATCGAAAGCCGCGAATACAACGGCAAATGGTTTACCTCAGTCAAGGCATGGAAAATAGAGAAAAACAAAGACAATACTGCAAGGCAAGGAGATGAACTTCCTCCGCCGGGCGAACCGCCCACAACGTCGTTTAGTGAGGATGCAGATTTGCCTTTTTAGGTTTTTTGACATTGGTAATGTCTAAGCATGCTTGTTTTCATTCAATTAGAACAGAAACCTAACTTATTCTATCTCAACCCATGGACACGAATGAGTTCCGGAAACAGGGCTACGAATTCATTGACTGGCTGGCCGGTTATTTTGAGAATATTGAGAATTTGCCTGTAAAGCCATCTGTTTCGCCCGGCGATATCAAAAGGCTCATACCAGGGTCGCCTCCTTTGGAAGGCGAGTCAATGGATGAGATCTTTCGCGATTTCAGGGAGAAGATCATGCCTGGTATTACACACTGGCAGCATCCGGGCTGGATGGCTTATTTCCCGGCCAATAACAGTCCGGCATCTGTTTTGGCAGAGTTGCTTACCGCAGGGCTGGGTGCCCAGTGCATGATCTGGCAAACTTCGCCCGCTGCTGCCGAGCTTGAGGAAATTGTTATGGAATGGCTCCGGCAGATGATTGGCTTGCCCGAAACATTCACCGGGGTGATACAGGATACAGCCTCAACAGCCACTCTTTGTGCATTACTTTCTGCGCGTGAAAAAAAGACCGGATTTGACTCAAACCGTAAAGGACTAACACAAAAACTCCGGGTTTATGGCACCTCCGAAACCCATTCGAGCATCGAAAAAGGGGTGAAGATTGCAGGAATTGGAAAAGAAAATCTTCATCTGGTTGAAACCCTTCAGGATTTTTCAATGAATGCTGAGGCGCTTCGAAAAGCCATTGAAGCCGATTTAGACGCCGGATTTACTCCTTGTTGCGTGGTTGCAACTCTTGGCAGCACTTCATCAATGGCAATGGATCATGTGGCAGAAATTGCCAGTGTTTGCATAGCGCATGGAATATGGTTGCATGTTGACGCCGCTTTTGCCGGGACCGCGGCTGTGGTGCCTGAATTGCGTGGCTTCATGGACGGGGTGGAAATGGCGGATTCATTTGTGTTTAACCCTCACAAATGGATGATGACCAACTTCGACTGCTCGGCTTATTATGTGAAGGATACGGCAGCATTGCTACAAACTTTCAGTATCCATCCCGAATACCTGAAAACAGATGCCGACATGCAGGTGCGCAATTACCGCGACTGGGGTATTCAGCTTGGCCGCAGGTTCAGGGCACTCAAGCTGTGGTTTGTTATCAGAAGTTATGGGGTAGAAGGCATCCGGGCAATGGTGCGCGAACATGTGCGAATTGCCAAACAACTATCTCAATTGATGGAAGCCGATTGCAGGTTTGAAATTCTTGCCCCGGTGAGTCTAAGTTTAGTGTGCTTCAGGTTTAACCCGGGCAATCTGGACGAGGGACAACTCGACCTCCTCAATCGCAAACTGCTGGAAAGAATCAATGCCTCAGGAGAGGTTTTTTTAACACACACCAGCCTCAACGGAAAATATACCATCCGTGTAGCTATTGGCTCGCGTACCACCACCGAAAAACATGTGCAAAGGGCATGGGAAATAATCAGAAGCCGGGCGGCTGAGTTGGTGCATTTAGTAAACTAAGAATCCTCAAATCGCCGAACCTGGAAGCCACAATTTGCAAAAACCCACTCACTGGCGGCGGGCCTGGTCAGGTAATTTTTTTAAATTACTGAAAGGCTGTGCGTAAGTGAGCACATCATCGCCGGTAATTTCCCTGTCGCAAAGTATGGCGAGCCGTTCCACCACGTTGCGAAGTTCCCGTATGTTTCCTGTCCAATTTATTTTTATCAATTCGTCGTAGGCATCGCTGGTAAACGCTTTTGGAGGCATAGCCTGTTCCGACAGCACCTGAGCCAGAAAATGGTCGGCCAATAGCGGAATATCTTCTGTGCGCTCGTTGAGCGAGGGTACATGAATCAGTATAACACTCAGCCTGTGGTATAAATCTTCGCGAAAATTGCCTTGTTCAATTTCCTTATGAATATTTTTATTTGTTGCAGCAACTACTCTAACATCAACTGGTATGTCCTTCTCTCCGCCAACCCGCATTATTTTATTTTCCTGGAGTGCCCTCAATACCTTTGACTGGGCAGCCAGGCTCATGTCGCCTATTTCGTCGAGGAAAAGGGTTCCGCCTGTGGCTACCTCAAAATTGCCTTTTTTCTGCTTAATGGCCGATGTGAACGAACCTTTTTCGTGTCCAAAAAGCTCACTCTCAATTAGTTCGGAAGGTATTGCTGCACAGTTTACTTCAACAAAAGGCCCTTTTGAACGATTGCTCAACTCGTGCAGCCACCTTGCCACCAACTCTTTGCCTGTTCCGTTTTGCCCGGTTATAAACACCCTTGCATCGGTAGGCGCCACGCGGTTGATCAACTCCCTAATCCTGCCCATAGCTTCTGAGTTGCCTATCATGTCGAAGGTTTTGCTAACACGGCGTTTCAACACCTTGGTTTCGCTTACCAGCCTGGTTTTATCGGTGGCATTGCGTATTGTAATCAAAAGCCGGTTCAGATCGAGGGGTTTGGAGATAAAATCGTATGCCCCTTTTTTTATGGCTTCGACTGCGGTTTCGATGGAGCCGTGCCCCGAAATCATAACTACCGTAACATCTGAGTCCTTTTCATGAATTTTAGCAAGCACCTCTATACCATCCATTCTGGGCATTTTGATGTCGCACAGAACAAGGTCGAAACGGTTTTGTTCCATTTTTTCAAGGCCTTCGAAACCATCTTCGGCTACCTCCACCTCAAACTTTTCGTACTCCAGTATTTCTTTTAAGGTATTACGAATGCTTCGTTCATCATCAATAACAAGTATCCGGGCCATTTCCTGCTGGGTATTTGAATTTTTTCAAAATTAATGATATTGGTAATAGTATTCATGCAAAGTTTAAATGGCTGTTGCTAAAAAACAAATTAGGCCAAATTTTGTGAATGGATCAGTTTTGGATTTTGTGCAAGTCAGCGCAAAATTGTGCAATATATCCACTTATTGCACATATGCCAGAAATATTTGTTAACTAAACTTAAAATTGACCAAGAGCGTCAAAATTTAAAAAAAATAAACTAATTTGGGCACTTAATTCTGAGAACTGATGACATTGGATTAAACTTTTACCAAAAAACCAAAATCATTACCCCACATAACGCAATTCATTCATTTTTAAACAAAACGACAACAAAAAATGGACAGAAGAAAATTTCTTGCGAGCGCTGGCCTTGCAGCCGGGGCTATGTTGGTAAGCCCTCTGGCAGGGGTCTCCGGGCAACCATCACCCGAAAAAGCAACCAGAACAAAAAGGAGGTTTGCCCTTGTTGGGACAGGCATAAGAGGGGTAAATATGTTTGGCCGGGATTTGATGCGCGATTATGGCCAGTATATCAACATGGTTGCACTGGTTGATATTAATCCTGGCAGGCTTAGGTTTGCTGATGGTTTCATTGGTGCCGGGTGTCCCATCTACACCAATCTTGAGGAAATGATTAAAAACCAAAAGCCAGATGTATTAATTGTTGCTTCTGACGATGCTTCCCATCACGAAATTATTGTTAAAGGGATGGAAATGGGGTGTGATATAATTTGCGAAAAGCCCTTGACAATAGATGAGCATAAGTCGCAGATAATTATCGACACACAGGAGAGAACAGGGCGCGACATCATTGTTACGTTCAATTACCGGTATCCACCCTACAGGGCCAAAATGAAGGAGTTGCTTGTGGGAGGCCTTATTGGCAACATCAACACCATTGATTTTCACTGGAACATAAATCACAGCCACCTTATGCGCTACATGCAGCGTTGGCACGGGCTTACCTTGAAAGGAGGAACCCTTTGGGTTCATAAGGCCACCCATCACTTCGATATGGTAAACTGGCTTATTAACTCCGAACCAACAGAAGTCTTCGCTTATGCCTCGCTTGACCGTTTCGGAAGACGCGGTCCATTCCGCGGAAACAAGTGCCGCGACTGCCGCCACACCGCTCGCTGCCCTTACTACTGGGACATTACAAAAGACCCGCTGCTCGTAGGCCTTTACGTGGACAACGAACATTACGACGGTTACATCAGGGACAATTGCGTATTCAGACGCCAAATAGATATTTTCGAGCGCCATGCTGCTGTTGTAAGATATGCCAATGGAGCAATGCTAAATTACTCGCTTACGGGCGACACCGACTTTGATGGATATTGGATTGCCTTTAACGGCACCAAAGGGCGGCTCGAGGCCCGTATTGAAGGTTACCCGGGCAAAGGTTTTGCCGAACTGGTGTTTACTCCCATTGAGCGATTTACCGATAAGACCCCAAAAATTTACCGCGTCGATTTTACTCCAGGCGGGCACTGGGGAGGCGATCCAATTATGATGGACAAATTGTTCAAAGATCCCGATAAGCCCGACCCGCTAAATCAACAGGCAACGCTTCGCGATGGAGTAATGTCAGTTCTTACCGGGGTTGCGGCAAGGAGAAGTTCAATTACAGGTATGCCAATAGAAATCAAGGGTTTGACTTCACTCGAGCCCAAAGTGGTTAGATTATAAGCAATGGATAGAAGAAAATTTCTTGCAAATGCCGGAATGGCGGCAGGTGTCATGATGGTTAGTCCCCTGGCAGGACTTGCATCCAAATCTGAAGAACCAACGCCTGTAAAAAGGAAGATAAAGCTTGGTATAGTTGGTACCGGCATACGTGGTGTGATGCTGTTTGGCCGCGAAATGCTGCGCGATTACGGCGACTATGTTGAATTGGTAGGAATGATGGATGTTAATCCAGGAAGACTCCGCTTTGCGGATGGTTTTGTTGGCGCAGGCTGTCCTGTTTTTACCGATCTCAGGGAAATGATAAGCAAACAAAAACCCGACGCTTTGATCATAGCCTCAGTTGATTCGGTTCACCACGAAGCCATAGTAACCGGCATGGAAATGGGTTGTGACATAATATGCGAAAAACCCCTTACTACCGATGAGCACAAGGCTCAGGCTATTATCGACGTGCAACAGCGAACCGGGCGAAAAATGATCGTAACCTTCAACTACCGGTACCCGCCTTATCGCGCCAAAATGAAAGAACTTCTTATGGGCGGGCTGGTTGGCCAGATCAATACGGTCGATTTTCACTGGAATATCAACCACAGCCATTTGAACCGCTACATGCAACGTTGGCATGGCGAAATGCAACATTCAGGCTCCCTTTGGATCCATAAATCTTCACATCACTTCGACCTTGTAAACTGGTTCCTGAATTCAGAACCACAGCAGGTTTATGCTCATTCATACCTCGACCGGTTTGGGAGGAGCGGCACCTTTCGGGGAAAAAATTGCCGCGACTGCCAGCACACTGCCAAATGTCCATATTATTGGGATATTCTTCAACAACCGCTTCTAAAGGGGCTTTATGTTGACAATGAGCATTACGACGGATATATCAGAGACAACTGTGTTTTCCGCAGAAACATTGATACTTTCGAAAGACATTCGGCCGTAATTAGATATATGAATGGCACACTGCTCAACTATTCTCTTACTGGCGACACTGATTTCGACGGGTATTGGATTGCATTCAACGGCACCAAAGGCCGCCTCGAAGCGCGCTTGGAGGGCTATCCGGTTAAGGATTACGCCGAGATGGTGTTTACTCCAATTGAACGTTTTACCGACCGCAAACCTCAAATTTTCAGGGTAAATCTGGTGGATGACGGATACTGGGGGGGTGATGCCCTGATGATGAACCATCTGTTTGTAAATCCTGATAAACCCGATCCTCTTGGACAGAAGGCTACCATGCGCGATGGTGTAATGTCGGTGCTTCCCGGAATTGCTGCCAGAAGAAGCGCCCTTACAGGCAAACCTATCGACATAAAAGGATTGACAAGCCTCGAACCCCAGGCAATCAGACAGAGTATTTCCTAAGTTAATTGTTTTGTCTGACCAAGCTATTACAAAAGGTGGAAGGTTTTTTTCCGCCAGGATTATTTATGCCTTATCCATTTCCATAGTTCGGCATAATCTATCTTTTTGCCGTACATCAAAATGCCTGTCCTGTATATTTTAGCAGCCATCCAGGTTGCGAAGAAGAACCCTGCAATAAGCAATGCTGCCGAAAGGGCTACTTCCGTGTAGGGCACGCCAAATGGAATGCGCACCATCATGATTATTGGCGATGTCAATGGTATTATCGAAAGCCAGAAAGCCAATGGGCCGTCAGGATTTTCCAGAACTGCCTGCATCATAATAATCCCAAATATAAGCGGTATTGTAACCGGCATCATAAACTGCTGTGTATCTGCTTCGTTGTCAACTGCCGATCCGATAGCCGCAAACATTGCAGCATACAACAAATATCCGCCAAGGAAAAAGAACAGGAAAGAGAGAATTATGACTGGGAAATTTATGGCAGCCAACCCTTCAAGTATCTGACCCGCAAATGTGTTTTGTGCCTGGGCGGCTTCCAGTTGCTGTTGCAACTCTGCCGGGTCAAGTGTTTGAGCGCCTGTTACATAAACCTCTTCCTCAGGGGTGAATCGAAAAGTATCGGGAAACGCACTCTGAACCGTTGTAACTATGGCAAATGTTAAAACCACCCAGATTAGAAACTGTGTAAGGCCAACCAGTCCAACCCCGACTATTTTGCCCATCATGAGCTGAAAAGGCTTTACACTTGATACTATAATCTCAACTATCCGGTTGGTTTTTTCTTCGAGTACACCCCTTAAGACCTGCGATCCAAAAAGGAAAATAAACAAATAAATCAGGAACCCGGTAACAAATCCCAAGCCCATACTTACTTCAGGAAAGTCGGTGCGGGC
>DATIKK010000078.1:0-17572 GCA_035477635.1 Bacteroidales bacterium | reverse complement strand
TTCCATTCGAAGGGTTTTTCTATTACATGGATTCAAGCCAATCGAAACTCCAGCCATGGAAAATCTTTCGACTTTGCTTGGAAAATATGGAGATGAGGGTGACAGGTTGATTTTTAAAATTTTAAATTCAGGAGATTTTGCCTCAAAAGTTAACGAAACCGAGTGGCAGAACCGTAATTCATCTCTGCTTTCGTCGAGGATATCAGAGAAAGCGCTGCGTTACGACCTCACTGTGCCATTTGCCCGTTATGTGGTACAATACCAAAACGAGATTACCTTTCCTTTCAAGCGTTATCAGATACAGCCGGTTTGGCGGGCAGACCGCCCGCAGAAGGGACGTTACAGGGAATTTTTTCAGTGCGATGCCGACGTTGTGGGGAGCAACTCGCTGCTTAACGAAGCGGAGATCATCCAAATCATCGATAATGTGTTTCGGGACCTTGGAATCACGGTTGTTATCAAATTGAATAATCGTAAAATTCTTGCCGGCATAGCAAAATATGTTGGTTATGAGGACAAATTGACTGAACTTACCGTTGCCATCGACAAGCTCGATAAAATTGGTTATGATAATGTTTGTGAGGAGCTGACAAGACGGGGATTCGATGAGAACGCCGTAAACAAATTGGGTCCGGTTTTTAGCCTGAAAGGCGACAACCAGCAAAAACTTGGTGTTTTAAGGAATCTGCTTATTGAATCTGAAATTGGGTTGAAAGGAATAGAGGAAATAGCAGAAGTTTTCAGTCTTGCCTCAGTAACTCCGCATACCTGCCAACTCGAATTTGACCATACCCTGGCCAGGGGTCTGAACTATTACACGGGAGCCATTATTGAAGTAAAATCTGCCGATGCTAACATGGGGAGTATCTGCGGTGGAGGTCGCTACGATGACCTAACAGGCATTTTTGGATTGCCCGGAGTTTCGGGGGTTGGAATATCCTTCGGGGCCGACAGGATTTACGATGTAATGAATGAACTCAACCTGTTTCCTGATTGTATTGGATCTTTTACCCGGCTGCTTGCAGTCAATTTTGGAATGCGCGAACAAAATTACTGCCTGCCGATGCTTCAAAAACTACGTGAAAACGGAATAAGCTGCGAAATGTATCCTGAGCCTGCAAAGTTGAAAAAGCAATTGCTTTACGCCGATAAAAACAAAATTCCCTTTGTACTTCTTGCCGGCGAAGCCGAAATTAACCAGGGAGTATTTTCGCTTAAATCAATGATTACAGGCCAGCAACAGCAGGTTACCGAACAACAGCTCATCGAAACACTTTCTAAAGTCCAACACTAATTCAGGAAATGGAAATACATCATATAAGTCCCGACCGCATAGGTTTTGATCTTCTTAATAAAGCAGCCCAGGGCCAAATAAAAATTGGCCTTTCTGAAGTTTCAAAAATTAAAATAACTGAATGCCGCCGGTATCTCGACGAAAAAATTGCCAGCCAGCAGGAGCCCATCTACGGTGTTACCACAGGCTTTGGATCATTGTGCAACAAAAGTATTTCGCCACAAGAATTGGGTACATTGCAAAAAAACCTGGTAATGTCGCATGCTTGTGGTATGGGAGAGGAGATACCCCTGGAATGGGTAAGGCTCATGTTGTTCCTTAAAATTCAATCCCTTTCCTATGGGTATTCCGGGGTTCGCCTCGAAACTGTCAATCGCCTGGTTGACTTTTTTAATCATGATGTGCTGCCTGTGATTTTCGACCAGGGGTCTCTTGGAGCATCAGGCGACCTTGCACCTCTGGCACATCTTTCATTGCCCCTTATGGGTTTGGGTGATGTTAATTTTCGTGGTAAAAAAATTCCCTCCATCGAAATGCTTAAAATCATGGATTGGAAGCCCCTTGAGCTGGCAGCAAAAGAAGGACTGGCCCTTCTTAATGGAACTCAGTTTATGTCGGCGGTTGGCTCAATGTGCCTGATCAAGTCATTTCAACTGGAATTCTGGGCCGACCTTATTGGAGCTATGTCGCTCGAAGCCTTCGAAGGAAGCGTTGAACCGTTTTATTTCAAAGTTCACGAAATACGTCACCATGAGGGGCAGGTTAAAACTGCCGTCCGTTTACTTGCCATATTGGAAAAAAGTAGCCTTATAAATAGTCAGAAAAACCATATTCAGGACCCATACTCATTTCGTTGCATGCCACAGGTGCATGGGGCATCAAAAGATGCCATAGCCTACGTGGCCAGGGTATTCGAAAATGAAGTAAATGCTGTTACAGATAACCCGACACTTTTTCCCGAAGACGACAGGATAATTTCTGCAGGAAACTTTCATGGGCAACCACTGGCAATTGCACTTGATTTTCTCGGAATAGCGCTATCCGAATTAGGCAGCATATCCGAAAGAAGGGTTTTCAGGCTTATTTCAGGCGTTCGAAATCTTCCTTCTTTTCTCGTATCAAATTCCGGTCTTAACTCCGGCTTCATGATTCCGCAGTACACAGCGGCTTCCATTGTTAGCCAGAACAAACAACTTTGCACGCCAGCCTCGGTCGATTCGATCGATTCGAGCCAGGGGCAGGAAGACCATGTGAGCATGGGCGCAAATGCAGCCGTTAAAACCTGGAAGATTGTCGAAAACCTTGAAAAACTGCTGTCTATTGAGTTGTTGAATGCCTGTCAGGCGTTCGAATTTCGCGATTTCAAAAAGTCATCGCCAACACTTCAAAAATTATTGGGTAAATTCCGCGAAAATGTACCTTTTATTGAAAACGACCTGGTTTTTTATCACGAAATGGAGAAGTCGCGGAGATTCCTGATGGAGTATGATCCTGCCTGGTTTATAGAAAAATAGCTTTTTTGTAAATTTCTCCTTGATTTTTAGTTAAAACTTCGTTACATTTATAACGAACTTTAAAAAAGCTCCTATGAATGCTAATAGAGGTATGACCAATCAGGAAAAAACTCTGTCGTTTAAAGTTTTGTGTGTGTTTGCTTTTGTTTTTGGTGGATTTACTTTGGTGTATTCTATTTTTATTCTTTTGAATGGGTTAGGGCAACCTAGCGTATTGGATGGGTTCAGGATTGAATTATTCCCTGAAGATCTCAGGCTTGTGAGCAGGCAAATTGTCAGCGCCTTGGGGTTTCTCCTTGCTGTTTTCACTTTTTTTGGAATAATACAGCTATGGAACAAAGTAAAGGCTGGGTTTTGGGTTTTCTCGATTTCGATTTTCCTTTTCCTGTTGCTTCCCTTTATCTTTCTGGAAGTTTCCTTTTTTTGGCTCTTTAGAACGCTGCTTGCTTACATTCTAATAACTGGTTTATTTATCGTTTTATTCAGGAATAACCTGAAAAACATGGCGTAATTATCAAGTTTTGGATTTTTACAGAACTATTCCAGGTTATTCCTGGTAGGTTCTCCCAACAGGTTGTTCAATTTGATCCCAGGCTCGTTGTTCACGTTCCATCATTCTTCGGTGACGGCGGCTTATCGCCCGGGTTTCGAGCTTGTAAAGATCCGGTTGGCCTGCATTTACCCAGGCAGTGTACCAAAAATCACCAACCGACTTTACTGCAAGTCTCATGTGCTGCTCAACCATTTTATCCATGCCATGGTGCAACGCGAGTGCAAATTCGCGCGAGAAATACCTCATACTAACCTGCCCGCGCATTTCGTGAACAAAAATCTGGTCGGCCGTAAACTTGGTCATTAGGCTATCGTATATCTGGTAAATAAAACCTACCTGGTTATGGCTAATTTCAACGAGTTCCCATGCCCTATCGCGTGGTGAAGGAATGTAACCGGCTCGGCCTACAAAATAATCGAAATCCTGTGCCAGCATTTCGGGTATCCGTGTTTCCCACAGAGCATGAATCCCCCGTTCCTTGGGGACCCGGCCATTATAAAACTTTGTTGTATGAAGCGGAGTACAGGCATCGGCAATATAATGTCCTATATGAGCAGCATTGTAAAGGATACCTTCAATATCCTGATCGATGAATGCCCGTGTAAGACGGCCCATCATTACATTTATGTGCCAGGGGAGGACACCGTAAAGCAGCAGGGTATCCTGGGTAAATTTCTCAACGGCCTCATCCCACCTTCTCGGAACAATCTTAAAAGGCTCACTTCCGAAGTTTTCCATGTCGATATAATGCCTTGGCGCCTCTCCAGGTACTGCATGAGCCCTGCGATCCGGATCGATGGACCTCTCCGACAGGTACTCAATATGCTTTTTGAAGAAGCCGATCATTTCAGGGGGAAGGGTGAAAACAGCCATCCGGTTAATGCGGCGATGGGCATTAAACCCAAACCCATGGCTATCGAGTGCAGGCAAAAGACTAATGAAGGCAGCCAATAATAAAGCCGGCAAATTCAATCCGCCAGGGCGCAAAAATGTTTTTTTGCCTTTGCTGGATTTAGTTCCTTTTGTCAGAAGGTTTCTCATTTTAAAAGATAATTAATGAAAAGCCTTTGCATTTACGAGTTCCCTGCCATTCAGCACAGGAACCGCATCTGTATAATCAATTTGAAATGTAAACTCAAGAATATCGTCAAGCCCCATTTTGCGAAGCCGATGCCTGTGAGCTGCCTTTTCAATATACCCAGGAAGATCAGTTTTAGCTGAAAGCCACAGGTCAAAACTTGCAATGGCCGAATCGCAAATAGTATGAAAATCGGATTTACCGTAATCTATAAGTGATTCGACAAGGGCTCCCGCAAAAAGAGTATCTTCAATGCTGAACCGGTTTTTCCAACCCGAGCAAAAAACCACCACTTTTTTCCTTTGCTCAGCAACATAACGAACTACAGAACCAAGGTTTAAAAATGATCCGATTACAACATGATTGTTTCCATTAGAAACTGCATTTATAGCCTGTGTTCCGTTGGTTGTATTGAGAACAATGGTTTTACCTTTCAAAGACGGGTCCATAAAATTGAAAGGCGAATTACCAAAATCGGCACATTCGAGCTTTTTACCATCGCGTTCTCCTGCTACTATGAAACCCATTTTTTTATAAGCTTCGCTTTCACTTATTTCGGCAACAGGAATAATGCATTTTACTCCGAAGTGAAATGCAGTACAAATGGCAGTTGAAGCCCTGAAAATATCAGTGATAACAATTACTGCATTTTCCTTCTCGAATAATGGCCACGATAGCGGCGAAAAACAAACTTCGATGCTGTATTTTCCAGTTTCGTTGTACATGGTAGCAAAAAGCAAAATATTAATGGCATCTGGCCTGAAAAAACCAGGCGATTATGGTTTGTAAAACGGCATTTTTACAACCTCAGCTTGGTGTGATTTTCCACGGATGTCAATGTAAATAGTGCTGCCAATATTGGCAAAGGCACTTTTCACATAACCCATTCCAATTCCAACCTTAAGCATTGGCGACATGGTGCCTGAAGTTACTTCACCCAGGGTTTCGCCCTTTTCGTTTAAAATGATATAATTCGGCCTGGGAATACCTTTGTCTGTCATTTTAAAGCCAACAAGTTTGCGGTTTACTCCATTGTTTTTCTGGTTCAGCAATGCTTCGCGGTTTATCATATCCTTGCCTTCAGGAAATTTTGTAACCCATCCAAGACCTGCTTCGATGGGCGATGTGGTATCGTTAATGTCGTTGCCGTAGAGCACGAAACCCATTTCGAGGCGCAGTGTATCGCGTGCAGCAAGCCCTATAGGTTTTATCCCAAACTCTTTTCCAGCCGATAGAACTGCCTCATAAATATTCAAACCGTCCTTGTTCTTAAAATAGATTTCGCATCCGCCGGCCCCGGTATAACCGGTTGTCGAAAAGATTACGCCATCAACGCCGGCAAACTTCAAAACTTTGAATGTGTAATAATGCATGTCTTCAACTTTTTCTGACGTAAGCTTTTGCATGGCCTTAAGAGCAAAAGGTCCCTGGATAGCTAATTGCGAAATGCTGTCGGATGCATTAATTAGGTCAGCGTTTATTCCTATATTTTGAGCGGTTATCCACATCCAGTCTTTTTCAATATTTGCAGCATTAACCACCAACAGGTATTTTTCCTCATTGAAACGATACACAAGAAAGTCGTCAACAATACCCCCCTTATGATTAGGAAAACAGGCGTACTGCACCTTCCCGTCGAAAAGCAAGGTTGTATCGTTTGAACTTACCCTCTGTATCAGCCTGGTTGCATTAGGCCCTTCGACCCAAATCTCGCCCATGTGCGATACATCAAATACCCCTAATGCATTTCGCACAGTTTCGTGTTCAATGTTAACTCCTTCGAACTGAACTGGCATATAGAACCCGGCAAATGGGACCATTTTGGCTCCCATTTCAATATGTTTTTCTCTGAATACCGTTGACTTCATCAGAATTGCTTTAATAGGTTAAAATCCAAAAAAATAAATAATTCACTAATTTCAATCGGGTTTGTTCAACACCTGACAGTGAAATCATTGGTAAAAGTAGCAATTAACTTAAATTAACCCCGCGTGTATAAGCCGTTTTCGCGGCCAAAGTGCTGTGTGGTCAAGATAGTACAAAATAACCCAAAGAACATGCACACCTAAAAACCAAGGCTTATACATGATGTGTGCGCCCTAAATAAGCAGCAGCGCACACTTGCTGTTAGCTCTTGAAAAAGTTCAAAAATACAAATAAACTTTATAAAGGGTAAAAACATCAAGTGTGTATTTTTCAAGTAGGTGGAAGTCCCTTACACACCTAGGCAACGCCGGGAAGTGTTAGCGAGCCGCAAGGCCGCGGCGTGAGCTCAGTCGAACGCTTCGGCGTGAGTTTTGTCGAACGGCTTGCCGTGAGCTCGGTCGAACGGCCTGCCGTGAGCTCAGTCGAACGGCCTGCCGTGAGTTCAGTCGAACGGTGGTTTACTGCCCTGCCATCGGGCAGTAGCCTTGCTATAAGCGGGACAATGCAAACGAAAAGTCGCCCCAAATATTAATGAAGCGCTTTATACAAGACCTTTACGTACAGTGATGTGAGAGGCGCTCCCCATCAGTTAACAATGGCAGGGAGGGCTAATTGATTATTGCTAGTGGTTATTATTTATTGATGACTTCCTCGGGAGTTTTTTTCTTTATTCCTTTGGCGTTGAAATCTTTATCAAATGTAACGATTGTCAAATCAAACTTATAAGCAACAGTATATTGATATGAATCATCAAAATCAAATTTATACTTCTTTATATTCTCGACAACATCTAATAGATCAACCGAATAAAGAGATAATAGTTCAATTTGTCCATTTACAAACAAATCATTAAGGAATTTCTCAAGTACAACGTATTTCTTTAGTCTTGATAGTATGACTCCAATTGAGTGAATTGAAAAATCACTGACAAATAAAGAATCAATCGGTGATAAATTGAGAAATTTTGAAACTATATCTGACTTCTCTTGGTCTAAAAGCCGCTCAAGCCACACATTAGTATCGACCAGGTATCTTACTTTTGTCTCCAATCAAGGGCTTTTTTCTGTAATTCAATTGAAGTCATATTAATATCCTTTAACCCTCCAGCCCAATCTTGTTTTAATCTTTTTGACTTACGTACAATTCTTTTGTTGATCAAATAGTCTAAATACCGGTCTAACTCCCCAATCAAACTCGGAGTCAATTGGTTAATTTTTGATTCGATATTTTTAATAGCCTTCATATTACAAATATAGTCATTTTTAGAACAACCCGATACTCTCAATGGACCGTTTTCTACCATTGGCCCTAACTTGCTGAAAGCTCTTGAAAAAGTTCAAGAGGACAAATAAGCTTTATTCAACAGTGCTCGGCCATCGGGCAGTAGCCTTGCTATTAGCGGGACAAGGCAAAAGAAAGGTCGCCCACTTCTTGATGAGCTGCTGGGTATGAGACCCGTACGTATAATGGTGTGAGATGCAAACTCCGTCTTGCCCTGTCGGCAAAGCCGTCTGCCCGATTGTGACTATTGCTTTTTTTCGGTGTTTAAGATTTCTTCAATTTGTTTTCTGTTCCCTGGAAGATGGTTCGATGCCACATCCCAAATGATTTCATAATCTATTCCGAAATATTCATGTGACACTTTATTTCTCAACAAATACATTTCATTCCAGGGAACATCAGGGTGATTCTCTTTAAATTCCGTCGGTAAGTTTTTTGATGCCTCTCCAATTATTTCGAAATTTCGGATGACAGCATCAACCGTTTTATTATCCTGTTTGAATTTGCCAAGTGAATATCCATGGATGTATTCTGCAATTCTTTCCATGGCTAAGTTCATATCTTCGAGGTACATTATATATGTACGATTCTCCCTTTTCACTATACAAAATTTACTTGTTTGAGGATTTGGTCTTTAATCTGCTCTTTTAAAGCATTTTTTGTTACCAAATCAATTTTCTTGTTGAAAACCTTTTCCAGAAAAAGTTCCAATGTGAAAAATTTCCAACCAATTGGTTTCTCAAGTTCAATTAAGATGTCTATGTCACTATCCCCTGTATTGGAATCGTCGGAATAGGATCCAAATAAACCAATTTCTTTTACAGCATACTCCTTGTAAAGAATTGGTTTCAATTCAGCCAGTTTGGATAATATTTCACTCTTTGTAATCATATTCCAAATATAATCATTTTATAATTACTGACTTTCAGTTTGTTCGTAGCATCAGGCACAACGTTGTTTAAGCTCTTGAAAAAGTTCAGGAAGACAAATAAACTTTATTAAACAGTGATCGGCCATCGGGCAGTATCCTTGCTATCAGCGGGACAAGGCAAAAGAAAGGTCGCCCACTTCTTGATGAGCTGCTGGGTATGAGACCCGTACGTTAAGAATTGTTAGATGCAAACTCCGTCTGGCTCAGTTGGCGGAGCCGTCAGCTCAATTGTGTGCCGTATTTTATAAAATTCATTCTTTCAATATTCATTCCTGCTTTTTTGACTTCAATTTTCATCCGTAGATAATTTTTTAATTAAGGTCGGATGAACCCCGGAGGGCTCGCTGAAAGCAAACTCGCATGATGAATTTTAATGCGTGTTTGTGTTTTACGAATCATGCTCGTTTCATCATTATACTGTTAATAGGAAAAAGTGAAAACTGAGTATGCTGTTATTCAACAAGAATTTCCTTGAAAGCGAGCAAACCGATACCAATATTTGCAATATTTGAAAGCAATTAATATACTTCTTCAGTATAATTTTCAGCAAGTATGTTGAAATAGTCCTCTTTCTTAATTTCTAATGCTTTACCAACACATTCGAAATTAATGTTGCAGCATCCTCCAGGTGGGTGGCGCTTAGTACAGAAAGACCGGATTGGTCAATAATTTCTTTCGCTTCAGCGGCATTGGTGCCCTGCAAACGGATTATTACCGGCACATTGATTTTTTCAAGGTTTTTGCAGGCTTCGACTATTCCATTTGCCACCCGGTCGCACCGCACAATGCCACCAAAAATATTAACCAGAATGGCTTTCACTTTTGGGTCTTTCAGTATTATTCTGAATCCCTCTTCCACTCTTTTTGCATCTGCCGTACCTCCTACATCAAGAAAATTGGCCGGTTCGCCACCCGAGGCTTTTATTATATCCATGGTAGCCATAGCAAGTCCGGCTCCATTTACCATGCACCCAACATTACCGTTTAGCCTTATATAATTGAGGTTAAACCTGGCAGCCTCCACATCCATCGGGTCTTCTTCATTAAAGTCGCGCATTTCGGCAATTTCGGGGTGGCGGAAAAGGGCATTATCATCAATTACCATTTTGGTGTCGACCACAAGTATTTTTTCATCTGAGGTGCGAAACAGCGGATTTATTTCAATCAAATTGGCATCATTTTTAATGAATGCTTTGTAAATCTTTGGAATGACGTCAACCATATTGACAAATGAATTTCCTGATAGCTCCAGATTGAATGCAATACGGCGACACTGGAAGGGTAAAATACCCACCCTCGGGTCTATTTCTTCGGTAAATATCTGATCGGGTGTTTCCTCCGCTACTTCTTCAATATTCATTCCTCCCCTTGGCGAATACACGACCATGTTTCGCGAAGTATTCCTGTTCATAAGGATACTGAAATAGAATTCCTTCGGAGCAACAACTCCGGTGTAATAAATTCCCTGCTCTATCAATACCTTTCTAACCAGTTTGCCCTCAGGGCCGGTTTGAGGTGTAACCAATTGCATACCAAGTATCTGCCGTGCAAACAATTCTACATCCTCAAGAGAGCGTGCAATCTTTACCCCGCCTCCTTTGCCGCGTCCTCCTGCATGGATTTGGGCTTTTACGGCCCAGACATTAATGCCAGTTTTTTTGAAAACCATTTCCGCTGCAGCTCTGGCATCTTCAGGATTTTCAATCAATACGCTTTCAGCAATAGTTACACCATATTTTTTCAGAATACTTTTACCCTGGTATTCATGCAAATTCATAATCTTGGATTTGTAAGTTTTTTGGCTACAATTTTAAATTCATTCTTACTTATGCAAATTCAAAAGTAAAGTCAGATTTTCAACCTGGTTTGCTGTTTTCAACTTTGCTTTTGTTTGTTACTCGTCATATTTCTTTGCGTGTTTTAAACAAAATTAAACATTTCGCCTTGGCGGCCAAGCTAATTTTTATATTTTGGGTAATATTGAAAAAACTGTTTCGTTTATAAATTAAATTGAAGTTGACCATCTTCTGCAACCAGGTTAAAATAAATGCCTTGAAAAGCCGTTCCATATTAAGTAGCTTGCAGGAGAAGTTTGCTTTAACGCAATTTCTGATATCAGAAGGTGGTTAATTTCTCAAAAGGGAAGTCTTACAAATAATAACTCAATGAAGCAATTTTTTACTATCGAAGCAGAGTTGGAAGCAATTAAAAGGGCCTCGGATATTATTGATTTGGAAAAAGAAGTAGCTTTTTCTGATAGTCTGAATGATATTGATTATGAATTTTTTGAGCCTTTAGAAAGCCTTTCTCCCGACCCTTTGGTAATTCAAAACATTGTAAATTATGCACGCTCGCTTGAAGTGTTAAAGCCATCCACAGCAACGCCCATGTTTATTTTAAAAAATTAACAGGGTATGTGGTAAAACCTTTCCAAAGTTGCCTCCGAGGAAAGGTTTTTTTATTACCAATTAATAATTTTGTTATACATTTGCTTAGGCAGATATATAATTTTTTTTTAATTATTAAACATAGATTTATGAGAAGAATTACTACTGTTGTCTTTTTGCTTTCAATTGTTTTTCTGAGCCTTTCATCATGCCGCACAAGGGAATTATGTCCGGCATATTCGGATAACAGGCAGGAAACTACAATCGAACCGGAAAAAGGTGTTTAGAAGACCTACTACTGACACAACTGAAGGGGAATCACGAGTTCCCCTTTTATTTTTACCTTTATAAAGCAAAGTAGCCCGTGAAGGTTTGGATATGGTTCTCCGGAATAAATGAAGCGAAATTTAATAAGGAACTTTTTATGATATCAACAAAATTATTTTTGGCTTGGCTTCTTATGTTTTCATTTTTAATTGCATGTTCCAATGCCCGTCCGAAGGAAATATCAGCGACGGAATCTGAGGTTGAGAAAAAAACCAGTCATGCAATTCCGGCAGCAGAGCGCACTTATATTTATTTCCCGCTTTTAAAGGGAAAACGTATTGCATTGGTGGGTAATCATACCTCGCTTATACGCGATATACATCTTGTAGATTCGCTTCAAAATGCCGGTTTTCAGGTCGATAAAGTTTTCAGCCCCGAACATGGGTTCAGAGGAACTGCGCCCGATGGTGCAAAGGTGGCCAGCGGGTTCGATGAACGCTCAGGAGTGATGGTAATAAGCCTCTATGGCACACGAAGACGACCCACACAAGATGAACTTGCAGGAATTGATGTAATCCTGGTTGATATGCAGGATGTAGGCGCCCGCTTCTACACTTACATTTCGACAATGACCCTCGTAATGCAGGAGGCAGCCAGGGCAGGAACTCCTGTTTTGGTGCTCGACAGACCCAATCCAATTGGGCATTTTGTTGACGGCCCAATGCTCGACCTTGCCTTCAGTTCATTTGTAGGAATGCACCCGGTACCTGTTGTGCATGGTATGACCATTGGCGAGTTTGCTCTTATGATAAACGGTGAAGGCTGGCTCGGGGGCGAACTTGAAGCAAACCTTAAAGTTATTCCTGTTGCTAATTACTCCCGGACGGATTTCTATCAATTGCCAGTTCCTCCTTCCCCAAACCTTCCCAATATGAGGGCGATTTACCTTTACCCGTCGTTGTGTTTTTTCGAAGGTACTGCAATCAGCGTTGGAAGGGGTACCGAATTCCCATTTCAGGTATTCGGGAGCCCCGGACTACCACAAGATAAGTTCAGTTTTACCTTTACTCCACAAAGCGTACCTGCCTCCATTAACCCTCCTTTGCTCAGCCAAACCTGCTTCGGAAGAGACCTTAGGACTATTCCCCTCAGGTATTTGCAGGCAAAAAGGCAGTTAGACCTGTCGTACCTTTTAGATGCATACAGAAATTTTCCTTATAAAGATCGGTTTTTCAACAACTTCTTCGACCGCCTTGCAGGAAGTAACATTCTCAGAAATCAAATAAAAGCAGGGCTAAACGAAAATCAAATCCGCCAATCATGGCAACCCGGACTTGAGGCATTTAAAAAAATCCGGGCAAAGTATTTGATATACCCTGATTTTGAGTAAAATAACATTTTGCAGCCCCTTTTATGTCAACCATCGATACTGCATGGAAATGGTTTCTTGGTGAACTTTGTAACCGTTATTCCGAAAATGAAGCCAAAGCCATGGCACGGGTTATTTTCGGTCATTTTTTTAACATAGAACCAGCCTTTCGCATTTTAAATTCTAATACGCCTTTTGACATAAAAAATCTTCGAAAGCTGGAAAATATTCTTTCCAGGCTCAATGAACAGGAGCCTGTTCAATATGTAACCGGAATTGTTCAGTTCTGCGATTTACTGTTCAATGTTGATAAAAGGGTACTCATTCCCCGGCCTGAAACCGAAGAACTTGTTCAATGGGTGCATGAAGTGCTTAAAAAAGAATTCTTCAGCCCAATGGCCAGAATTAAAATTCTTGATGTGGGTACTGGAAGTGGCTGCATTGCTGTAACGATGGCTTCTAATTGGCCTAATGCAGGGGTTTTTGCATGCGATATTTCTGCTGACGCTCTTGCAGTAGCCAGGGCTAATGCAATTAAAAACAAGGTAAGGGTCAAATTTTTCAAATGCGATGTTTTGACCGACAGCGTTCCTATTTCAGGTATCGATGTGGTGATAAGTAACCCTCCCTATGTATTGAATAAGGAAAAAGCTTTTTTGAAACAAAACGTGGTTGAAAATGAACCACATGTAGCTATTTTTGTACCTGATGATGATCCTTTGGTTTTTTACCGGAAGATTGGTTCCAGGGCTTTTGTTTGGCTTATACCGGGAGGTTTTCTTTTTTTTGAAATAAATGAACAATTATCGGAAGAAACTGCGCAATGCATCCTTAAAGCTGGATTTGAAGGAGTTACCCTAAGGAACGATATACATGGTAAGCCTCGTTTTTTAATGGCACAGAAACCAATTAACAGTTAAATGCCTCATATTTTTGTCAAAGGCAGAAGTTCTAATTACGAAAACAAAAACCTGATCTATGGCTGCTAACAGAACCAGGGAAAAGCCATTTAAATTCTGGACATTTTCCATAAAGGCCTCCCTTTTTGCACTTTTATTGTTTTTGGTGGTATTTATTATGTACCAGCGGGAGATTATTGTTTTACCGGAAATGATAAGTCAGGCAATTAACACAATTCTGCTCTTTATTTCAACACTATTTGGAGTAACGGTATTATTTAAAATTACCGGCAGGTGGGTGAAAAAATTTTTCGATGAACCTGAGGAGCGAATTTTTTACAAAAAAATTTACAGTTGGTCATTATATACCCTTTGGGTTCTTTTCATGTTGAACCATTTTGGAGTGTCACTGGCCAACATTACTCTTTTTGTGGGGTTGATGGCCACCGGTCTGGCTTTTGCTGTGCGCGACGTGCTTTTATTGGTGTTTGGGTGGATGATACTTCTTCGCAAAAAACCTTTCAGAATTGGCGATTACATTAAGATTGGCGAAGACGAGGGAAAAGTTAAACACATTGGTACCTTCTACGTGTTGCTCGACAAAACACATAATATGCCTGAAGATTACATAAGGGTACCTAACAGGCTATTTCTTGAAAAAAGTATTATCAACCTGGGAAAGAATAGCTATTTTGAACAAATCCAATTTCCCTTGTCCGGAATTCCGGTTAATTGCCCTGAAATAATTAATTCTCTGAAAAATGACATACCACCTTCAATTGGAAGGACTGACCATACAGACGTTTTCCTTGATATGAGAAATGAAAAACTGTTGTTGGTAGTGGATTATGTTGTAAACTTTGATCAGAGGCAGAAAATAAGATCAGAGGTTATCGAATTGGTTTTTGGCAGGTTTCAGGGTTACATTGTATTTTCAAACACACCGTTAAATTAAGTTTGGTATCCTAAAAAAATCTACAACTTTTCCCATATTTTACTTTTAAGCTGCGGCATCTCAGGCCTGCTTTTTCATCACTTCCTTTATCCGTTTGCCTATATTGGCCGGAGAATCGACATAGTGAACTCCGCATTCAATCAGGATTTCTTTTTTGGCATATGCGGTGTCTTCTTTTCCTCCGATTATTGCACCTGCATGGCCCATAGTACGGCCTTTTGGAGCAGTAGCGCCAGAAATGAATGCTACCACGGGTTTGGTACCATAATCGCGAATATAATAACCTGCCTCGGCCTCCATTTGCCCCCCAATCTCGCCGATCATAATAATTCCCTCTGTTTGAAGGTCGCTCATAAGCAACTCAATTGCTTCTTTGAGGCTTGTCCCTGGAATGGGATCACCTCCAATTCCTATGCAGGTCGATTGTCCCATTCCCATTCTGGTTACCTGGTCAACTGCTTCGTAGGTAAGTGTGCCAGAGCGCGACACTATTCCAATGTTTCCTTTTTGATGAATGAACCCCGGCATAATTCCTACCTTGGCTTCTCCCGGAGTAATCACTCCCGGACAATTAGGGCCAATAAGGCGGCAAGGTTTTGTTTTGATGTATTCTTTGACCCTCACCATATCCTGAACAGGAATACCTTCGGTAATGCAAACTATAAGTCCAATGCCGGCATTGGCCGCTTCCATTATTGCATCTGCAGCCCAGGCCGGAGGCACAAAAATGATACTCGTATCAGCGCCCACTGTCCTTACAGCCTCATAAACTGTATCGAATACCGGCCTACCAAGATGGAGCACCCCGCCCTTTCCTGGTACCACTCCGCCAACTACATTTGTTCCATAATCAATCATTTGAATGGCGTGAAAAGTGCCTTCTGTACCAGTTAATCCCTGCACAATTACTCTTGAATTACTGCTTACAAGTACGCCCATATAATTAATTTTTTTTTGAAACAATTGTCAAAAATAAGGTTTTCAAATGAACCCTATATTATTAGGCGGGGAGTACTTACTGAAAATTTTTAACCGTTATGGTATTTGATTTATATTTGTGTGAATTCCCGCAAGATATTAGCCTTCATGATACCTACATCTGCAGGAGATACTATTTGTGCGCCGGCTACTGCTCCGGGGGTAGCTGCTCTGGCTATTGTCAGGCTCTCGGGCGCTGGTGCCTTTACTATTGCTTCCCGTTGCTTTACTCCCGCCAGGGGCGAAAAATCATTTGACGACATTCCTGCACGAATGGCAACATTAGGTTTGTTATTCAGAGCAGATAACCATGTAGATGAGATAATGCTTACAAAGTTTGTGGCGCCCAATTCATATACGGGTGAAAATCTGGTTGAGGTTTCATGTCATGGATCACCCTATATCGTGCAGGAAATAATGCGGTTGTTTATTGATCTCGGAGCCAGAACAGCCAATCCTGGAGAATTTACCTTGCGTGCATTTCTTAATGGCCGCATTGACCTTTCGCAGGCCGAAGCTGTGGCCGACCTGATTGCCTCAAATTCGGCAGCCTCACAAAAAATGGCTTTCAGGCAAATGCGCGGGCACTTTTCGTCGGCAATAAAAGATCTTCGCCAGCAACTGGTTAGCTTCGCCGGACTCATCGAACTTGAACTCGATTTCAGTGAGGAAGACCTGGAATTTGCAAACCGCAATGATTTGCTTGGCCTCCTGAATACTGTCGATTCTGAAATTGAACGCCTTAAACAATCCTTTTCGATGGGCAACGTCCTGAAACATGGAATCCCGGTTGCCATAATAGGAAAGCCCAATGTTGGAAAATCGACCCTGCTCAACGCCTTGTTAAACGAAGAACGTGCAATTGTCAGCGAAATTCCCGGTACTACACGCGATGCCATAGAAGATACCGTTACCATAAAAGGCGTGGCATTCAGGTTTATAGATACAGCAGGCCTGCGACATACTCTCGACGAAATTGAAACCGTTGGAATAAACCGGACATATCAAAAAATCAGCCAGGCTGCGATAATTTTATATTTGTTCGATGCCAGCGATACTACATTTGATGAAATATCCGAAATTATCAGGGAATTTCGCGAATCTGTCAACGATGACAAAAAGCGCCTAATCCTGATTGCCAATAAAATAGATTTGCTCGAAGAAATTCCAAGCCACTTCAGAAACCTTGTAGAACTTGAAACCATCTTTGTATCGGCCAAAAGGAAAGAAAACATTCATCTGGTGTTCGACAGTTTACTGAACTCATTGTCAACTAATACCGAAGAAGAAAACCAAACTATTGTAAGCAACAGCCGTCACTATGAGGCGCTCGCGGGCGCATCAGAAGCCTTGTCGGAGGTACGCAAAGGAATTGCCTCAAACCTTTCGGGCGATCTGTTGTCTGTTGACCTTCGGCTGGCTTTGCAACACCTGGGCTCTATAACCGGAGAGGTAACAAGCGATGAAATTTTGGGCGAAATTTTTTCAAAGTTTTGTATCGGAAAGTAATACGGCAAAATAGACAAATACAAAAAATATAATAATCCCATGTAAAGCCCTCTAATACAGGGCTTTTTTATTGCTTACCAATATATTTCGGAAACAGCCCTACATAATCTTATCATACGGTACAGCCTACCCAAGATAAAAAAGGGCTGGTTTGCATACGCCCCAAAAAATATTAACGTATAGGATATAAATATGCAACAATGGCAATAAAAATAAAATTACAAACAATCATATCAATATCTTATCAGTACTGATAAAATACCCGGGAAAGCTCCCCCCAAACTTCAGCACTTGCTTCCGAATAAGCATACCCCCGTCAAATAGTTCTTCGCCAAAGGCTGTTATTGTTAATAAATCGTTTGTAGCATCCAGGAATACATAAAATGGTTTGCCTAATTTCGCATTCCGGATCAAATAATCAATTTAATAGAAAACTAAGTTTTCGACTATAAATTAAAGAGATGACCGGAAAAACATCAAATGCCCCAGCTCACGCCTCCCAAAACCCTTTCAATGTCAAAATAATACTTCAAGACGGATATACCCAGGAGGGTTATTCATTTGGGTTTCGGCGTTCGATTGCAGGAGAGGTTGTGTTTAACACTGCCATGTCGGGCTACCCCGAAAGCCT
>DATIKK010000077.1:0-7507 GCA_035477635.1 Bacteroidales bacterium | reverse complement strand
CTCACGCCCCTTCGCTCGAAAACTTAAGCATTTTCCATGAGGCCGGTTTTTTTAAAACACGTTTCATTCAGATAGCAACGCAAAGTAAATATATTTACAATCCTGGCTTTTTTTACTCTCTCAATACAGAACCCTCACTGCTGAGTGGTATTACAACATCTCCCGCTTTTGCCCGGGAGCATTCCTTGTGCCGGTAATGGGAGTGCCGCTCAGCAGGGGGGCGATTTCCGTGATTTTTTGTCGCAACATCAAACCGGTTTTCAATAAAATCTTTACATTTGGAAAATTTACTCTATCGAAAAAATATTGAATTATGGACGATGTGATTTTTCAATTGGAACAATATAAAAACCAGAAAATGCCATTTGTTTTATGCATTGTTACCGAAACAGAAGGTAGCACTCCCCGTAAAGCAGGGGCAAAAATGCTGGTTTTTGCTGATGGTACTATAAATGGCACGGTGGGTGGCGGAGCAATTGAAAAAAAGGCTGTTGAAATGGCCCTTCAGGTATTGAAAGGAGGATTGCCCCAATATCAAAGTTTTGAATTGGAAGACGATGTGGGCATGATCTGCGGTGGCAGAGCGTCAATTTATTTTGAGCCAATAAAACCGCAACTCAGCCTGTACATTTTTGGAGCCGGCCATGTGGGCCGCGAGGTTGGAAGCTTAGCTTACAGCCTGGGTTTCAATGTGTGTTTTGTTGACAACAGGCCTGAAATCTATAAAGAATTCGAAAGCAGTTATGCCGACTGCCTTACCGGGGATTACCTCGAAATGGCAGCATCTTTAAGCCTGAAGCCCAACGATTTTGTCCTCATTACAACCCAGGGTCACGCCTTCGACGGGGCTTTGCTCGAAGCATTGGCGCCAAAGGAATTACTCTACCTTGGAATGATTGGAAGCAAGCGAAAAGTTGGTGAAACAACAGAAAAGATACTTGCGGGCGGCAAAGTAACCAGGGAACAACTTACCCGGGTTGATATGCCTGTGGGTATTCCTATAAAAGCCGAAACGCCACGCGAAATAGCAATAAGCATCGTTGCGAAACTTATTGATGTTAGGAACCTCAATAAACTATGAATCAGGGCGTCCTGAAATTTTTGCACCACGACAAGATGGTGGAGATTGACTTTACCAGGGCGCCCCTTCTGCCTTCCACTACGGTTTTGAACTTCCTCAGGACGAATCCGCAATTCAGAGGTACCAAGGAAGGGTGTGCAGAGGGCGACTGCGGCGCTTGTACTGTAGTAATCGGCGAGTTGGATTCAAGTAAAATGATCCGCTATTATTCCGTTGACTCCTGCCTGATGTTTCTCCCTGCCCTTCACGGTAAGCGGCTGATTACGGTGGAGAACCTCGCAAAGCGTAAAAATGGAAGTCTGCAGTTGCATCCCGTGCAGCAGGCCATAGTGGCTAACCATGGAAGCCAGTGCGGATTTTGTACTCCGGGGTATGCAATGTCAATGTTTGCTTTTTACAAAAACCGCATAAATCCTACAAGGGAAACCCTAATTGATGCATTCTCCGGAAATCTTTGCCGTTGTACAGGGTATAAACCTCTGGCCGATTCAATCAGGCAGTGTTGCAGCCAGGCAAAGGCCGACCATTTTGACGATAACCTTGAGGAAATAGTTGAAAAATTGGCGCGGATAAAACAGGAGTCCCCATCTCTGAAAATTGTTGCCAATGGACAGACCTATCTTTTGCCTGCGGGGGTGAGTGAGGCGTTGGAATTGCGGGCAGGGTTCCACACAGCTAAAGTTGTAAACGGCGCAACCGATACTGCCATCAACCAGAACAAAACCCACCGGTATCTGCCGCAGATAATCGATTTGTCGCAAGTTTCGGATTTGAAAACCATTACGGCAACACAAGAAGGTTTTTTAATAGGTTCAGGGGTCAGTATTGAGCAGTTGAAGGAAGCCGCCAAAAATCATTTTGCCGAAATGCTACCCATATTGGATGTTTTTGCCTCACAACAGATTCGCAATGTTGCCACCATTGGGGGCAATATTGCAAATGCCTCACCGGTAGGCGATTTGTTGCCTTTGCTTATGGCGTTGAATGCTTCGGTTGTGTTGGCCTCGGTTAAGGGGCAGCGTAAGGTGGCCCTCGAAGGATTTATTACGGGTTATCGCTCTACTTGTTTGCAATCAGAAGAATTGATTACAGGCATTTTTCTTCCACGCCGATATGAGAACTCCCTCTTTTATTGTGAAAAAGTCTCCACCCGGCGCGATGTTGACATTTCAGCGGTTTCGATTGCTGTGAATCTCCGGTTAAATGGTAATGGATGTATCATCAACCCCGTAATTGTTTTTGGCGGAATGGACGAAAGGGTCAAAAGAGCTAAAGCCATTGAGAATTTCATCGAAGGACAGCAGCTAACCTTACAAACCGCATCACTTGCAGGCGAAATGCTGACCAAACAGTTTAGCCCGATTTCTGACGCAAGGGGGAGCAAAGATTTTCGTGTTACCATTGGCCGCAATTTACTTGTAAAAGCTTTCGAAAGTTTTGGATGTTCCTGATATAGGCAATTTTACAAACAAAATGAGCAAAGATATCCCTCATGAGAGCGCCATAATGCATGTAACAGGTCAGGCTGTTTATGTGGGCGACTTTAATCCGGCAGAACAGGTTTTGTTTGGCAGGGTGGTTTATAGCCCCCACAGCCATGCTCGCATATTGGATTACGACCTGTCGGCTGCCCTTGGTATGAAGGGAGTTCATGCTGTATTGGACTACAAGAATATCCCGGGTCAAAACCAGTTAAATCCATTACGAAACGATGAGCCCTGCCTTGCCTTTGAAAAGGTGAATTGCATTGGCCAGGCCATGTTTCTGATAGCAGCCGAAAGCGACGCCATTGCTATTGAGGCAGAAAGGGCGATAAAGGTAAAGTACGAAATATTAAAACCGATCCTCTCAATTGCTGATGCTAAAATGGCAGGTACCAGGCTGATACCGGCCAGGGTTTTCGAAATGGGAAACCCCGAAGAGGCTATTGCCCAGGCGCCGCATATGCTAAAAGGAATCCTTAAAACCGGCGCTCAGGAGCATTGGTACCTCGAAACCCAAGCTGCCCTGTGCGTCCCCGGTGAGAACCGTGAAATGGATGTGTATGCATCTTCCCAAAACCCTGCCGAAACACAAATGGTTGTAGCCGAGGTGCTGGGTTTGCATGCAAATCAGGTGGTGTGCAAAGTGAAGAGGATGGGCGGCGGGTTTGGAGGAAAAGAAACCCAGGGCAACCATGTTGCAGCATGGGCAGCCCTTTTAGCCAATGCAACCGGTAAAGCTGTAAGGGTGCAGCTTAGTCGCGATGATGACCAGAAAATTACCGGCAAACGGCATCCCTTCGAATCGGAATACACCATTGCCTTCGACCACCAGGGGATAATTCTGGGCTACATTGTAGATTTGAATTCCGATGCGGGATGGGCAGCAGACCTTTCTGTTCCCATCATGGAGAGGGCAATGTTTCATGCCGAAAATGCTTATTATATCCACAATGTGCGCATTACAGGCAATATCTGGAAAACCAACCTTCCGTCGAACACCGCATTTCGGGGCTTTGGCGGGCCACAAGGAATGGCCGTAATCGAAAATGCGATCGACCGCATAGCCCGATACCTGAAAAAAGACCCTTTGCACATCAGGGAGATCAATTTTTATGATAACCACGCACGAAACACTACTCCTTACGGCCAAAAGGTTTTAAACAGCCGCCTGCCAGAAATACTTCAGCGGCTTAAAGAAAAGAGCCAGTATTATCTAAAGCGCAAGGACATAGAATCTTTTAACCAATCGTACAGCCACAAAAAACGGGGACTTGCTTGTACCCCGGTAAAGTTTGGGATATCGTTTACAACGGCATTCCTAAACCAGGCCGGCGCTCTTGTAATGCTTTATACTGATGGCACCATGATGGTAAACCACGGTGGAACAGAAATGGGGCAGGGACTGCACACCAAAATACTTCAGATCGCTGCCCTTGAGATGGGATTGCCTCTGCTTTGCGTGAACGTGAGTGCAACCGACACTTCAAAAGTCCCCAACACTTCTCCCACTGCCGCATCGTCGGGTACCGACATGAACGGGATGGCCGTGAAAGATGCCATTGATAAACTCAAAAAACGCCTTGATCCCATAGCCCGCAAAATGCTACATGAGAAATACGGTATATCGTACGATGGTGAACTGATTTTTGAAAACGGGAAGGTGTTCCCGAACTTACAACCCGAACATTATCTGGTATTTTCTGACCTTACTGTACGGGCCCACAAGGAAAGAGTGAGCCTTGCGGCAACCGGCTTTTACGCTACTCCCGGAGTGCATTTCGACAGGGCAACCGGCAAAGGTGAGCCGTTTTATTATTATGCCTGCGGCATGGCTGTGTCGGAAGTAGAAACCGACATGCTTACCGGCTACACCAAAGTGTTGAGTGCCGATATTGTGCACGATGTAGGCCAGTCCATCAATCCCGCGATTGACCTCGGGCAGGTTTATGGCGGATTCGTACAGGGGCTGGGATGGTGTACAACAGAAGTTATCAGACGGGATGCCAAAGGAAACCTGCTCAACTATTCACCAAGCACTTATAAAATTCCTGCATTTGGCGATATGCCCCTGCACTTCGATGCCGAGTTGCTGCCGGGAGCGCCCAATCCGCTGGTGATACATCAAAGCAAGGCAGTTGGCGAACCTCCATTCATG
Organism: Bacteroidales bacterium; assembly: GCA_035477635.1. GTDB lineage: Bacteria > Bacteroidota > Bacteroidia > Bacteroidales > UBA7960 > UBA7960. The sequence continues at coordinate 2,787 of DATIKK010000077.1, read as the reverse complement.
CTGGCATTTTCGGTTTGGCTGGCAATAAAAGATGCTATTTCGGCAGTAGCCGATCATGAGTTGGAGCCTTATTTTGAGCTTCCTGCAAGCAATGAGTTGGTCATTAAGGCGGTTGAATTGCTAAAAGCGGCAAAAGAACAGCCCAATATCAGATCAACTTAATGGCAATCATTGAGGATTTCTTTAATAATTCTTAAATTTCCCATTTGCACCCTTGTTGACGAAAGGCGGAAAAAATCCGTAAACAGGTATATCTCGCTGGCGATTGCGTTGGTGTTAGTTAACCTTTCGTGGCTCCACTGCTGTATTGTTTCCGATTTTGGATTTTTTTCTGTATTTACACAAGAGGTAACCCAATGCAAAACCTGCTGCAAAAAGGCAAATAAATACAAAAAATGCCTTGCCTTCTATTTTAATGCCTAACAAGGTTACTGTCAAAGGCTGCCAGTTTTGTCCGATAAAAATTGCAATAATAATCAGAGCAAGGATGATAAAAGCCAGTTTTAATCTCATGTGCTTTGCGTTTCCGGTTTTCATGTTGTCAAATTTTAATGAGCGCAATCCAAAACATAAAATTTAGAACTAAAGTCCTCTAACTCTTTGGTTTGAAAAAACCCCGATATTTAGGTCGGGGTTTTGAATGATGCCGAATATTAGGGCGTCAACCCTGATAGGTGTTTTATTTTTCTTTTAAGACCTGACTCATAATCAGTTCACAAAATTTATTTCAAATTGAAATGTACCCCTTATCTAAGCAGATAAGCAATAGTAATGCCCAGATAATTCCCTATGGCATAGCCAATAATTCCAATAGTAATGCCTGTTACCACTACCTGTCTGTTATTAAGCGCCCCTGCAATAACGGGGACAAAAGGCGGCGAACAGATTAATGCAGTGGAGGTAATCATGGTGGTATCGGCGTCAATTTTCAGAATCTTGCTTAAAATCGTGTGAAGGAAAAGGGAACCAAAAACCGCCAAGGTAATGTAACCAAACAATGCAGGCGAAATTTGTCCAAGATTTCTGATATCGGCCATTGAGGCAACTACAATGCTGAAAATCAGGATAAGGTACATTCCGGTATCGAAAGTACTGGAAATGCGATTTATTGCTGGAATAAGCGATACTAAAATTGCCAGGGTAGTTATGGTGAGTATTACAACTGCCATCACCATATTTTGCGGAACGACCAGGCTTAATGCCCCGCCTATGCCTGCTATTACTACTGTAATTCCAATTGCTTTGAGCAAAGGGAAAAAGTTAGCAGGTCGGAGTACATTGAAAAATGGCTCTTTTCCATTACCGTTGTCTGATAGGGTTAAACCGGTATAAGCCTGGAATTTTGGAAGGAATTTTCGAAACAAAACCTTACCAATCGTAATCAGAAATGCCAGATAAAACACTCCGACAATCAAATCGTAGGTGTGAGTTAATATATAAATATTTGGACTAACATCAAGGGCCATTTTTATTGATGCAAGATTTGGGGTGCCTCCGGTATAAACCCCAATGAGCATGCCGGCGACTTTCCATAATTCTGGAATATTTGCATCCCTAAAAATAAAAAAACCTGCCAGAACCATTACAACAACCGAAAAAACACCGGCCAAAAGTGATAAAAAACCTTTGCCAGCCACCTTTTTCCATTGCCTTATGTTGGTAGAAAAAAGCAACAATGGAATTGCCATCAGGACGGCAATGGTCATAAGCAGGTCGCGAATCTTGTAAATCCTGAAAGCCAGAAGATCATCAGAAGTCAAATGATTGCCTGCATATAAAGCCCTTATGCCGTCAAGGGTAATTTTTGGCTGTGTCAGCAAAACCTCGTTCAAGATTGCACTTTTTGCAGGCAAAATTCCAACATTGCCCAAAACAAGTCCTATGGCATAAGCAATAATTACCGAACCAATCTGGTTGGCAATTTTGTAACGGTGCGTTAAATATAAAATTAAAACGGGGGTAAGTACATAAAACAAAACTAAAATAATCATTTCCATTGCGATTTATTTAAGTTAAAAATTCTTAACCCGGTAAAGATATATTTTTTGCTCAAAACAGGCAAGTTGCGAAACCTGAATGAACCTGAAACACCATAATTGGTATCTTCACAAAAAATCTGCCTGGCGGAACTCAAAAAATTTTAATTTTACAGCAATTGCAATTGAAATCAATTAGAAATGCATAAAAACTTTTTGAATGAAACGAGCATGATTCCCAAAACACAAACAAGGATAGAAATTTATCATGCGTGTTTGCTTCCGGCGAGCCCTTCGGGGTTAATCCTACCTGAATCTTAAAATTATTTGCTAATGAAAAGGTTTTCCGTTTACTTGTTTTCAGGACTGATTTTATTCAGCCTTAGCCTCTCAGGACAAAGGGCTTGGGATTTCTCAAAAGATTCAATAATAGAAAGGCTTCGTAAGGATGTCTTTGTTCTTTCGGCCGCAGAGATGCAAGGGCGCGAATCTGGAACCGAAGGGGAGCGTCTTGCGGCTGCCTATGTGAAAAAAAGGATGCAGGAGATTGGCCTCGAGCCAATGTTCGAAGGTTCCTTTTTTCAGGAAGTTCCTTTTTATGGTGAATTGACTCCTGGCCCCAACAACCACCTTACTATTGGGCGGGAGCCGTTTACGTATGGTGATGATTTTTATGTTTTGCCCCAGTCGGGCAATACTTCAATTTCAGCAAAGGTGGTTTATGCGGGTTTTGGATTGGAGGGTGTAGAAGGCCATGATGATTATCAAGACATTAAACGGATAAATGGCAAGATTGTAATGCTTGAATATT
>DATIKK010000076.1:0-5175 GCA_035477635.1 Bacteroidales bacterium | reverse complement strand
GGGGTTGCTTCCTCAATTTTTGCAAAACGGTTTACTTTAATTTCGGGGTTACCTTCTATGGTTCCATGCACAAAACCTGCAATTTGGCTTGCTGATAATTCCATTGTTTTGGTTGGTTAAAAACGCCTGCAATTTAGCAATAATTATCTGAATAGTGAAAATTTTCTTTAAACAAAAATGTCATTTTTGTCCACCGAAAAATTTGGCCTTTTATCCGGATAATCTCCTTCTGCATAATAAAATTCATCCATTTCCAATTGCCGGAACAGAAGGCTTTGTTTAAGCCGACAATTTTCAAAGTTGACTAAAGAACTTTTAGGTAACACAGAAAATGCTTTTCAACGGGTTGCGAAAGAGCCCTGATATTAAACTGATCGCTGGCATGTGCCAGGTCGGTGAGTTTTCCATCCTTGCCCATAACCAAAATGTTATCAATGGCAATATCGTAAGCGCTGTTGCTTGTTACACCCTCAACAACGAAATATCCGGCTTCCGTCGTGGGTATCTTTAACAGATTACAGGTTTTTTTTACAATGTCGTTTACGTAGTCCTTTGCGAAGGGGATTTTCTGTAATTCAACACGAAAAAGGTTCCGTTTAATAAAATTATCGCACAGTTGACTAAGTATCAGATCGCCATAGCTTGCCCACACCTTTATGGCCGTATAAACATCATAGTCGTCAAGCATTGCGTAATCCTGCAAAATCTTTTCATCGCAGGCGAAATCTTTCTTAGTATAGTTGTTTTTAAGAAATCGCGCCAGAGAGGGCGTGGCTGGCAATGTTTCGCCGGCAAGTGATAAGTATTTAGCTCTTTTTATTATGCTTGCCAGCAATTGTTCAGCAGCCAAAACTGTTTTGTGCTGGTAAACCTGCCAAAACATGAGACGCCGCGCAATTATAAACTTTTCGACACTGTAAATTCCTTTTTCGTCGATAACCAGGTTCTGATCGCAAATATTGAGCATTTCAATAATCCGATCCCAGCCTACAACACCTTCGGGAACTCCTGTAAAATAACTGTCGCGGTTAAGATAATCGAGCCTATCCATGTCTAATTGCCCTGAAACCAATTGGTGCAGGGCTTGTTTTGGATATGTCCCTCTGAAAATCTGAATGGCTTCGCGCAGATTATTTCCTGGCATGCGGTTTAACCGGTGCATAAAAATTTCGGAAAGGTCTTCGTGTGTAAGGTCAGGTAACAGAACCCTTTCAAGTGTATGCGAAAACGGTCCATGTCCTATATCATGAAGAAGAATAGCCTGGGTTAGCCCCAAGGCTTCATCTTCAGTAATTTCATGACCTTTCGAACGCAAAACCTTAATTGCCAGACCCATCAAGTGCATAGCCCCCAGAGCATGGTGGAAACGCGTATGCAAAGCTCCGGGGAACACTAAATGGGCAAGTCCTAACTGTTTAATGTTTCTAAGTCGCTGAAAAAACGGAGATTCAATAAGGTCAAATATTGGTTCGTAGGGCACATTTATGAAACCATAAACAGGGTCGTTGATTATTTTCAACTTGTTGGTCTTCTTGTTGCTCATGCCTTCAAGGGATTAAATAGGATTTATATTCGGGGTTTTTTAATCAACCAGCTCCAAATTTCGCTATTTTTAGTTAAATTTGTGTGTCGGCTAATCAATTATTGCCAAAAGGCACTATTTGTCCGGTCATTATTCTCTCTGTCCTTGCTTAGCAAGGCAGTTTAACAAACTTTTCGTTTTTTTGGTAAATTCCTCAATATGCCGGTATCGATACTCTGGGTTGATGATGAAATTGATCATTTGAAACCCCATATTATTTTTCTGAAACAAAAAGGATATGAGGTTTCAACGTCGAGCAACGGTTCAGACGCTCTTGATTTAATAACAGACAATGTATTCGACATCGTATTCCTTGATGAGAACATGCCGGGCATTTCAGGGTTAGAAACCCTTTCGATGATAAAAAAACTTCAACCAGGCCTTCCGGTTGTAATGATAACCAAGAGCGAGGAAGAAGCCATTATGAACGAAGCAATTGGCAGCAGCATAAACGATTACCTGATCAAGCCGGTCAATCCGCATCAGATACTTCTTTCGCTCAAAAAGAATCTTGAAAACAAGAAACTAATTGGGGAGTGGGCTTCATCCGGATATCAGCGAATTTTCAGGCATATTGGAATGGCCCTTGATGGAAAACCCGACCTGCATCATTGGATGGATCTTTTCCGTCAGTTGGTTTTCTGGGAACTGGAGTTGGAAAAATCAGATGACAACAGCTTGAAAGAAGTTTGCCGCATGCAAAAAGCAGAAGCCAATAATGTATTCTCCCGGTATGTCGAAAAAAATTACGTGGGTTGGCTAAAAGGGACCTCGCATGAAAGACCAATTCTGTCGCATACGGTTTTTCGTGAAAAATGCCTTCCATTCATTAAAGCTGAAGAAAAAATATTTCTAATTCTGATTGATAATCTGAGATTTGACCAATGGAAGGCAATACAGCCATTTTTTGAAAAATATTATCGAATCGTAAGCGAGGATATTTATTGCAGTATTCTCCCAACTTCTACTCAATTTGCACGGAACAGTTTTTTTGCCGGCCTTCTTCCGGGTGAAATTGAAAAACGGCATCCGGCCTTTTGGGTTAATGAAGGCGAAGATGAAAATGGCACCCGAAACCAGTATGAATCCGAATTATTGGGCGAGCAACTCAAAAGGCTTGGAAGTGATATTAAATACAACTACCACAAAATACTAAACCTTACATCCGGGAAAAAACTTGCCGAAACGCTGAACAATTTTTCCAACACCAAGCTTAATGTGTTGGTTTACAACTTTGTAGATATGCTCTCGCATGCACGCACCGAAATGGAGATAATCAAAGAACTTGCCGAAAACGAAGCTGCATACAGGTCGCTTACTATGAGCTGGTTTGAACACTCCCCGCTTTTTGAAATCATAAAAGCACTGTCTGATAAAAACACTAGCATTATTTTGACCACCGACCACGGTTCTATCAGGGTTCACAATCCATCAAAGGTTATAGGCGACAAAAACACCAATACAAATCTCCGCTATAAAACCGGTCGTAACCTTAATTACAAACAGCAGGAAGTTTTCGAAATAAAAAGCCCGGCTGATGCTTATCTTCCGAAAGGAAACATCAGCTCAAATTATATATTTGCACTAAATGACAGTTTTTTTGCTTATCCAAACAATTACAACTACTATGTGAATTTTTACAGGAACACTTTTCAGCACGGTGGAGTTTCCCTCGACGAAATGTTTATTCCGTTAGTTTTTATGAAAGCCAGATAGCTGTATGACCCCTTTGAACACATATAGAATTAGGGAGCCCGATGGACTGACAGAAGTTGCCGATGCATTGATCTGTTCCTTTCCTGATTCAAGGATTTTTGCATTTTTTGGCCCTATGGGGGTTGGCAAGACCACGCTCATAAAAGCAGTTTGTAACCGTTTAGGAAGCTCAGACACAGTAACCAGCCCTACTTTTAACATTATTAATCATTACCATACCAACACCGAAAACCATATCTTTCATTTCGACTTTTACCGCGTTGATGGGTTGGATGAAGTGTTTAATTTGGGCTACGAAGAATATTTTTTTTCTGAAAATTTTTGTTTGATCGAATGGCCTGAAAAAGTTGAAGCTCTTTTACCTGAAACATGCCGCAGGGTTTACATGGTTTTTGAAAACGGTTTTCGGGTTATCCGGTTCTGACTATAAAAGTACTAAGGCTTAAAAAAAATAAATATATGGAGCGAGGCAGTAAGGAATTTGTTTTTTTTGGAAGGGGAACGCATTTTTTACCACAGGAAGAAAAACTTGAGGTAAAAACGCGAAAAAACAACCTGGTAATTGGAATACCCCGCGAAACGGCATTTCAGGAAAACAGGATTGCTCTTGCCCCTGAAGCCGTTATGGTTCTTGCCTACAATGGGCATAAGGTTCTCATAGAAAGCCTGGCCGGCGAAAATGCTTATTTTCCTGACAATGAGTATAGCGAAGCGGGTGGGGTCATTGTTTATTCGCCAAAGGAGGTTTTTGAAGCAAACATTATTCTTAAGATTTCACCCCTGGTAAATAATGAGATGGAATTGCTTAAAACAGGCCAATTGGTTTTTTCGGCTCTGGCAATGCCAATTCAAAAGGAACAATATTTTAAATCCTTGGCTCAAAAAAAGGTAACGGCAGTTGCTTTTGAGTTAATCCGCGATAAAACAAACTCCTTTCCATTGGTTAGAAGTATGAGCGAGATTGCGGGCAACACATCCATTCTCATTGCTGCCGAGTACCTTTGCGACCGGAATTACGGTAAGGGTCGGATGTTCGGAGGCTTCTCCGGAATTACCCCCACCGAAGTGGTAATACTGGGCGCAGGTACCGTCGGGGAGTATGCAACACGTGCCGCAATGGGTCTTGGGGCAATGGTAAAAGTGTTTGATAATTCGGTTTATCGGTTGCGACGCCTTCAAAACAACCTGGGGACCAGGGTGTTTACCTCGATAATACAGCCTAAGGTACTCATGAAAGCCCTTAAAACTGCCGATGTGGTTATAGGGGCGCTACACTCTCCATGGGGAAGAACTCCCATAGTAATTTCAGAAGAAATGGTAAGCCAGATGAAATTCGGCAGCGTTATTGTTGATGTAAGCATTGATCAGGGAGGTTGCATAGAAACCAGCAGGCTTACCAACCATGCCGAGCCCGTGTTCAGCAAATTCGGAGTTACTCACTATTGCGTGCCAAACATTGCTTCGAGGGTTCCACATACAGCCTCGTATGCGTTTAGTAACTTTTTCGGACCAGTACTGCTTTCAATTGGGGAGAGTGGTGGTTTTGAAAATATGCTTAAACACGACCCGGGTGTCAGGCAAGGTGTTTATATGCTTAACGGAGCCCTTACAAATCAATATATTGGCGAATATTTTGGAATTCCTTACCAGGATATCGAATTGCTTATGGCGGCCTTATAATGAAAAATCCGCAGGTGTCAGTGCGGTTTCGTAGTGACTTGGCTGGGATTCGAACCCAGGACCCCATCCTTAAAAGGGATGTGCTCTACCTGCTGAGCTACCAAGTCGGTAGCAAAAAGTGACTTGGCTGGGATTCGAACCCAGGACCCCATCCTTAAAAGGGATGTGCTCTACCTGCTGAGCTACCAAGTCGGTAT
>DATIKK010000075.1:0-2448 GCA_035477635.1 Bacteroidales bacterium | reverse complement strand
CAACCGAAGTATTAAGACAAACTACTTATGACTGTTTCTTTCAGCTTTCTGATGATCGCAACATAAGCTTCAGCTTGCTCAAGGGGAGGCTCTTTATACAATTCTTTGTAGCGTTTCATTGCCTTTTGTTTCCATTCGTTGTTGCTAAAAAGTTTTTGTAATATTCGCGTAGCGCCCAGCAATTGAATAAGCATCCACACTTCCGGTGTTGGTTTTCTGCCATAAATCATTACCCGCTCAAGATTTTGCAGGTCGGGCCTAAGGCTTTCAGGCTTGCGAATGCGGAACCTATGCCCTGTGGAAATCCCCAGAAAGGAAGTTTTTGTAGCTTCAATCCATTTGTTCTCAACCATCCATTCCACCTGTTTTGACAATATCTTCGATGTGCGTGTCGAAATATTCGAAAAAAACCAAAAGGTCTTCGTTCCATTGTGCTTTTTCGCGATAAGGATTACTTCATCAAGAACTCGATCGCCTGTTTGCTGGTCAGTTATTGTCCAGGCACCCTGCGATAAAAGCACCTTATTTCTATTGACAAGCTCGAGCATTGCTGCAAAAAAAATCAGATGATGGAAGTAAGTTGAATATCGCAGATCGCCTTTCTCCTGGTTTATGCAGAGCATGAATAGCTTTTCCTTAAGTCCCGGTGTCATTTTTTTCGTTTTTTGGGTTTAGATCCTTACCAGGGGTTCCTTTGCTGTTCTTCAGTCGTCCTTTTTCGGCCAATGCCCTGTGCAAAATATATTCAATCTGGCCATTGACGCTGCGGAATTCGTCAGCAGCCCATTTTTCAAGCGCCTCCATCATTTCCGGGTGGAGGCGCAAAACAAATGGTTTTTTCTTTTGCATGGAACCTTATTGATGCAGTGTGCCGGTATTGATCACAGGGCTTGCGTCTTTATCCGAACAAAGAACCACCATTAGGTTGCTCACCATGGCGGCTTTCTTCTCTTCGTCGAGGGTAATGATCTCCTTTTTTGAAAGTTGGCTCAATGCAAGTTCTACCATGCCTACTGCCCCCTCAACAATTTTCTGGCGCGCTGCCACAATGGCTGTGGCCTGCTGACGCCGCAGCATGGCATTGGCAATTTCAGAGGAGTAAGCCAAATGGGCTATGCGTGCTTCAATCACATGGATGCCTGCAATGGCAAGACGATCAATAAGCTCGTTTTCAAGCTCCTGGTTTACCTCTTCGCCACCCGAGCGCAGAGAAATCTCCGCTTCCTCATCATCGAAGTTGTCATAGGGATAGGCACCTGCGAGTTTCCTGATGGCCGCTTCGCTCTGAACATCAACAAAACGGATATAATCATCTACCTCAAATGCCGCTTTGAAGGTGTTTTCGACCTTCCACACAAGCACAATGCCTATCATTATGGGATTGCCCAATTTATCGTTCACCTTAATGGGGTCGCTGTTGAGGTTTCGCGCCCTGAGGGATATTTTCTTCCTGACCAGAAACGGGTTAACCCAGTAAAACCCATTGCGCTTAATAGTGCCTGTATATTTGCCAAACAATACCATGACCGCCGATTCGTTGGGGTTGAGGATTAGCAGCCCAATCCAGCAAAACACATCCACCACCAGCAGGACAAACCATAAATGATGACCGGTCAGAAAAAACATGGCTATCGGGCCACCAAGAAACAAAAGCGAACAAAATAATCCCAAATAGCCAGATGAAGGCGACAGTCGAATTTCTTTTTCCATAGCAATATGATATTAAAATGATATTGCAATACTACGCTTTATATTTTTATAAAACAAATTTCTTAAGATTTTATTTTTTTAAAAAAAATTAGTCAGGGCCATTTCGATGTACGGCTGGATCCCGGCCCTCACGCCCCTTCGCTCGAAAACTTACGCATTTTCCAAAAGCTCCCCTCCTTTCGAAGGAGGGGTGTCCGAAGGACGGGGTGGGTTTAATTACGCCTTGATGCAAAACGATACAAAAAAATCAAGAAGGCCGGTAATATCAGCGTGTCATTCCGGTTCATTTCGACAAGCTCAATGACCGGAATGAGCTCAATGACCGGAATGCCTGGAATGGTGGCCGTTGCAATGTCTCCTGCTCATAACAAAAAAATGGAATCAACTACTTTTTTTAAAAGCTCCCCTCCTTTCGAAGGAGGGGTGTCCGAAGGACGGGGTGGTTGCATGAAAATTACAAATCACCCCTCCGTCTCTGCGAGACACCTCCCCTTGTCAGGGGAGGAGCTTTTGATATAGCTCAACTGAATGACATTGCAAATGGCGCTCAGCGGGTAATTGAGCTTGTCGAAATGAGCCGTCCGGGTCAATCACTACCGTGTTTATAATCATCACATCACCACATCACCACATTATCACATTATCACATTATCACATTAGCACATCATCACATCAACTCATCATCACATCAAGCCCCGCCCTCACGCCCCTTCGCTCGAAAACTTACCGATTTTCCAT
>DATIKK010000074.1:0-24891 GCA_035477635.1 Bacteroidales bacterium | reverse complement strand
GGAGGGAAATGTTTATTCCACAGGGCATTTGAATCGTAGAAAAATGCAAGATCGCCGGTAATGCAGAGGGTAGGTTTTTGTGAGGCAAATGCTGCTCCGGATGCGGTTGAGAGGCAGCCGTCAATTCCGCTCACCCCCCTGTTTGAAAAAAATCTATGAGTATTTTTATAGTCGAACAACTGAGCATAACGAACCGGAGTACTGTTTGCAAGCTGAATATCGTAGCCAGAAGGCAGGCATTCGATAATCTGATGAAAAATTTTCAGATCGGAAAAAGGGCAATTTTGAATAAATTGTATGTGCTTCTGCCTGGCGTTTATAGAAAGAAGATTCCATGCAGACGCGTAATTTCCCGATCCCGGTTTCAGATGCTCTCTCAGTTGCCTGAAAAATTGCAGAGGATCCATCGGAATGCTTCTGGTCAGATGTTGGTAGGGATCCATGCTGAGTTCACTTTTATCAATATGCCAGTGCGACTTAATCTCCAACTTTTTTAGCCAGACCTTTAGACGCCTTGAGATGATCCCCCCACCAAGCGTTATAAGTAAATCTGGCTGATAAAAAACATCATCTTCAGGCATGGAAGCAAGGCATCTGTCAATCCACGATATTATTCCTTGACTATGGAGGTTGGAAGTCGCTTCAGTAAGAATTACAACAGAAGGGTTACCTGAAAACTCATGCATAATTTGATCAAGTTCGGCATCTGGGTGTAATTGCCCAACAATTATCATTTTCTTATCAGATAATGACCAATCATTAACTAATTGGGCTACAGCTTCAGGTGTAAGGGCTGCCTCTGCAGGCAAAATATTAAAATCCCTGAGTTTAGGCACTTCTGGCATAGAAACTCCATATAGAGGCTCAGCAAACGGCAGATTAATGTGAACTGGACCAGCAACCGGATACATGCAAGCGTTAAGCGCCTCTGAAGCAAGACGGTTGGCGTACCACAAATCGTCAGGTGATTTTATGCTCTGAGGAAATTGAAAACTTTGCTTAATGTAATTGGAATACAAATTTTGCTGACGAATGGTTTGACCGTCGCCCTGATCAATGTATTCCACAGGCCGGTCGGCTGTAAGCACCAGCAGAGGAATTCGCTGGTAGTATGCTTCGGCTATTGCAGGGGCAAAATTCAGAGGTGCGGTTCCCGAAGTGCATACTAATGCAACTGGCTGCTTAATCTGCTGAGCAATTCCAAGAGCAAAAAATGCAGCACTTCGCTCATCGACAATGGTTTGGCAGAGAAATTTATTGCTTTTGCAAAAAGCTTCTATAATGGGTGCATTCCGCGACCCGGGCGATACAACCAGGTTTCTGATTCCCCTGCGAAACATAAGTTCTGCCAGATAAATCAAACCCATGCGGTCGTGCAGTATCATACTCAAATGCTTTGATTTCTGATTACCGATATAAGGGTTTCAGCTTTGACGCAGGTTTCATCCCACTCCTTTTCAAGGTCCGAACCTTCGAGCAAACCACCCCCTGCAAATATATGAGCAAATTTGTGTACAAATTGCATACACCTTAAGTTTACAAACAAACGGACATTCCCCTGTTTAATTATGGGTCCGAGAAATCCTCCGTAGTAGCTTCTCTCATGGGTTTCTGTAAGGTTTATCTGCTTTAAAGCCTCCTTTTGTGGCAGCCCGCATACTGCCGGTGTCGGATGCAGTGCAAAAGCAAGTTCCAAAGGATTTAACCCTTCTGGCAATTTGAACCGGAATCGTTTCAATAAATGTACTACCGGACCGGCAACGCAACATTCGATTGGTTCTTCGGCAAATTCGGTCAGGCCTGATTCAATAAGTTTGTCACGAATATAGGTCGAAACTATTTCCTGTTCTTCAACCTCTTTAGCAGTCCATTTTTCATCCTTACATGGAATTTTGCCTGCAGGCCGGGTTCCGGCAAGCGACATGGTAAAGCCTAAATTATTGTCAACCTCAAGCAGAGTTTCGGGTGATGCGCCCATCCAGCAAAGCCCGCCTGCATAGCTGAAAATATATACAAATGCATTCGGATATTTACTGCATAATGCTCCAAAAAGGCTCCCCGGATTAAAATTTTCAGGCAAAGGTTGGCAAATTACCCTCGATAATACTACTTTTTTCAGCCTGCCCTTTTTTATTTGGAGCAATAATCCTGAAGCCTTTTCAAGATATTCATTCCTGTTTATACATGGCAGCCTGGGAATGTTTGTTTTACCTTCCAGGATATTTAATGCAGTAAAATCTTGATTCAACCCGGTTTTCCAACCTGAAGTTTTTTCTCCCCCTGAGTACAAAAGAATAGGGAATGACCCTGAGATGAAAAATGGAGCGACTATAAATCCCTGACTGACACATTGAACCTCTTTAGCTGAAACCTCCCTGAAATGGCCGTTAATCATCATCACAGGGTCGGGTGAACCTGGCAGACGATAACATACAAATTCCTTCCTTTGACTAATTAAAGCGCCGATCGGGTCATTCAGGCTATTCATCCGAAAAAAATTTAACATTAAGCTAGATCAACCAACCGGAGGTCTCCACCGGGTGGCTGAGCGAGGGCGTAGCCCAATCTTACGTGTCCCGTCTCAGGGGCGGGATGCCCGATTCACAGCTCAACTATTTAAATCCTTGCCATTGTTTTTTGGTACCAGAAAATTGGTAAGGCGACAGCAAGATATTATTTGATTGTTTTCATCTAAAATATCAATATTCCAGAGGTGGGTGTTTTTACCCATGTGAATAAGCTGGGCCTTTCCGAAAACCCATTTCCCAATAGCAGTCCTTATATGGTTTGCGCTTATATGCGAACCTCTCACATCGACCAATGTATTATCAACAAGGAGCAGGGAACCCAGACCTCCAATTGTTTCGGCCAGAGCAAGGCTGCTTCCCCCGTGAAGAATTCCTGCAGGCTGCATGGTTCTTTCATCTACTGGCATGCGAGCATGCACAAAGCCTTCGCCTACCTCCAGATATTCAATTCCGAGGTGACCCATCAAGGTCCCTTTGTTTAATTCATTTAATTGCGCCAGCGAAGTTTTCAGATTAATCATCTTAAACCGTTTATTCTTTTACATATTTACCAAATAATTCGAACTCTGTGGCAGAGGTGATTTTTACCGGTATAAAAGTGCCGGTTTCAATTTCGGGTTCATATTCAACCAAAACCTCATTATCAACCTCCGGCGAATCATATTCGGTACGTCCGAGGTAGTAATTGCCTTCCCTGCCATCGATAATGACTTTGAAGATTTTTCCAATTTTTTCATCATTTATTGACCCTGAAATTTCAGCCTGAAGCTCCATAAGTTCTTCTGCGCGCTTCTTTTTCTCATCATCAGGCACTGTATCTCCAAGGTTCCATGCCGTAGTCCCTTCCTCAGGCGAGTAGGTAAAAACACCAAGCCGATCGAATTTCACCAGCCTGATAAAATCGAGCAATTCTTCAAATTCTTTCCTTGTTTCGCCCGGAAATCCTACCATAAGTGTTGTCCGCAGGGCAATATCAGGTACTATTCGCCTCAGCTTTTCAAGCAGTTTTAAAATACTGCTTTTATCATGACCTCTTCGCATTGCTGTAAGAATATTGTCGTTTATATGCTGCAAAGGAAGATCAATGTACCGGCAAATTTTTCTGTTGGAAGCCATCTCATTTATAACATCATCAGGAAAATTCGCCGGATAGGCGTAGTGAAGGCGAATCCATTCTATCCCGTCAACCATTGAGAGACTTTTCAGCAACTGGTTCAACATTGATTTTCTGGCAAAGTCATAGCCATAATATGTCAAATCCTGGGCAACAAGCAAAAGTTCTTTAACACCTTTGTCAGCAAGTTTACGGGCTTCTTCAATAAGGCTTTCAGGGGTACGGGAGCGGTAAGCGCCACGAATTTTCGGTATAGCACAAAAGGAACAAGTGCGGTCGCATCCTTCGGCTATTTTCAGGTAGGCAAAATGTGAAGGCGTAGTAATGAAGCGGTTATTGGAGTCAGGATCGAATTTGAGCGACAGGTAATCGAAAAGCTCATGAGGATCGATTACTCCAAACCACCCGTCGGCTTCGGGAATTTCTTTTGATAGCTCATCTTTGTAACGCTGCGAAAGGCATCCGGTTACCAATATTTCTTTAACCAGGCCCTGCTTTTTTGCTTCAACATATTCAAGTATGGTATCAATGCTTTCCTGCTTGGCATCATTAATAAAACCGCAAGTGTTAATTACAACAATGTCGGATTGACCGCTGGCATCGTGGGTTATCTGAAAACGAGCAGATGGAAGTTGCCCGAGAATTCGCTCAGAATCAACCAGATTCTTTGAGCATCCAAGCGTTATTAGGTTTAAGGTTCTTTTTTTATCAGGGTTGTATTTCATGGTACTATTGCACTAACCTTTAAAAGCGAGAGGTTCACCGAAAAATGGATTCAACAAATGCTTTACGATCAAAGAGTTGAATATCTTCAATTGTTTCGCCAACGCCAATATATTTAACAGGAACCTGAAACTGGTCGCTAACCCCGATTACCACGCCCCCTTTAGCAGTACCGTCGAGTTTTGTGATAGCTAAGGCATTGACTTCGGTAGTGGTTGTGAAATGCCTGGTTTGTTCAAAAGCATTCTGCCCGGTTGAACCATCAAGAACAAGTAGCACTTCATGGGGTGCCGATGGAATAACCTTTTGCATAACCCTTTTTATTTTCGACAGTTCGTTCATTAGATTCACCTTGTTGTGAAGTCTGCCTGCCGTATCGATAATGACCACATCAACTTTATTATCAACTGCAAACCTGAGCGTTTCGAAAGTTACACTTGCCGGATCGGCACCCATACCTTGTGAAACCACAGGCACATTAGCCCTTTCCGACCAAATAGCCAACTGATTAACTGCCGCTGCCCTAAAAGTATCGGCAGCGCCAAGCACTACTGTGTTGCCTGCTTTTTTGAACTTATGTGCAAGTTTGCCTATGGTGGTGGTTTTCCCAACGCCGTTTACCCCAACCACCATTATTACATAGGGCCTTTGTGTTTGCCCGGTTAGAAGTTCATCAAAATCTGAGGCATGATTTTCGGCAAGTAATGCAATCACTTCCTCCTTCAAAATCTGGTTCAGTTCACCGGCGCCAAGGTATTTATCGCGGGCAACCCTGTCTTCAATTCGTTCAATAATACGAATGGTGGTTGCTACACCAACATCAGAGCTAATTAATATTTCCTCAAGCCTGTCAAGAACATCTGTATCGACAGTCGATTTGCCTGCAATCGCCCTCGAAAGTTTTAAAATAATCGATTCACGGGTTTTGCTTAAGCCCTTGTCGAGGTCTTCTTTCCTGCCTTTCAGAAAAATGTCGAATAAACCCATGCTAATTAAGTATTTTATGGCAAAAGTAATGAAATATGTTTGCAGGATGAATGGCCTTAACCCGGTAACAAATCTCGCCCCTTGCAAAGCCAATGTATGTTTAAAAAAAATCAGACCTGTAAAAAGAATTCTACAAGTCTGAAATACAGTATTTTAACAGGAAACCTACTGCTTCTTGCTGAAAAATTCCTTTACTTTGTCAGAAGCAATAATTTCTTCACTAAAGGTATAAGCACCTGACTTATCAGATTTATTCATTCTGATAATTTTTGCAAAACCTTTGCCGGTATCAGTTTTGAGGGTTGCAACAACTTTCTTTGCCATGGTTCAAAGGTTATTTAATTTCTCTGTGAACAGTTTTCTTTCTAAGAATGGGATTGAATTTTTTTAACTCAAGGCGCTCAGGTGTGTTTTTCTTGTTTTTTGTGGTAATATACCTCGAAGTACCCGGCAAGCCACTGGTTTTGTGCTCGGTGCATTCCATAATAACCTGCACCCTCGCTTCTTTAGTTTTTTTTGCCATATTTATGCTTGTTATTTTTCTGGAGTGCAAAGGTACATTCATTGAATTAATCTTCCAAACAAAATAATCAATTAATTTTCTACTCCTTTTGAATGAAGGAGGCTGGCAAATGAGTCGGGTGTGTTTTTGGTTATCTTTGTGCTTTTCTTTAAAGGCGAAAAATTATGACTCAGGGAAAAGTAGTATCGCTCCAATATGTTCTCAGGGAAGGCGATGGTCAGGGAGAAATAATCGAAAGCACAACCGAAAAGCTCCCAGCCAAATTTGTTTTGGGTGTTGGTGGTTTATTACCTGATTTTGAAAATAAAATCATAGATCTTGAGAAGGGTGATACTTTCGAATTCATCCTTCAACACGATAAAGCATATGGCCATTACGACGAGCAAGCCGTGGTTGACCTTCCAAAAAATACGTTTATCCATGAAGGAAAACTGCTTTCTCAATTACTCGAAATTGGAAACGTTATTCCCATGTCCGATCAAAATGGCAGCATGATAAACGGAAAAGTACTTGAAATTAGCGATGAAACGGTGAAGATGGATTTCAACCATCCTCTTGCTGGCTTAAACCTGCATTTTAAAGGCTCCATTCTGGATACCCGTCTGGCAACTCCGGAGGAAATGGAGCACGGACACGTTCATGACGAAGGTTGTTGTTAGAATTCAGGAGGGCAAAAGATCCGGCATCAACTATCCATTTATGAATCAGGATCATATTGTTTTGAGCAACTTAATATGTAGGGTTACCCCCACAGCTATTATAAAAAGCAAAATTCTGATCCACCATTGTTCAACTGCAAAGGTTGCCGACAAAATAATGGTAACCCAAAGAAGGGTAATGGCAAATATTTTAACCTTTTTTTCCACTCCTCCTTTTTCGCGGTAATTTCTGATGATTTTTCCAAAATAGCGGTGATTGACAAGCCAAGTGTAAAAGCGCCTTGAGCTTAAGGAATAAAACCATGCCGAAAGAAGCAAAAAAGGAGTGGTTGGAAGCAATGGAAGCGGAATGCCAAGCATAGCCAGACCAAAAAACAGGGTGCCCGCACCAAAAAAAGCTAAGCGCAGCCAGGGGCGCAGGTTTTTGCCAAAATGGGGATAAGGGGAGGACTCCAAATTAAAAGAATTAAAAAAAAGTAAGTAAAATAATGTTTGCTTATCGCACTGCCAACTAATGCTTTTGATTAATTAAATTTGAACCGGCAAACCTCCTAGTTTCTTTACTGGAAAAGTTGTAAAATTAAATCATTCGGTCAGAGGTACAGGGAATCATTCTTAAAAATGTTACGAATGGAACCAAAATTGGACAATGAGCAGGTTTTGAGATTAAAAAACAGTTCCAATGAAAGTTTTTTTGTCAGAAAATATCTGCCGGCAACCGGAAAGCCGATGGGCATTTTGCAGGTAATCCACGGAATGGCCGAGCATAGTGGCCGATATTCAGAATTTGGAGAATACCTGGCAAAAAATGGATTTGGATTATATGCATCCGATCTTCCCGGACATGGTCAAACAGCCGAAAACCATGACAAACTTGGATACTTATCGGGGGTTGACGGCTGGGAGAAAATTCTTGAAAACACCAGGGCGCTTTACACCCATATTCGTACAAGCCATTCAGAAGTCCCGGTTTTTATTCTCGGGCATAGTTTAGGTTCTGTTTTGGCAAAACATTTCACAGCCATCTATCCTGTATATATTCAAGGCTTAATCCTTTCGGGCACTTTCGATGTGCCGGAATTCAAAATGCGGTTGCTTAACGTTTTTCTAAATCTGCAAAGCTTTTTGGCAGGTACAGACAAAAAAAGCAAATGGTTTAACCGGTTGTTCTTTGGAGGTTTTAACAAGCATTTTAAACCGAGAATTACCCCATATGAATGGATTTCTTCAAATCGCTATGAGGTTGACCTTTACGCCAATGACCCCTACTGTGGATTCGATTGCAGCATAGGTTTTTTCAAAAGCTTCGGACGGGGTTATGTGGCCATGAAAAAAGCAAGTCATAGCCTGACGTATAGAAAAACACTTCCAATGCTTATCTTTTGCGGCCAGGATGACCCGGTAGGCAACTTTGGGAAAGACGCCATAAAAATTCACCGTGATTTTTATAAGCAAAGGTTTCGGAATCTGACTTTAAAGGTTTTTCACGGCCGGCACGAAATGCTTCACGAAAAAGACAAGTCAAAAGTGTTTGAATACCTGTTAAACTGGCTGCTCGAACACCTGCACACCAGGTAAAACAGGGCAATCGCTACCACAAATGGTTTTGCAGCCTTGCTCTGCTTGGAAAAACAAAAATAAATGCAATTAAAACCCTCGCAACTGTTTCTATTTTATCAAAACCCAAATAAATTATCACAAAAAAATCTTGTCAACTATGAAACGACTCTGTAGGTTAAAAGTGGCACTTCTTGTTACAGCAATATTGTTTATGGTTGCCTGTAAGCCACGCGACAACAATGCAGTAATCCCTATCGACAGGTCTAACATGGACTTTTCGGTCAATCCGGGCGATGATTTCTTCAGGTTTGTCAATGGTGGGTGGTTGGTTGCCAATCCCATTCCTGATGAATACAGCAGGTACGGAGCATTCGAACAGCTCCGTAAAGCCAATGATCAGCAATTGCAAGCTCTTATTGAGCAAATCAGCGCCGACCAGGATGCGCAGCCCGGAAGCAACCGGCAAAAAATCCGTGATTTTTTCAATAGCGCCATCGATACAGTGTCAATAGAGGAACAAGGACTTACACCTTTGCTTCCAAAAATTCAACGAATCAATAACCTAACTAACAGTGACGAATTAGCTTCCACTCTTGCCTTTTTCCACCTTCACGGAATAAGGCCTCTGTTTTCAATATTTGCATCGCAGGACCGCAAAAATGCCGAAATGAATATTGCCAACCTGGCACAGGGTGGCTTAGGCATGACCGACCGCGATTACTATTTCCTGAACGACCCCAGAAGCATTGAAATCCGCACTGCATATGAAACCATGATCGAGACCATTTTTGGGTTAGCCGGTTATGACGAAAATAAGGCTGCCGCAGCCCGTAAAACCATAATGGCCATTGAAACCCGTTTGGCGAAGGCATCTATGGACAGGGTAACACGCCGCGATCCACACGCCACATACCATAAAAAACCGATAACCCAGCTGACGCAGATTGCCCCTTCATTCAACTGGAAATTATATTTCGATGAATTGGGAATAACCATTGAGGAACTAAATGTTTCTCAACCGAAATTTTTTAGCGAGGTTGATAAGCTCCTACAGGAATACAATCTCGATGCCTGGAAAACCTATCTAACATGGAACCTTCTACGCACATCGGCCCCATTCCTCTCTTCTGACTTTGAAAAAGCTTCTTTTGAATTTTACGGAAGAGTGATGACGGGCCGGATTGCCGAACAGGAACGCTGGCGCCGGGCATTATCATGGCTAAATAGCGCCATGGGCGAGGCCGTCGGACAAGAGTATGTTGCCGTTCATTTCCCTCCTGAAGCAAAGGAAAGAATGATAGATTTGGTTGAACATCTGCGCAAGGCATTCTCAAAACAGATAGATCAACTAACCTGGATGAGCGACACTACCAAAGCCCAGTCACAGAAAAAACTGGCCTCGATGAATGTTAAAATCGGTTATCCTGATAAATGGATCGATTACAGCACGATGAACATCAGCATTCAGCCTTTTGTCATTAATATGTTTGAAGGAAACAGGTTCAACACACGCCGTAATCTTGATCGTATAGGGCGGCCTGTTGACCGCGACGAATGGTTTATGAGCCCACAAACAGTAAACGCTTATTATAGCGCTTCGCTCAACGAGATTGTCTTTCCGGCTGGTATTCTGCAGCCACCTTTCTTCTACCTCGATGGAGATGATGCGGTTAATTTCGGGGCCATTGGAATGGTAATAGGCCACGAGATAATACATGGATTCGACGATCAGGGAAGAAAATTTGATGCCGAAGGCAACCTTCGCGATTGGTGGACGCCTGAAGATGCCCAAAATTTTAAAAAGCTAAGTCAGGTTTTGGTTGACCAATTCAACAACTATGTTATGCTCGATACCCTCACCATTAACGGCCAGCTTAGCCTTGGTGAAAATATCGCAGACCTGGGAGGTTTAACCATCGCATTCAACGGGCTGCAAAGCAAACTGGCCGAAACTGGCCGACCAGACCTTATTGACGGTTTCACACCCGAACAAAGATTTTTTATTTCTTATGCGCAAATATGGCGAAACAATGTTCGTGATCAGGAGTTGCGCCGCCAAATAAACGAAGGACCACACTCACCGGGCGAAGCGAGGGTGAATGGCCCGGTTTACAACATGGAATCTTTTTACCAGGCTTTTGATATTCAGCCTGGAACGGCGAGGTTTATTAAGCCCGAACACCGGGCACAAATCTGGTGATTCTGAGCCCCAAATTTTAAACAGGAGGGAAATTATTCCGTTTCTCTCCTGTTTTTTTTATAAGCGGAAACCATTTCTTAGGTTTTAATTTTACATAATGCAGAATGGTTCGTAAATTTTGACCTTTGCTTTTTTAGTAAATTTGCAAATTATTTCTGTTAACCCTGATGGGAAGAATTATGTGCCTTGATTATGGGCAAAAACGTGTGGGGATTGCTGTAACTGACGAACTGCAGTTGATTGCCAATGGTCTTACAACAGTGCATGTAAAAGACCTAATGTCGTTCCTCAGGGACTATTTTTCCAAAGAATCTGTCGAATGTATTGTAGTTGGTCAACCCCTTGACCTGCATGGTCAGCCATCAGATGCAGCCCGTTTTGTAGAGCCATTTGTGAGGAATCTTAAAAAGCAGTTTCCAGATATGAGGATAGAACGCGCCGATGAGCGTTTTACTTCGCAAATTGCCCACCGTGTAATGCTTGAAGCAGGCCTGGGAAAAAAAGCCAGGCAGAACAAAGCCCTTGCCGATACCATTAGCGCTACCTTAATTTTACAGTCATTTCTCTATATGCAATCAACACGCCAGAAGTCATTATGATTTTACCTATTGCAGCCTTCGGAGACCCCGTTTTGAAAACAAAAGCGATTCCTGTAGAAAAAAATTCAGAAGGGCTCGAGACACTTCTTGCCGATATGTGGGAAACCATGTATAATGCCGGAGGTGTGGGGCTTGCAGCGCCTCAAATAGGTAAAAGCATAAGAATATTTGTTATTGATGCAAGCCCCTTTGCCGAGGATGAGGCCGCCCTGAAGGATTTCAAAAAGGTGTTTATTAATGCGGTGATTACCAAACAATGGGGCGAGGAATGGGTCTTCAACGAGGGCTGTTTGAGTTTTCCCGATTTGCGCGAAGATATTTATCGCAAACCCAACCTTCGGATTAGCTACCTTGATGAACATTTTAATCATCATGAAGAAGAATTTGGCGGAATGGCGGCACGTATTATTCAGCACGAGTACGATCACATCGAAGGTATTGTAATGACTGACCGTATCAACCCCCTGAAGCGAACCCTTATCCGAAACCGGCTAATGAGAATTTCGAAAGGTGAGGTAGATGCGGGTTATCCTATGAAGTATCCTTTAAAAAAGCGATGATTTACCAAACTCACCGGTTACCGAACGGCATTCGTATCGTACATAAATCCTCTCTGTCGAATGTTGCGCATTGCGGGTTTTACATCAATGCCGGGTCGCGCGACGAAAACCCCAGCGAAGAGGGTTTAGCCCATTTTGTGGAGCACGTGATGTTTAAGGGCACCCAAAAACGCCGCGCTCATCACATACTTAGTCACATGGAAAATGTGGGTGGCGAAATTAATGCCTTTACAACAAAAGAGGATACCTGTTTTCATGCCTCATTTCTTCTTCCTTATTATGCAAGGTGGTTCGACCTTGTTTCAGATATACTTTTCAAAAGCACCTTTCCTGCAAGAGAGTTGGAAAAGGAGAAAGAGATAATTATCGACGAGATCAACTCCTGTAAGGACAACCCAGGTGAGCAAATATTCGACGATTTCGACGGGGTGGTATTTGTAGGCCATCCCCTTGGACGTAATATCTTGGGTAAACCAGCCAACCTCCGAAAATTCAGTAAAGGACATGTTGAACGGTTCATTTTGCGCACCTATGCAAGTCAGGAAATGGTTATCAGTTCAGTAGGCAGTATCAGGTTTAATGATCTGATTCGACTGGCACAAAAATACTTTGGACATGTGCCTCAAACCCACCGGCAAAATGAACGAAGTGCCTTTACCGGTTATAAACCTTTTGAAAAAACGGAAAAACGACACAACCACCAGGCCCATTGTGTGCTGGGCGCTCCCGCCTTTCATGCATCACATCCGCGCAAAACTGCGATGATTTTACTGAACAATATTTTGGGAGGGCCGGGACTTAATTCGAGGCTCAATTTGGCTGTGCGCGAGAAATACGGATTTTGTTACAATATCGAGAGCAATTATCAACCTTATTCTGACACAGGTATTTTTACTATTTATTTCGGCACAGGCCCCGAAGACGTGAGTAAAACCATGCCTCTTATACACAAAGAGTTGAGCCGGTTAAGGAACGAAAAACTTGGAGGTCTTCAACTTTCGAGAGCCAAAAGGCAGTTGGAAGGACAAATTGCAATCTCACTCGAATCGAACATGGCCGAAATGTTGTCGATCGGAAAAAGCATTCAGCTTTATGATAAAGTTGACAGCCTGGAAGAGATAAATCAACGTATTGAGTCAGTTACTGCAAGCGAACTACTCGAAGCTGCCAACGAAATTTTTGACCCTGCCATACTGAGCATGCTTACCTACAAGCCACGCTAAAATGATTTTAGAAGCCATCGAACATTATGCCAGAAGCATGAGCGAACCCGAATTGCCCGTTTTGCAACGGCTAAGCCGCGAAACTCACGCAAAAATGCTCAAACCACGTATGCTTTCGGGACATATTCAGGGCGAGTTGCTCCGGTTTATCAGTTGCCTTAAACCTTCACGGCGAATACTCGAAATAGGAACATTTACGGGTTATTCGGCTATTTGCCTCGCGCAGGGACTAACCGACAACGGAATATTGCACACTATCGACAATAATGCCGAATTAGAAGGTTTTGCCCTGCGATTTTTTGCTGAAGCCGGTCTAAAAAATAAAATTGTTATGCATATTGGCGATGCCCTTCAGGTAATTCCTAAAATTGATGAAAGGTTCGACCTGGTTTTTATCGACGCTGATAAAGAAAACTATGTGAACTATTTTGAACTCGTTTATCCGAAATTACCTTCAGGAGGCATCATACTGGCCGACAATGTATTATGGGAGGGAAAGGTTTTGCAAAAGCCTGACGAAAACGATTCCGAAACCAGGGGAATAATCCGTTTCAATGAATATGTGAGAACCCACCAGGGAATAAGCAAAGTGATGCTGCCCTATCGTGACGGGTTGACCCTGATAAGGAAAAAATAACCTGTTAATTGTCAATGGTTTAACCAGGTACGCCACCTCAGGTTTTAAACCTTTGGGTTAACAGCCAACCAAAGTTTTAACAGCATTAGCTACTTTTTCCAATTGCCATCGAGGTGTTGATGTTGCCCCGCTAATTCCTGCCCTTGTGGCCCCTTCAAACCAGTCTTTTTGAAGATCTTTTTCGCTTTCAACCATATACGTGCTGGGATTTGCAGATTTTGCAATGCTAAAAAGGTATTTCCCATTGGAGCTATTGACTCCGCAAACGAATACAATAACATCGTGGCTGGAGGCAAATTGCTTAAGTGCAGGCACTCGCTTCGACACCTGCCGGCAAATTGTCCGCTCAACCCGAAGGCACGTTTCCGGGTTTAAACCCGCATCCCTTAACCGGTCGGCAATACCGGCTACAATTTCATCAAAATCCTCCTGACTTTGGGTAGTCTGGCTAAAAACCACGACAGGTTTGCTGAAATCGATTTTATCAAGGTCACTATTGGGGTTTGAAACAACAATGGCCTGGTATTGGATATTTCCGTTAAGGCCAATTATTTCAGGGTGGTCAGGCTTTCCGAATATTACAATCTGGCTTTCGGGATATTTCAACCATGCTGCCTTTATTTTTTTTTGAAGGGCTAAAACAACCGGACATGTGGCATCAATCAATTTGATATCCGCCTGTCTTATTGCTTCGTAGGTTTCGGGCGGCTCTCCGTGTGCCCTGAAAATTAGGGATTTTTGGGCGATGGATGGTAATTGTGATTGTTCTATTTCACGAAGGCCCAAAGCCCTGAGGCGCTTTATTTCTTCAGGATTGTGTACCATTTGGCCAAGGCAGTACGTCTCTATGCCGGCGCTTAGAGCATCTTCGGCTGCCCTGGTTGCCTTTTCTACGCCGAAACAAAATCCTCCTGCCTGGTCAATTTCAATGATCATGAGCTTGGGGCTGTGAGGGCACAGGTGTGCCCCAGTTAAAAAAATCGCTAAGTCTGGTGCTTACGGTGATATGGTTCGGGGCGCCTGCGAGGTGGTAAGTTGAACGTCCATAGCTGAAATGAAATCTCGAAATTCTAATTCCAAAACCCCATGAAAAACCAACCGTAGAAACACGCGAATCGACCTTTAACTCCTGGCGGCGGCGGTAATTGTAACCAAATCGAACCGCAAAATTACTTGTTGGTAGAAATTCAGCTCCTATCACAATATGCCTTAAAACTTTGTCGGCAATTTCGCTGAGGCGGTTACCGGCGGTCTGCTGGTTTACCTGATCCTGAAGGTTTGGGTCAGGGAGAGTCAGCGGGCTGGTATAAGTCAGGTCGAAGCGATGCAGGTTATGTATTGCCAACGAGAAGCGTAAAGGGGCTTTGGGCAGTTTTTTCGAAGCCCCGAACACCAGATCGAATGGTAATGGTTCGCTGCGGTTTTGATTAAAGTGAACTATTTGTCTTCCTGCATTACGCGCTACCAAGCCGGCAGCAAAAAGCCTGTCAGGGTTTACATAGGTAAACGACACATCGACCGCTATACCCAAGGAATTGAAATCATGTAGCGATGAATATATTAATTTGAGGTTTGTTCCTATAGACCAATGTTCGCTGAGTGGTCTTCCCCATCCGGCCATAAAGCTATATTCACCTGCTGAAAAATGGCCAATTTCCTGGCCGGTAATATCGGTTTCGGTAAATCGCCCATAGTTGATGTACTGCACTGAGGCACTAAAAGTTCCAAGCTCCCCAAAGGTTTGTGCAAAAGCAACCGTACCGTAATTAATATCGGAAAAATAATCGACAAAATTCAGTGACAGAAAATTATTTACCTCAGGATTGAGCAGGGATGGATAAAAAAGAGCAGATTCCACATCGGCATCGAGGCTTGGAATAGCAAAGCCTCCCAGCGAAGTTATCCTGGCCGACAAGGGCAAACTCAGAAACTCATATACCCTACCGCTTTGCTGTGCCAGTACGTTCTTTGGGAACATAAGCCAACAAAAAACTGCCAGATAAAGAAGTTTTCTGAACACTGGATTTACTTTTTACAATGCGGATTACAAAAATAGCTTATTGTAAAATGCTTCCGCCTAATATCTTATTGCTGAATGTTTCGTAAATTTCCATCAATTTCCAAAATCTGTGGAATAACCGGTTTAATTTCGTCGTTTACTATTATTAAATCAGCCATGGCTTCCAATTCATGCTGTTCCATCTGGTTGGCTGCCCTTTGAAGTGCCTCGGTCTGCGAAACATTATCGCGACCCATAACCCTTTTTATGCGAAGGTCGAACGGAGCTGAAACAACTATTATTTTGTTAAAGTGCCCTGAAAGACCAGCTTCGTATAAAATAGCCGACTCCATCATAACATAGGCAGGTTTTTTTTGTTCATCAACCCAGCAATCATAATTTTTCAAAACCCTTGGATGTACAATGCCGTTTAGCGATGCAAGTTTATCCTTATCTGAGAAAACTTCAGCAGCCAGAGCCCTGCGATCAATCTGATTGTTTTTGCCAATGAACCTTTCTCCAAGTATTCGGCCTATTTCCTCAATAACCTCTTTATGCTCCATTATATTTCGGGCAAACACATCGGCCCGGTAAACAGGGATTCCTAAATGCTCAAAAATATTGGCAACGGTGGATTTCCCGCTTCCGATGTTGCCAGTAAGACCAATTTGGAGCATATAGTTTATTTATGGCTGAATCAAATATTCAACCTGAGCTGGATTTATCGACACTACCGAAACAAAGGGTGGTAGGTTTCCAATCAATACACTCAACCTGATTGGCGGAGGCTGATAGCCGAGGGGACAATTCACATATGCTTCGAGCAATGTTGTGTCGAGTAAATGAGATTGCTGCTTTGAAACCGCAAATAAAACTGTAACCCTGTTGGGAAACAGAATAATTTCTAAATCGCTTGAAACATCAGCAATGTTACGTTTTACCGCAATGGGCAATTCAAGTTCAGTTTGAGTGAATTCGCCCACTGGCACTATTACCTCAACCCTGGTTGTTCCCAGCGAAATTCCGTTCTCCAGGGCAGGATTAACCAAATGAACCAATTTTCTTGTATTTTGGTTTAGGTTTTCAAGTACAATGGTTTCAGTATAAATGGCAGAAAGGGTATCTACAAAATTACCAGGTCCGCGAACTTTAATACTGTCGGGTTCAACCATCAGGTGGTCTGTCTGGCCAAATCCTTTTGCAAATGATAATGAAACATTTGTCAGAACAGGAACCATCTTTTCGGCGGCAAACGAAAATCTGACATAAACTGTATCAGGAACAACATCTATTACAAATTTTCTTGCATCGATCCTGTTGGCCAAATTGTTAATAAGTAATTCGGCAGGAATGAAATACCAGGGTTCCCCGTCTTTTTCAAGGTGTTTCAACTTATTTGCGTCGAAATAGAGCGTGTCATCAGATAAAAGCAGGTTATGGACCAACAGTCTGGCACCGGTAGCCTCCATAGTAAACCGAACCTTGTTTTGACTCAAATGCGACAGAACCACCTCGCCGGGAATATTAACCACGGCAATTGGTTGCTCAACCACCATCTGAGCCTCTTGCGAAAGTTTTATAAAAAGCCAGAAAAATGCGCTGCAAAACAGACATAAAAGGAAAAAGTACAGTTTTTTCTTTCCGTCTGGTTCACGATATTGACTGATTATACGCTGGAAAACTTTCAATCCTTGCACCTGAAAGAAATGTTTGAAAAATTGTAAGCCAATTGAATGCCATTTTAATGGTTTTTGCCAGGGTAATTCAATCAGCTTACAACCCAAGAAAACTATCACTTGTTATCGCCCAGATTCTCAGAAACGGCATTTTGAGCAACGGCAGTTCTTTCAATTTTAAGCCTGTTTTGACCTTCTACTTCTATTATGAAGGTCCTTTCCTGTATTTCTAAAATTTTACCGTGAATGCCCCCAATCGTAATGACCTTGTCACCTTTTTTCAGGTTTTCCCTGAATTTGTTTAATTCTTTTTGCTTCCTCATTTGCGGACGAATAAAAAAGAAATAAAACACAACAATGATCAGGATCAATGGAAGAAAAGCACCAATGCCGCCAGTTCCCTCTGCAGGGGGAGTCATCAGGATAATTGTGTTCAAAAGACTCATGTTCAAATAATTTAATGGTTAAAAATCAATTTACTGTTCTATTACTTCAACTCTAATTTGCAATATTTGTTCCTGAGGTTCAGCATTTGTAATCACTCTGACTGACTCCGTTAAGAATCCCCTGCGACCTGCACTGTTGAATTTTACCCTTATGCGCCCTTCTTCGCCCGGGGGTATAGGCTCGCGCGTGAAATCGCCAACCGTGCAAATGCAACCACTGTGAGTATCCAGAATAATTAACGGGGCATTGCCAGTGTTTGCAACCTTAAATGCATATGTTACAACTTCGCCGCTAAAAACCTTGCCAAAGTCATGTACAGTTTTTTCAAAGGTGGCAATTGGCATTCCACGGGAATCATCAACCTGTGTCTGCTTTGTTTCGTCCATTTGGTTCAAAGTACCTCCCCTGCATGAAATGATGAAAGAAATAGCAGGAACCATAAGAAGTATAAGCAGATTAAATTTCGAAAATTGGGGTGTTCTCATCCGTACCCTATTTAGAAGAAACAGATAAACTTTAATTTAAAGGTGAATTTTTGAAAATTGCATCTGACTTTATTACAAACAACCAATGCAAAGTTAGTAAAATGGAAACGTTTACAGTTCTGAAAGCCCTTTTACATGTTTATTGATTTGATTTCTGGCCGTAAATTCCTCTACCAGCTTATCGAGTATTCCATTAACAAAAATGTTGCTTTTGGGAGTACTGTACATTTTCGACAATTCAATATACTCGTTAAGGCTAACTTTTACCGGAATTTCATCGAATTTTAAAATCTCGGTCAAGGCCATTTTCATTATAATGATATCCATCATGGCAATACGTTCTATATCCCAGTTTTTGGTTTTTGCAGAAATAACACTATCCATCTCTTTTTGATTCAGGATAGTTCGCCTAAAAAGCTCGCGGGCAAAAATCTTGTCTTCCTGGTCTTTGTAAAGGTCCATAAGCACAAGTCCATGGTCAGGGCTGCCAGGTTCTATGGCTTTAATAGTTTTTACCATCATCAGGTTAACCAATTCCCAGTCATCGATCCAGTAGATTGAAGTTTCTTCATAAAAAGAATGCAACAACTCAAATGCAAACAAGTCCTTTTTTACCAGCCTAACAACAAAATCGCGATCCTCTGCAAAATTGACAGTTTCCTGATTCAGGTATTCCTTAAAATAATGTTGTTGTTTCAGATGAGCCAGCAATTTCCTGACAATATCAAGATGACCCTGCCATGTTACCATTCTGCGTTTGCATAGCGAATGAAGTTCCTTGCTCTCAGCAATACTGTTCAAAACCTGATTTTCGAGAAATCTCTTGTTAGGGTTTATATCATCGGGGCTTGGAAAAAATTTGTTTCGGTTATCTGCAAGATTCCTGGCTTCCTGAAAATGAATTTCGGATAGCAGCGAAAATTGGTAAAGATACAGGTCTAAGATTTTTTCGATACCGTGAAAAAGCTCTTTTTCACCAGCGTTTAGGTCATTATTTCCAGATTGGAAAAAAGCATAAAGGCTTTGAAGCACTTTTACGCGCAAATGCCTTCTGTTTAGCATAAAGAATTTTTTACAAGGAACTTACGTTGGTTCCGGTGGTTAATTAACCATTTCCGGAAGCCATGCAAAATTAATTGAATTTTGTATGCCTGCAACCGGATCAAGGTTCAGAAAATATTTAACAATTTTTAAAAGATATATTATCTATCTTGCACAAACTCTTACGTGGCACAAACGTTTTGTTTTATATGTAAATTCTTTTCCGGTAAAGCATAACATGAATTTTGCCGGCATGAATAAGGCATTATTTTTGTGGCATTCGTTTTAGGTGAATACTGTTTTGTATTTTGAGGTTAATACAGCAAGATAAAAATGGAAAATTTTGAAAGCACGAATAAACGCGAAGACCTGTTTTCCAAAACAGTAAGGGCAGGAAAAAGGACATACTTTTTTGATGTTAAAGCAACCCGGCGGAACGAATTCTTTCTCACCATAACCGAGAGCAAGAAAATGTTCAATCAGCAGACCGGGAAATTCTCTTACGAAAAACACAAAATTTTCCTATACAGGGAGGATTTCGATAAATTTCAGGATGCCCTAAAGGAGGCTTTTCACGCAATAGCCTCTGAGCAACCTGAACCTGTTAGGGAAAACAATCCGGATGAAGAAAATCAACCTGTCCCGTAATTTTTCTACTATCTTCACTATTAGTTTTTTTTACCTGGATTTTGAATCCATTGGTCCTTGAAATTCTTATTCCTAAGGCTATTATAAAGGAATTTTTATTTTTTTTAAAAAAACAAGCCTGAAGGCATGCTAAAATTGTAAATTTGCACTTTACTAAAAAGGCGGAGATAACAAGTAAACACTGAATTATCAAAAGTTTCAGAAAAACCTGTTCTTTTTTAACAAACAGTAAACGTTAAAACAAAACATATAAACTAACAATTGGTTTCGACTGGCTGGAGCCGGATTTGAAACCATGATTTTTTTAAAAAGTTTATGAGCAAAGTAATTGCAATTGCCAATCAGAAGGGTGGAGTGGGGAAAACCACAACAGCCATAAATCTTGCGGCCAGCCTGGCTGTTCTTGAACATAAAACCCTGCTGATTGATGCCGATCCTCAGGCCAATGCCACATCTGGTGTGGGGATTGATCCCAAGGTGGTTAAAACAAGTATTTACGAATGTATAATTGATGGAGTTAACCCTCGAAATATTTTACTGAAGACTGCCACTCCAAACCTGGATTTGATTCCTGCCCATATCGACCTGGTAGGCGCCGAAATTGAAATGATCAATATGCCAAACCGTGAATCGATGATGCGCAAAGCTATCGATAAAATTAAGGACGATTATTCATTCGTAATTGTAGATTGTTCGCCCTCCCTGGGACTTATCACCGTAAATGCCCTTACGGCTGCTGATTCGGTGCTTGTTCCGGTTCAATGCGAATACTTTGCACTTGAAGGGTTGGGGAAACTGCTCAATACAATTAAAATAGTTCAGTCGCGGTTAAATACCCAACTGGAAATTGAAGGAATTTTACTAACCATGTACGACAACCGTCTGAGGTTGTCGAACCAGGTTGTGGAGGAGGTCCGCACACATTTTCAGGATCTTGTATTCGAAACTATTGTGCAACGCAACACTAAGCTGGGTGAAGCTCCCAGTTTTGGCGAAACTATTATTATGCACGATGCCGAAAGTAAGGGAGCCATCAATTATCTGAACCTTGCCCGGGAAATTCTCCAAAAAAACGAGCTAACCAAAATACCACAATCTGAGAAAAATTTTTAGGAAATAAATGAACGCTAAGAAGAGAGCTTTGGGTAAGGGTTTAAGCGCCCTGCTTGAGAACAGTGACATTGATCACTCGCCGGTATATGATGTTGATGGGGAACTGTTAGCGCCAGGAACTATTGGCAAAATAGCTCTCGAAAAAATTATTAGTAATCCTTTTCAACCAAGAGCTGATTTTGATGAAGAATCTCTGTTGGAGCTTGCAGCATCAATCAAGGAACAAGGGGTGATTCAGCCTGTTACCGTGCGGAAAGGAGAAGACGGGCTTTATCAGCTAATTTCGGGCGAACGCAGGTGTAAGGCTTCGCGGATGGTTGGTTTAACAGACATTCCGGCTTACATCGTTTCGGCCAGCGAAACCTCCATGCTCGAAATGGCAATAGTTGAAAATATTCAACGCGAAAATCTGAACCCAATTGAAATTGGCCTTGCATTTAAACAACTGATTCAGGGCTATCAGTTAACACAGGAGATGCTAAGCGAAAGACTCGGAAAAAGCCGGTCTTCAATAGCCAATCACCTTCGGCTGCTGACCCTCCCTGGCGAAATCCAGGTGGGCCTTCGCCAGGACCTAATCAGCATGGGTCACGCCCGTGCGCTTGTTTCTATCGGCGACATTCAGACCCAGCTCGACATCTACAACGATATTCTGGCCCAGGGACTTTCAGTGAGAGAGGTCGAAGAAATTGTCAAAAATTTATCGGAGCAAGGAGTTGAAGAAGAAGAAAAGCCAGTTGGCAAAAAACCAGCATCCTCCTCACATAGGCAAAAATATCAATCGCTGCAAAAGCAACTTTCCGAATATTATGGATCAAAAGTTCAAATAAAAAGCAAACCCGAGGGGAAAGGCGCCATTGTAATTAATTTCTCATCGGAGGAAGATCTGGAGCGAATCATTGGCCTGATTCCTTCCTGATTTAATCTTCGCAATTACCGTGACCAAACAATCAGTCAATGTAAACCATCCTGCACGGCGGGAGCACGCAAAGACATCATTGATGTTTGTATTTCTAATTTTGCTGATAGGTAATGCCGTTGATTCTTTTTCACAACCACCAGGCCAAAACCGGGATAATTCATTAGAAACAAATACAGAAGTAACTGACACAAACCAGGTACCGCCTTTCCTTCCTATTCCAGGTCGCGCTGCAATGCTTTCGGCTGCACTGCCCGGTTTGGGCCAGGCCTACAACAGGGCTTACTGGAAAATCCCTATTATTTATGCTGGCTTTGCCGGAGTCGCATTTGCCGTTAATTTTAACAACACCCATTATCAGACATGGCGAAGTGCTTTCATTGCAAAAGTTGATGGTAATCCAAACACCATTGATCTGTATCCCGCCTTTAGCGACGCTGCCCTGAGAAGGGTCATGGAGTTTTACAGGCGAAACCTTGAACTTAGCTATATAGCAGGAGTAGCTCTTTATTTGCTCAATATTCTTGACGCCAATGTTCAGGCCCACCTTATGGACTTTGATGTGGGCGAAGATTTAACCATGCGTCTGAGTCCTTCTGTTTCGGCATTTGAACTTCCGGGCGCCGGTTCGATGTCGGCACCCGGACTAAAATTAACTTTAAGGTTTTGATTATGGGCAACTCATTGAAAATAGCCATCATTGGCTACGGAAAAATGGGACGGGAGATCGAAAAATTCGCTACGTCAAACGGGCATAAGGTAGTTTGTATTATTGACAAAGATGACGACTGGGAAAAGTTGTCGGCTCAGGCACAGGTGGCAATTGAATTTTCAGTCCCTGAAGCGGCATTTAATAACATTATGCGTTGTTTCGAGGTTAATTTGCCGGTAGTTTGCGGAACTACAGGGTGGTACAAAAACCTTGCTCAGGCAACAACCCGGTGCATGGAAAACGGTCAAACACTTTTCTATGCTCCAAATTTCAGCCTGGGAATGAATATTTTCTTCGAAACCAACAGACATTTGGCCTCCATAATAGGTAATTTTGAGGGCTATAAACCATCGATAACAGAAACCCACCATACGCAAAAGTTAGATGCGCCAAGCGGAACAGCCATACACCTTGCCAATCAGTTAATAGAACAACACTGTGGATTTAGCGGCTGGAAACTTCGCAACGGGGAGGTAACTGACAATAGTGTAATTCCAATTGAAGCTTTCAGGATTGAAAAAGTACCAGGAACACATCTGGTAATTTGGGAAGGCCAAAACGATACTTTGGAAATTAAACATACCGCCCACAACCGAAGTGGGTTTGCCCAGGGCGCCCTCCTTGCGGCTCAATGGGTGTGGCAAAAAAAGGGCGTTTATACTATGAAAGACCTATTAAACCTGTAAAACAACAAATGTCATGAGCATTTACATGATTTTGACCATTATCTTTTTTGTGGCATCAGCAGCCGGTCTGTGGAAAATCTTTTCAAAAGCTGGCCGGCAAGGATGGCTGGCAATAATTCCTTTCCTGAATATTTATTATTGGCTGCGCATAATTGAAAAACCCCTTTGGTGGTACATTTTCGTTCTGTTGCCTTTTATCAACGTGTTTACACTTTTGCTGATGGTTGTCGAAACGTTGAGATGCTTCAATAAGCACAGCTTCGGACAACAAGCGCTCGGAATAATTTTTCCATTTGCCTTCCTGGCATATTTAGGATTTTCGCCCAACGAAAAGTATGTCAGACCTTCAGAGCTTCCTCTGATTAAAAAGTCGGGGTGGAGGGAATGGGCCGATGCTATTATTTTTGCAGTAGTTGCAGCCACCTTTCTGCGCACATTTATGATCGAAGCCTACACTATCCCAACCCCCTCAATGGAAGGCTCTCTTCTGGTGGGCGACTATCTGTTTGTGAGCAAAGTATCCTATGGTCCCAGGGTTCCAATGACCCCCATTGCATTTCCATTTGCCCATCATACCCTGCCTTTGACACAAAACGTAAAGGCATACCTTGACTGGATTCAGCTTGGCTACTACCGGTTCCCCGGATTGCGAACTATCCGTAACAACGACGTGGTGGTTTTTAATTATCCTGATGGCGACACAGTAGCCATTCAGCGCCAAAATGAAAGTTACTATGCTTTGATACGTGCATTGGGAAGGGAACAGGTGTGGAATAATTACGACATTGTTGCACGCCCGGTAGATAAGAGAGAAAATTATATAAAAAGAGCCGTAGGAATTCCTGGCGATACCCTCCAGATTATTGACGGCGAAATCCATATTAATGGTTCTCTTTTAACTGATCCGCCCGGGGTAAGGCATAACTATAAAGTTACCACCGACGGTACTCCTTTAAGCCCCCGTATTTTCGAACGCAACCGAATTACAAACTGGAGAAGGGTCGCCGAAGATATTTACTATATGGAAATAAGCAGGTCGGTGGCCGAAGAGCTCAGTAACCTGGGAAATGTAATGGATATTGAAAAAATGGTTAAGCCCGATGGATGGTTCGAACCCCACATTTTTCCTTACAGCATCGAATTTCCGTGGAATGAGGACAATTACGGCCCCATCGTAATACCAAAAGCAGGAGTTACCATTGACCTGACCACTTCCAATCTTCCACTTTTTGAGCGAATTATTGATGTTTATGAAGGGAACGATCTCGACGTAAGAAATGGTCAGATTTATATTAACGGCCAGCCATCGGATAGCTACACTTTCAGGCTGAACTA
Source organism: Bacteroidales bacterium (assembly GCA_035477635.1). Taxonomy (GTDB): domain Bacteria; phylum Bacteroidota; class Bacteroidia; order Bacteroidales; family UBA7960; genus UBA7960. The sequence continues at coordinate 517 of DATIKK010000074.1, read as the reverse complement.
CTACTGGATGATAGGCGACAACCGTCATAATTCAGCCGATTCACGATTCTGGGGATTTGTACCCGAAGACCACATTGTAGGCCGTGCACTTTTCGTGTGGCTTTCGCTTGATAATACAAGGCCTTTGCCTGGAAGAATCCGCTTCGACAAAACTTTCAGAGTGATAAGATAAAGAGCCAGCCTTTAGTACAATTTTTCATCCGACAATAATAATTGGGAATGTTCGGTTGAGTGTGTCATTTTTTGTATTCGATTTTCATAAAAAATTGTCAATCGGTTAAATATTGTTGGCCAATCAATAAGGCTTGACTTCCATTTTTTTTGAAGTTTAAGGTTTGCCGGTGAAAAGGTTTCATTACATAGTAATGGCTTTTTTTCATTGTGAAAACTCTATTTTATTAATTTTGCCTACTATTTAAAAAAGTAATTCAACTGACCTGAACTTTTTTTCTCAAAGTAACTCACTTACTTTTTTTATTTACCATTTATGCAGTTTTAATGAAGTGAAAAACAAGTA
>DATIKK010000073.1:0-3654 GCA_035477635.1 Bacteroidales bacterium | reverse complement strand
AAAGAATTGCTCAAATCCCTTTCGGTTGGCGTTAATGTAAGCGCTGCCTTAATTGCCCTCAGTTCTTTGGCTATTCTGTATATAATGGGGTTCGAAAACTTTTTGGGGTTATGGGGCTCGATCGTTACTGGTTTAGCTGCAGGAATCGCTATTGGCCAATCCACCGAGTATTTTACAGCCTCGGCATACCGGCCTACACAAAAGATTGCTGAGGCCTGCCAAACTGGGCCAGCTACAACCATTATATCCGGGATGGGGGTCGGACTTGTTTCGACTGCTATTCCTTTAGGGATAATTGTAGTTGGAATAACCATGGCATACCTTTTTTCTGCAGGATTTACCTTCGATGCTGCCTACCTGAATTACGGTCTCTACGGTGTTGGAATTGCCGCTGTAGGAATGCTCTCCACACTTGGTATAACACTAGCGACCGACGCTTATGGCCCGATTGCCGATAATGCCGGAGGTATTGCCCAAATGTCGAAACTTGGCGATGAGGTAAGGCGCAGAACAGATGCCCTCGACTCGCTTGGCAACACAACCGCCGCTACCGGCAAAGGTTTTGCAATCGGATCGGCTGCTCTTACAGCCCTGGCGCTTCTGGCTGCATATTTTGAGGAGGTAAAAATGATGTTCGTAAAATTCCTGGATTCCCCAAATTACATCATAATGGGCAGGAATGGCGAAATCCAGGCTAAATATGCCCAGTTTATTGATTTTATCTATCACTACGAAATACACCTTATGAACCCCAAGGTGTTGGTGGGTGTCTTTTTGGGTGTTATGAGCGTTTTCCTGTTTTGTGGCATGACCATGAATGCCGTTGGAAGGGCTGCACGCAGCATGGTTGAGGAGGTGCGCAGGCAATTTAGGACGATACCCGGCATCCTTGAAGGAAAAGCCGAACCCGATTATGAACGGTGTGTTGCTATTTCTACTAAAGGCGCCCAGCGCGAAATGTTAGCACCTGCAATTGTTGCACTTATCATTCCTATTGTTGTAGGCTTCGTGTTTGGTGTAGCAGGAGTTGCAGGATTGCTCATAGGGACGATCACCTCAGGATTTGCCCTTGCCATTTTTATGGCAAATGCCGGAGGCGCTTGGGATAATGCCAAAAAATACATTGAAGCTGGTAATCTTGGCGGCAAAGGATCAGATGCCCACAAAGCAGCAGTGGTTGGCGATACAGTGGGCGACCCTTTCAAGGATACTGCCGGACCCAGCCTTAATATTCTTATTAAGCTGATGGCTATGGCTTCGGTCGTTACCGTTGGAGTTGCCGTTTCATACAGCCTTCTGTAAAAAGCGAAATTATAAATTTTGTTTAAAATCCCTTTCCGGCTACTGACCCGGAAGGGGTTTTTTCGCTTATTGCATATGCACCTGAATGGATATCTCCATACAAAGCCGCTAAAGGCTAATTACTACCTTTGAATGGTATCAGGAAAAGTCTGGCTTCATTGAATGAAAAACATTGTAATTCTTTTTTCCTACCTTCGCAGCACATTTCTTTAAACATTTACTAATGAGACAGAAACAAATTACCACTTTACGCGATGTTTTGAGCCAGAGTAAAGACCTGTTCGCCGACCTTCCGGCCCTGGGTTATGCAGGTGAAAAGCCGCTTACCTACAGGGAGGTTTTCGCGCTGTCGGGTCAGATCATGAGTTACCTTTCGGCCAAAGGCGTTCAGAAAGGCGACAGGGTGGCCTTGCTTAGTCAGAATATGCCCCACTGGGGGGTTGCTTATCTTGCCGTAACTTCAATGGGAGCTGTGATAGTACCAGTTCTGGTCGATTTTAGTGAATCGGAACTGAATAAAATTCTTGCACACAGCGAAGCCAAGGGTATTTTTGTTTCTGAAAAACTTTCAGGCAAACTGGGTGTCGCCTTGCCCGCCGGTGTAAAATTTGCCATACAACTTGACAACTTCTCCCCATTTGATCTGGAATTGTGGAAACAGCAGAAAACCTTGGTGCAAAACAGCACTCTGGGCCAGGCAAAGGGTAGCTTTGAGGATATCACGGTGGCACTCTCGTCAGAAGATTTGGCTGCTATTTTATATACTTCCGGAACCACCGGAAAACCAAAAGGTGTTATGCTCAGCCACGGAAATTTGATTTCCAATGCCGTAAACACTATGGGTATTCAAAAGGTTGTCCACAGTGACAGGCTCCTTTCCGTGCTGCCTCTTCCGCACACCTACGAATGCACCATTGGATTTATCATCCCGTTTATGAACGGTGCAAGCGTTTATTACCTGGAAAAGCCCCCTACGGCTTCCGTTTTGCTCCCGGCTCTTAAGGAGATAAAGCCCACCATGATGCTTACCGTGCCTTTGATCATGGAGAAAATCTACAATCTGCAAGTAAGGCCTAAATTAACCAAAAGCGCTTTCCTGAGGCTTTTGTTGAAGGCGCCTTTTATTCGAAAATTGCTTCATAAACTCGCCGGGAAGAAAATTTACCGTGCATTTGGCGGCAGTTTGCATTTCTACGGAATAGGTGGCGCTAAACTATCAGCCGATACCGAACGATTTCTGCGCGATGCAGGGTTCCCTTATGCTATTGGATATGGCCTCACCGAAACAGCGCCTTTACTGGCAGGTTGTGCCCCAAACCTCACCCGCTTTCAAAGCACTGGCTTCAGTTTGCCAAACCAGGAGCTAAAAATTCTGAACCCGGATCCCGAAACCGGTGAAGGCGAAATAGTTGCAAAAGGGCCCAATGTAATGCTGGGATATTATAAAGACCCAATACAGACAGCCGAAGTATTTACGCATGACGGTTGGTTCAAAACCGGAGACTTGGGTACCATGGATAAGCAAGGATATGTGTATATCAAAGGAAGGCTCAAAAATATGATCCTGGGCCCTTCGGGCGAAAACATTTACCCCGAAGAAATAGAGGCTTTGATTAATAATGATGACCTTGTGTTAGAATCGTTGGTTTACGAGCTGAAAGGAAATATTGTTGCCAAAGTGCACCTGAACTATGAAGAACTCGAAAAAAAGTACAATGTACTTAAGTTGTCGGCACAAGAATGGAAAAATGAAATGAATAAAATTGTTGATAAAAAACTTCACGATATCAGGGAACGGGTAAATGGGACTATCAGCAAATTTTCGAAAATCAGCGCGGTTGAAGAGCAACCTGTGCCTTTTGAAAAAACTCCAACACAGAAAATCAAACGTTTCTTGTATTCCAATTCCGGAAATAACAAGAAATAGTACCAAAGTCAACATTAACCGGCTTTAGTGGAAAAACTTGCTTCCCTGCAATAATTCAGGGCAAAAGATATCGTTAGGTTTTAGTTAACGATAATGAAAATTCACTCTTCCGGCGGTTGCAATGAAAAAACAGATTATTTTTGTTTGTTTGTTTTGCAGGCAGTATTCTGCCAAGAGTTTACATGGGCCTAAGCCATTTGTTTTCTTTTTAGATTGAGTGTTATCCAGAAATTTTTCCTTTTGTTCAGACCACCTAATTCAATAAAACCAGATGAAGAGTAAATTTCCACGTGCCGCATTTTTAATTGTTTTTTCCCTGTTCTTCATGGGTACGTTCACCTCATGCCTTAATATTGATGAGGAAGAGACCCCGCCTTCAGTCGAAATGATTGAGGAAGATTTTCAAAGGTTGTCAAGCAATATCG
>DATIKK010000072.1:0-2191 GCA_035477635.1 Bacteroidales bacterium | reverse complement strand
GGGCCTAACGGGGCTACCCAGTTGGTGTCGAAGGCTTCTTTAACGAATACCTGCTCAGCACCGCCCATGTGGGGCGAGGAGAGCCAGATGCGGGGGGGGTGGGTGTTGGGCATTGGCTGTTGGCTATTGGACATTGGAAATTGGACATTGGCCATTGGTCATTGGTCATTTGTCATTGGACATTGGACACTGGACATTGGGGGCCCTTCGACCTGGCTCAGGGCAAGTAGGGCAGAGGGCACCCTTCGGCTTCGCTCAGGATAAAGATGATTGTCCTTTGGCTTCGCAAATTTGATTGAGGTCTCTGAAGGGTACAACCGTAATTTCATTGGTTCGGTTTTGCATCATATCACCGCTATAAACGACATAGCCGCCCCTGGTTTGTGTTATTTTATTCCAGAACTGAATTCCTTTTAAATAGTCGGCAGTAACCGTTTGTCCCGATTTAATTTCAACGGGCAACAGGCCGTTTGCTGTCTGCATGAGCAGGTCTATTTCATTGCCTACGTTATCGCGCCAGAAATGCAGGTTATGAGGCTTTCCGGCATTGAACCTCTTTTTAAGGAATTCGACTATGACCATATTTTCAAAAAGGCTTCCCCGGAATGGATGTAATTCGAGCTGCGCGGAATTTTCAATACCTAAAAGAGCAACCGCGAGGCCCGTATCATAAAAATACAGCTTTGGCATTTTTACGATCCGCTTATTGAAATTTTTATGGTATGGCTGCAGTCTGAACAAAATATAGCTGGTTTCCAGAACGCTGATCCAGGCCCCGATTGTTTTTACATCCACGCCTGTTTCAATAGCCAGGCTGCTCATGTTGTGCAGCTGCCCGATACGGCCGGCGCACAGCCTCAGAAAGCGTTCGAACGCATGGAGGTTGGTAATGTTTTTCAACAGCCTTACATCCCGTTCGATATAGGTGCGGATATAATTGGCATGCCATTTTGAGGGATCGGCGCCTTCACTGTGTATCACAGGATAACCGCCATTGAAAATCAGTTGATTGCTGTTGCTCCGACGATCGTTGATTTCGCTTAATGAGAGGGGCAACAAATGTAAATATCCGACGCGCCCCGACAGACTCTGCGAAATTTGTTCCTGAAGCAGAAAGTTGTTGGAGCCGGTTAGAACAAACAAGCCATTACCAGATGTCTCATCAAGCATCTGCTGGAGATAGGAAAATAACTCAGGCACGCGCTGCACCTCATCGAGCACCGCTCCCTCGGGATAATTGGATAAAAAGCCCCTGGGGTCGTCAGTGGCATAGATCCGCAAATCGGGGTTTTCGAGATTTGCATAAGGCTTGTGGCCGAAAATATGCCTTACCAGGGTGGTTTTCCCCGACTGCCTTGGCCCGACCACGGCTACCGCTTTAAACTGCTTTGCCAGAACCTTGATTTCAGCTTCTGCTTCCCTTACAATCATATTACAAACTTACAACTTTGGAATTAAATTCCAATATTGTAAGAACAGTTCTTTCTTCAAGCGTCTGTTGAGCTTTAGATAAAGATGGTTTTAGTTGGGGTTGGACATTGGGCATTGGCTATTGGACATTGGACATTGGACATTGGTCATTAGGCAGAGGGCAGAGGGCAGAGAGCATGGGGCAAAGGGTAAATGGGGCACCCTTCGACAAGGCTCAGGGCAAGTGGGGCACCCTTCGACTTGGCTCAGGGCGCCTCTGGCGAGGTTATTCAGGGAGGGGCAATTACATATTAAAAGAACGCATAAATTCGCCAAAACGTAGTATTTTTCTACTGTTTTCTTTATTGAAAAGCAGGTGTTCGAAATCCTTTTGCTTTTTATTCAGGTCAATGGTTTCAAGGAGTTTCAAAACAGCCTCTTTCAATTCTTTGGAGTTTCTTATACCGCAGCGTTTCGACAGAAAATCAAAGTCTGGTACTGCCTTAGCCAACAAAAACATCAGGTCGTAAAAATCGCGTCCTTTTGCACGGGCAAGCATTGCAGCAATTTTCATACTGCATAAAACATGGTTGCCGGGAGCGGGAAAGGGGAAGAAAAATCCGCAACCTTTTATATCAACCAGAACGCTTTGATAATCCACCCCCTGGTCTTCGCTTTCGATTTTGATCAGGAAGCGTTCCTCTTTATGACCGCTCAAATTGAAATCGAACAACAATTCAGGAAAATAAATATTGCAACGATAAGCTGCAAGCTTTGTGGC
>DATIKK010000071.1:0-7788 GCA_035477635.1 Bacteroidales bacterium | reverse complement strand
GAAAATATCTGGTATGACGATGTTAAAGATGACGAGGACATTCAATTATATGAATATTTGTTTGGTTATTCATTCTACGACTACTTATTTTTTGACGACTCCTCTGAATAGCTATGTGTGTCAAATACTAACAATTAACATTAAATTTCATGATACGAGCATGATTCGCAAAACACAAACACGGATGAAAAATACTCCCATACCTCACGCAAAAGTAAAGGAGCAAATTGATTTGCTTGGTATAAGAAGCTTTGGCACGGCTTCAATCCGCGAAATCAAAAGACTTGTTGACAATATTGAACAAGCTACCGGAATTAAGTATGTGCGCATGGAAATGGGCGTTCCGGGGCTTGCACCGCCCCAAATTGCCGTAGAGGCCGAAATAGAAGCCCTCAAAAAAGGTGTGGCAGCAATTTATCCCGACATTGACGGAATTAAGCCCTTAAAACAGGAAATTTCGCGCTTCATTAAGTTGTTTATGAATATAGAAGTGAAGCCGCATGGATGCATCCCAACGGTAGGCTCCATGCAGGGAAGTTTTGCGGCCTTTACTGCCGTAACACGCATGTACTGCGAGAAAAACACCATTCTGTTTCTTGATCCGGGCTTTCCGGTTCACAAGCAGCAATGCAAGGTTCAGGGCATCCCCTTCGAAAGTTTCGATGTGTATGAATACCGTGGTCTTAAACTCAGGGAAAAACTTGAAGGGCTTTTATCCAAGGGAAACATAGCCGGCTTGCTTTATTCAAATCCGAACAATCCATCGTGGATTTGTTTCACTGAAACAGAATTAAAAATTATAGGAGAGCTGGCCGCTAAATACGGGGTAGTGGTACTCGAAGACCTGGCCTATTTCGGCATGGATTTCCGTGAGGACTATTCGCGTCCTGGAGTTCCTCCCTACCAGCCAAGCGTGGCCAGATACACCGACACTTATATTTTGTTAATTTCAAGTTCAAAGGCATTCAGTTATGCTGGTCAGCGCATCGGAATGATGGTTGTTTCAGATAGCCTTTTCGAAACTATGGCGCCAGACCTGTTGCGCTACTTTTCGTCAGAAAAGTTTGGCCACGCAATGGTGTTCGGAACGGTTTACGCTCTGAGTTCAGGTACTTCGCATTCGGCACAATACGCGCTGGCTGCCATACTAAAAGCAGCCAACGACGGGCAGTTTAACTTTCTCGAGGCAGTAAGGGATTATGGCGGCAAGGCAATGGTAATGAAAAAACTTTTTACCGACAACGGGTTTTATATTGTTTACGACAGGGACGAGGACAAGCCACTTGCCGATGGGTTTTATTTTACCATTGCTTATCCGGGGTTCGACGGGGCGCAATTAATTGAACGTCTCATCTATTACGGCATAAGCGCAATTTCGCTGACCATAACCGGCAGTATGCGTAATGAAGGACTCCGGGCATGCGTTTCGTTGGTAAGCCGCGACCAGTTTCCAGATCTTGAGGCGCGACTAAAACGCTTCAGGGAGGATCACCCGGAAGGTGGTAAATAAATATCGGTATTTATATTATCAAAAGCAGGGATTTCCTCAAGAAAAACCCAATCAGTACCCTTGTCTTTTCTAACGCAGCAATAATGATTCAACCCATTGGTAACCAAAAGATGCCTTACCCCAAATGCGAAGTTATAACGTGCCAGTTGGTCGAAGGCATTTTGAGTTAGTTTTACATCAGGTGCTTTGCATTCGACAATAAGCAACGCCTTTCCATTTTTGCCATAAATTATGGCGTCGGCTCGTTTTTTCAGATTATTGTACTTAAGGGAGGCTTCCACTGAAATCAGCCCTGCCGGATAGCCCAAATTCTTATTCAACCATACCAGAAAATGCTGGCGTACCCACTCTTCTGGCGTAAGGGAAACATATTTCTTTCGAAATATGTCGAAAATCTGTTTGCGCCCTTCCACCTCCCGAATCCTGAATGGGTAAGCTGGTAAATTCAGTAAATCCATTGAATAAAAATTTCATCTATGTCAAAATTACTAAATTCGTAACGATTTTCGTTTTTGATGTCTCCTTCCAATCTAATTCCAAACCTAATGAAAACCCGCGAAGAAATAGCCGAAAACTGGCTGTTCAGATATACCGGTACCCGCGCAGAAGAAATGGGGCAATACATCCTGTTGACTAATTTCACTCAGTATGTAAACCTTTTTTCACAGAAGTACAACGCCCCAATAAATGGTGTTGAACGTGTTATGCCAACTTCTACCCACGATAACATAAGCATTATAAACTTTGGAATGGGAAGCGCCAATGCTGCTACCATCATGGACCTACTAACCAGCGTTATGCCCAAAGCGGTCCTGTTTTTGGGCAAGTGCGGGGGGTTGAAGAAAATAAACCGGGTTGGCGACCTGATTCTGCCTATTGCTGCCATAAGGGGAGAAGGAACATCGAACGATTATTTTCCGCCAGAAGTGCCAGCACTACCAGCCTTCAACCTGCAAAAGGCAGTTTCGACCAATATAAGAAACCACAACCTCGACTATTGGACCGGAACCATCTATACAACCAACCGAAGAGTTTGGGAACATGACGAAACTTTTAAGGATTACCTTAGAAAAATAAGGGTAATGGGTATTGATATGGAAACTGCTACCATTTTCTCAGTAGGTTTTTACAACGGCATTCCGTCAGGAGCCTTGTTGCTCGTTTCTGACCAACCAATGATTTCGGCAGGAATAAAAACGGATGAAAGCGACAAAGTTGTATCGCAACACTTTGTGAGCAGGCACCTTGAGATAGGAATTGATTCTCTTAAAGAACTTATTAATCACGGGTTGACGGTGAAACACCTCAAATTTCATTACGAAGAATAAAAACCTTTTAACCCTGTTTTGTGGGGACAAATTTCAACATGGCAAGCCAAACCTTCGAGCAATTAATAAAAGACATACAGAAAAAGGTGTTTCGTCCGGTGTATTTTTTTATGGGCGAGGAGCCATTTTTTATTGATGTGCTAAGCGAAAATATTGAGAATTATGCGCTAAACGAAAATGAAAATGAGTTCAACCTAACAATTCTTTATGGAAGAGATAATGATATTATTTCGGTACTGACTGCTGCCAGGCGGTATCCCATGATGGCCGATTATCACCTTGTGGTTGTGCGCGAAGCCCAGAGTTTGAAAAACCTTAATACAAAGGGAAAGGAAGAAAAATTTCAAGATAAAACTACCGGAGCCAAGCCTATACCCAGCCCAAAAACCTCGTTGAAGACCAAACCAAAGATTCAGGAAGATTTCGACTTGTTGCTAAAATATCTGGAAAACCCTCTAAAAACCACTATCCTTGTTTTCTGTTACAAATACAAAACCATTGCCTTAAAGTCAAGACTTGGGCAGGCAATAGACAAAAATGGGGTCTTCTTTGAGAGCAAGCGAATAAGCGACTACAAACTTCCTTCATGGATCGAAGAATATGTAATAAAAAAAGGCTATTCGATTACCCCGAAAGCTACCCAGATTGTGTCCGATCATTTGGGAAACGATTTATCAAAGGTTATCAACGAACTTCAGAAACTTTTCATCCTGTTTCCAAAAGGAACTGAAATTACCCCTGCTATTATTGAGGAAAATATTGGGATTAGCAAGGATTTTAATATTTTTGAACTACAAACAGCCCTTGGGAGCATGGATAGGGAAAAGGTTTACCGCATTACAAATTATTTCGGCAATAACCATAAGGCAAATCCGCTTGTGCTTACTTTAAGCATGTTGTTTCTGTATTTCCAGAAATTAATGATTTATCATTTTACACCTGATAAGTCGCCGGCATCGTTGGAAACAGCGTTGGGCTTAAAGCCATATTTTCAGAAAGATTATGCTGCTGCAGCAAAACATTATACCCCTGAGCGCCTTGAAAAAATATTTACATACCTGCGCGAATGCGACCTTAAATTGAAAGGTGTCGGGCAGCGCGACCCTCAGCCAGGCGAACTTTTGAAGGAATTGGTTTTTAAAATAATGCAATGAAATGAAATACTGGCTGCTTAAAAGCGAACCGGAAACTTACTCCTGGGATTCATTCGTAAAGGAGGGAATTTCTGTGTGGGACGGGGTTCGTAATTTCCAGGCACGCAATTATCTGAGAGAAATGAAGGTTGCAGACCAGGTTCTTTTCTATCACAGCGGCAAACAGAAACAGGTTATGGGCACCTGTACAGTAACCAAAGAACATTATCCTGAACCCGGCCAGGACTCAAATCAGTGGGTAGTTGTTGAAGTAACACCGGTTAAACCTCTTCCGAAACCAGTTTCACTTAAATCGATGAAGGAAGAACCAAGACTCGGCAATTTAGCCTTGTTCAGACACACACGACTTTCGGTTGTACCTTTAACCTTTGAGGAATATAAATCAATTTTCGAACTTGGAAATTCCTGCAAGCTATGAATTACATTGACCTAATCCTGATCCTGCCCATTATATGGGGCGCTATTCGCGGTTTTAAAAGAGGTTTTCTGGTAGAAATAACCACCCTGGTCGGGCTCGTTGCAGGAATCTTTCTTGCCGTGATTGTAACCGATATTGTTGGCCGCATTTTGGCAGGCATGGTTACCTGGAACCTTTCATCCATAAAGTTTTTCACATTCGTAATAATATTTGTGCTGGTAATGGTGGCCATTACAGTTTTGGCAAAGGTGATAGGCCATGTATTGCGTTCGGTGCACCTCAACCTGCTTAACCGAATTGCAGGGATTGCTGCAGGAGCTGCAAAGCTCGCCCTGATCCTTAGTATTCTTATGGTTTTTGTAAATTACTTAAATCCGCATATCGCCATTTTGAGCGAAAGGGCACGCGAAGGCAGTTTTCTGCTGGCCTATATCGAAAGCCTGATTCATTATGTAATTCCCGCCAGGGAATTTATTCCATTGCCTCCCCCTTTAGAGTTCTGAAAAGTGTTTCAACAAACTTTACTGCGCAAACTCCTTCAAATATTAAATTTCAGTGAAGTTTGCCCTTGGTGTTACTTTTGGTTATGTTTCAGGTTTACTTTTAGCAAATAAAATCGCAAAATTAAAATTTCACGACAATGAATAAACCCGCTTTGATTTTTACACTTTTCATTTTGTGCAATTCAATGCTTCTTGCACAAAGCCCATTTATTGTTAAAGAACCTGATGTTTTCCCTCATCAGGAAAGGCGCGAAATCATCATGCCTGAACTTGATGGTTTTGAAATTATGAAAGGGGATTTTCACATGCACACTGTTTTTTCCGACGGACAGGTTTGGCCCGAAGAACGGGTGAGGGAAGCATGGCGCGACGGGCTGGACGTGATAGCCATTTCCGACCATGTGGAGTTCATGCCCAAAAGCGAATTTGTAAAGGGGAGCCTGAACCGGGTTATTGAAATAGCCAGGCCGGCAGCAGAGAGGATGGGGATCATGCTCATCAACTCCGCCGAAATAACCCGCGCCATGCCCCCCGGGCATTTCAACGCCCTGTTTCTTACCGATATTGATGCCCTAAATCTGCCCGGAGCTATGGAAACCATAGAGGAAGCCCACCGTCAGGGCGCCTTCATCATCTGGAACCACCCCTGCTGGGAAAGACAGCAACCCGATACCTGCAAATGGTTTCCCGAACATGAATTGCTGCTTCAAAAAGGCATGCTTCATGGCATAGAAGTGTATAACTGGGACAACTGGTACCCAATTGCCATTGACTGGGCACGAGATAAAAATCTTGCATTTTTTGCCGTTACGGATATGCACGGGGTGATGCCCGACCTGAGGGCCACAGGAAGGTACCTGAGGCCGATGACTCTGGTGATGGTAACCGAAAAGACTGAGGAAGGATTGAGGCAGGGAATGCTAAACCGCCGCACAGTAGCATTTTTTGCCGGCAAACTTGCCGGACCCGAGGAATGGCTTCGTAAGATTTTTGACGCTTCGGTGCAAATAACCACTGAAAGACGGGGAAGGGGCAACAGGCAAGCTACCGCCACACTCACCAATGTTACCGACATTCCGGTTATGCTCCAAAGCGCCGACGGAGGGCAGTATTATCTCGGTGCCCGCAGCCAGATAACTATTCAGCTTCATCGAACAAGGGAGGGCATTCAGGCCCCGTTTACCATAACCAACTTTATGACAGGCTCCAACCAGCGCCTTCAGGTGGTATTAAAGGCTCAATAAGACCAAAGGGAAAGTTTTGGGTTGCAGGATTACCCTAACAAGCGTACGCCTGCAAATGCACTTGATCCCTTAGGTTGACTTTATAGCAAAGGAATGCCGGCCTCCAGGCACCTTTGACGCATATCGTCGGGCCAAATACCTGCCTGCACTTCGCCAATATGGGCTTTTTGCAGCAACAGCATGCAGGTGCGCGACTGACCTATGCCCCCTCCTATGCACAAGGGCAACCTGCCTTCGAGGAGCATTCGGTGAAAATAAAGTTCTTTTTTAAAATCTTCCTGCCTTATCTTAAGTTGCTCCTGAAGCACTCCGGGGCTTACCCTGATACCCATCGACGATATTTCTACCGCCTGGCCCAGCTCGGGATGCCAGAAAAGGATGTCGCCGTTCAGGCCCGGCCTGCCCGGGGCGGTTTCGGTGGTCCAGTCGTCGTAGTCGGCGGCACGGCCATCGTGTATGCTGCCATCATCCAGCCTTCCCCCTACCCCGATGATAAATACTGCTTTGTGCTTGCGGGCTATTTCATCTTCGCGCTCTTTGGGTGTCAATTCCGGATAAAGCGCCCTGAGCTCCTCTGCATGCAAAAAGGTAATATAGTCGGGAAGCCTTTTTTTGAGGTCCGGATATTCCTTCGAAATATGCTCCTCAGCCCTTTTGAAAACTCTGAAAATTTTCTTTACCGTCCGTTTCAGAAACTCAAGATTGCGGTCTGATGGCCGGATGGTAAGCTCCCAGTCCCACTGATCCACATACACCGAATGCAGGTTCGTAAGCTCCTCGTTGGGGCGCAGCGCATTCATGTCGGTGTATATCCCGCGTCCGGCATCCAGGCTCAGTGCAGCCAGCTTCATCCTTTTCCATTTTGCCAGCGATTGCACCACCTCTACGCTGATACCGTTCAGATCTCTGATGCCAAACGAAACAGGGGGTTCATTTCCGTTGAGGTCGTCGTTTATTCCGGTTCCCGGAAACACCATCAAAGGTGCGGTTACCCTTTGCAGGCACAACTCATCGGCCATGGCCACCTCAAAATAATCCTTCAGTTTCTTAATGGCCTTTTCGGTGTTCAGCACATCAAGGGCCGGTTTGTAATCTGCAGGCAGTTTTAATTTGCTCATAGTAGCTGTTGGTTTAGAAAGTTCATAAAACAAAAAAGCCTCCCAAATCTGGAAGGCCACCCGGTTACATATTTTCATTGATTACCCGCAGCAACGGCCTTCCATACTCAATCCATTATTATTATTCAGATTGAAGGAATTTGTAAAGGCCAAATTGGTTTGGGCAGAAATCAACATATCAGACAAATTGCGTAATGCGTAGCAAACCTAAGCAATTTTTTTAATACACACAAATTTTTTAAAGCATCCGGGAAAAACTTCATGGCGACAATGCCTTGAAGGTTTGTTAAAAATTCTTAAATTTCACGGTGCCATATTTCGTATGTAAAAACATTTCATTAGCTTTAATGCTTAAAGCCAGTAGATTAAAAAGCGCGATTTGTCTTAGGTAAGGAGAATCCCGGCTATTGAATTTGTTGTTTGTTTGTGTAACCAAACCTTATGCAATGAATTCGATTCTACCCCAAGAAGCTCAATTTCCCTCCCATGCCTGTGCCCAAAAGCCTGCATCCG
>DATIKK010000070.1:0-3252 GCA_035477635.1 Bacteroidales bacterium | reverse complement strand
GCGGAGCGCAGGATGACATAACAAGTAAAACCAACAAAGGAACGAGAATTAAGCAGACTTTTTTTGCAGTCACCGGAAGAGTAATTGTTGAAAGGAAGGACATTTTTAAAAAATTGGATGTAAAATGTTATTTATGTGTTTTCTAAATTATTCAGAGGTTCTGTATGAATAGAAACATGAGTATCTTCTCCATATTTTTTACAGATGCATTGTTCAACCTCTGATGTAATCCTGTGTGCCTGCTCTATATTAAGCTGGGGGTAAACACAAATATGCATGTCAACTGCAATATCATTTCCCACCCATCGGGTTTTGATGTCGTGGGGAAAGTATACACCGTCAACGCTGGCAGCTAAGTCAAAAATTTCCCGTTCATATTGTTTTGGCAGTGATGTTTCAATCAGCTCGGAAAGCGATTCCCAGGTAATTGAAATAGCGACCCTGAAAATAAAGAAACTCACAACAATGGCAGCTATCGGGTCGAGGATAGTCAATTGCTGGCCGAGAAATATGGCTCCTCCAATACCTATTACGGTACCAATTGATGAGAATCCGTCGCTGCGATGGTGCCATGCATTGGCTATTACTACTTTGCTGTTTACCTTTTTTCCAACATAAATGGTGTAACGATACAATCCTTCTTTCACGATTATGGAGGCAATGGCAGCATAAAAGGCGACCAACCCGGGGCTTTGAATGGGCTCATAAGTAAAATGCCTGTAAATGGCAAGAATAGCACCAACCAATACTCCCAGGCCAACAACTATCAGCACAATTCCTATAAATGCCCTAGCAAGGGTTTCGACTTTTCCGTGTCCGTATTTATGGTTCCCATCCTTTGGCTTTGATGAAACCCTTAATGTTCCAAGAACAACCAGATCGGTCGATAAGTCGCTTAGCGAATGCACCGCATCTGCAATCATGGCTGAGGACTGTCCAATGATGCCTGCCAGGATTTTAACTCCTGTAAGAATCAGGTTAACAATAAACCCTATCAGGGTTACCTTGTTGGCTTCCTTTTTACGTACTTTCCACATGTTTGGTTCATGAAGAAGAACAAAAAATCAGGCTGTTAATTTAAATTCCAAAATCGTCGAGATCTATCATTTCCCCAGGCACTCCAATATTGTCGAGCATCTTCAGTACTGATTCATTCATAATAGGTGGACCGCAAAGATAATATTCCAATTCTTCGGGCTCGGGGTGTTTGCTCAGATAATTATCAAGTACCACCTGATGAATAAATCCTTTAAAGCCTTGCCAGTTGTCCTCAGGAAGTGGTTCGGAAAGGGCAATGTTGAACTTGAAATTGGGGAATTCTTTTTCAATTTTCCGGAATTCTTTTTCGTAAAATACTTCACGCTTTGACCTTGCTCCATACCAATATGTTACTTTACGGTCGGTTTTTAGGGTATGAAAAAGATGAAATATATGCGACCTAAGCGGAGCCATACCTGCGCCTCCGCCAATATAAACCATCTCACGATTTGTATTTTTAATATGAAACTCACCGTAAGGACCCGAAATTGTAACTTTATCGCCAGGCTTGCGGGAAAAAATGTACGAGGAACAAATTCCCGGGTTCACATTCATGAAGGTATTCTTTTTCATATCCCATGGAGGAGTGGCAATACGAATGTTGAGCATTATGATGTTGCCTTCGGCAGGATGATTGGCCATTGAATAGGCCCTGAAAACAGGTTCGGGATTTATCATTTTCAGGTCCCACATCTTGTACTGATCCCAATCGGCCCTGAATGGTTCGTCTACTACAATGTCTTTAAAATCAACCTCAATTTCAGGAACATCAACCTGAATATAGCCCCCCGACAGGAAATTCATGGTTTCTCCTTCGGGAAGTTTAACCAAAAATTCCTTGATATAGGTTGCCACACTACGGTTTGAAATCACCTCGCAATCCCATTTTTTAATTCCAAAAATCTCTTTGGGAACATTTATATTCAGGTCTCCACGCACTTTAACCTGGCAACTCAGCCGCCATTTCTCCTGTATTTCTTTTCGAGAAAAATACCCTATTTCTGTAGGAAGAATGTCGCCTGCTCCATCAAGCACCTGGCATTTGCACATAGCACAGGTACCTCCCCCTCCGCAGGCGCTTGGCAGATAGATTCCATGCTGAGATAAGGTGGTAAGCAGGGTGCTGCCGGAATCGGCTATTAGTTCTTTCTCCTGGTTTATTGAAATCTTCACCGGGCCGCTTGGAACAAGCTTTGCCCTGGCATAGAGCAGCACAGCAACCAGCAATAGCATAATAAGCAGGAAAAAGCCTACACTGAGCGAAATAACCCAAATATTACCAACTTCTAACAAAATCATATTGATATGAAATTACTATTTAAAAACTAAAGTTCAATACCCATGAAACTCATAAATGCAATTCCCATCAGGCCTGTGATTATGAAGGTTATTCCAAGTCCCCTCAAGGGAGCAGGCACGTTAGAATATTGTATCTTTTCACGGATAGCAGCAATTCCGACTATTGCAATAAACCATCCTACCCCGCTGCCAAGGCCAAACACTGCAGCCTCGCCTACATTGGCATAATTCCTTTCAACCATGAAAAGTGCTCCACCCAGTATGGCACAGTTTACGGCAATAAGCGGCAAAAATATACCAAGCGAATTATAAAGGGTCGGACTTACCTTTTCAATGATCATTTCGACCAGTTGAACCATAGCAGCAATGATTGCAATAAACATTATGAAGGCGAGAAAACTCAGGTCAACATCGGCAAACTGAGGACCCAACCAAGTTAGCGCCCCTGCACCAAGTATAAGGTTCTGCAGCAGGTAGTTTACCGGTACGGTTATACCCAAAACAAAAATTACTGCAAAGCCCAAACCCACGCTGGTCTTAATGGTACGCGAAACGGCCAGGTAAGAGCACATACCAAGGAAATAAGCAAAAATCATGTTGTCAATAAAAATTGACCTGACAAATATATTTATGTATTCTACCATAATCAGAAATTTTGAAAGCTTTGTTTAAAAATCAGCTTATATCAACCAGCTCGGGTTTGCGGGATCGCTGAACCCAGATAATAATTCCAAGGACAATAAGGGCCATTGGGGGCAGTATCATAAAACCATTGTTCTCGTAGCCAAGTTCATACAAAAAGTTCGGGATAACCTGGTAGCCGAACAATGTTCCCGATCCAAACAATTCGCGAAAAAAGGCAACCAAAAGAAGAATTACCCCATAACCAGCAGCATTCCCAAGCCCATCGAGAAA
>DATIKK010000069.1:0-4137 GCA_035477635.1 Bacteroidales bacterium | reverse complement strand
AATGTTGTTATAGTGCAAGGAAGCGGCCTGAACACAGGGAGAGGAACAGAGGAACTAATCATGGCAATGCAGCCCGAATATGGGGTAGCCAACGCCAGGTTACTCATCATTGGCGATGGAAATGCAAGGCACCATTTGATTCAACTTGTGAAATCGCGCAAGCTCGAAAACCGTGTAATTTTTCTTCCGAGGATGCCTTACGATCTGTTGTTAAAACACACTGCAAGGGCTACCATTGGCGTTTCGCTCGATAAACCTTTCTGCCTTAACTATAAATACAGTCTTCCCAACAAACTTTTTGATTACATCATGAGCGGAACTCCGGTACTCGTTTCAGACCTTCCGGAAGTCAGGAGAATAGTTGAGGATTACGGAGTAGGATTGATTGCCCAAAGCCATGAACCTGCCAAAATTGCATCATGTATAAATGAAATGCTTTCTGAAAGGGAGCGCTTGTCGGCCTGGAAGAGAAACTGTCTTAAGGCCGCTCACTCGCTTAACTGGGAAAAAGAAGAGAAAACTATAAGGCAAATATACTCCCGGTTCAGAATTGATTCCTGAATTTTTAAATCTGTTGATTAAGATAAGGGAATGTTAGGTTTGGCAGATTGTTCCACCTCCTTCACTTCAAAAACCCTGCTGTTTTCGCACCTGAAAATCCGGGCCGGAAATTTGTCGAATAACCGGTAGTCGTGGGTGGCCATAAGGACTGCCCTCCCTGTTTTGCTGATCTCAAACAGCAATTCCATGATGCCTTCACTGGTTTCGGGATCAAGGTTTCCTGTGGGTTCATCGGCAAGGATAATGTCGGGGTCGTTCAACAGCGCCCTTGCTATTACCACCCTTTGCTGTTCGCCGCCCGAAAGCTGGTGAGGCATTTTAAATCCCTTTTTACCCAGGCCAACCTTTTCGAGCACATCTTCCATACGCTCTTCCATGATGGTTTTGTCGTTCCATCCGGTGGCCTTCATCACAAACATGAGGTTGTCTTTTACCGTGCGGTCGGTAAGAAGTTGAAAGTCCTGAAACACTATTCCTATTTTCCTGCGCAGGAAAGGAATCCATTTATCCTTGATGCCTGACAGCTCAAATCCGGCAACCTTGCCGTAACCATCAACAAGTGGAAGGTCGGCATAAAGAATTTTAAGCAGGCTGCTTTTACCCGTTCCGGTACGGCCAATCAAATAACAAAACTCCCCCCGTTCGATTTCAAGGGTAACATCGCTGAGAACCAAAATGTTCTTGTGAAAAACCGATACACTTCTCAGATCAATAATTGTGTCGAGGCCCATTGGTAATGGTTTAAAAAATTAAGCATAAAGATAAACAACAAAAGGAAACCCGGATTTTGTGCCTTCAAATCTTAAAAACCCCTTTAAATGGAGGTTCGGTCAATAAAATGATCCTGGCTTGAAGGTACCTGGGGATATTTGTTTACGACAATGCATTACTATACCAGCCCGGCAAATCCCATAAATGCAAGGGCAAGGATGCCTGCCACAACAAGTGATACCGGCGCCCCCCGCATGGCTTTAGGTACATCCATCAAATCGAGGTGTTCGCGAATGCTGGCAAAAAGTACAATAGCAAGGGCAAAGCCAAAACCGTGTGAAACAGCAAATACCACTCCCTGCAACAGGTTATACTCGTTCTGAACAGTCAGGATGGCTACCCCCAAAATAGCGCAATTGGTTGTGATTAGCGGCAAAAAGATGCCAAGAGCCTGAAACAGTGCCGGGCTTACCTTCTTCAGGATAATCTCGACCATTTGTACCAGGCTTGAAATAACAAGGATGTAGGTTATGGTCTGAAGAAAAGTAATTTCGAACGGCAGCAGGATGTAATTGTAAATCAAAAAGGTTACAATCGTAGCCAATGTAAGTACAAACATCACAGCCCCAGACATACCCACAGCAGTCGATAATCGGGCAGATACTCCCAGATATGGGCATATACCAAGAAATTGGGCAAAAACGATGTTATTGACCAGTATTGCCGCCAGAGCTATTACAAAATATTCCATGATTTGCCTGCGTTAGGTGGTTTTCTTTTTCAGGTAGTTAAATAGCACAATTAAGTAGGCCATTCCCAGGAAAGCGCCCGGCGCCAGGACAAAAACAAGCAATCCATCGCCGGGAATTAACTTGTATCCAAAAATTGAGTACGAACCAAGAATTTCCCTGAGGCTGCCCAGAAGTACAAGAGCCAGGGAAAAACCAACACCCATCCCGAGAGCATCAACGGTGGAATCCAGCACCGAATTCCTGCTGCCAAAGGCTTCCGCCCTTCCGAGTACTATGCAGTTGACCACAATGAGTGGGATGAACAATCCGAGGGCATCGAACAATTCTGGCATGTAGGCTTCCATCGAAAGTTGGACTATGGTTACAAAGGATGCAATTATTACAATAAATGATGGGATGCGAACCTTTGAAGGAATAAAATTTTTTATAAGCGAAACAACAACATTTGAACCCAACAAAACAAAAGTGGTTGCAAGACCCATTCCAAGGCCGTTGATGGCCGATGTGGTTACCGCGAGCGCAGGACACATACCAAGTAGAAGTATATATACCGGGTTTTCGCGAATAAGCCCCTTGGTAAAGTTTTGAAGTCGATTCATCAATGATTCCCTCCTTCTTTTTGTAAAACCTGTTTTTCAAGAGTATCGAAGGCTTTTTGTATGGCTTCGCTATAGGCCCTGGCAGTTATTGTTGCGGCAGTAATGCCATCAATGTCGCCTCCGTCTTTTGTTACCCGCAGGTCGGTGGTTCGTGGGTCGATACCCCTGAATTGATTGCTCCAGTCTGACTTGCCTTTTTCGATTTTATCTCCAAGGCCCGGAGTTTCACGGTGCTGTAAGTGCACCACATCCACAATGCGTCCGTCGGGATAAAACCCGACCATAGCAGTTATAAGCCCGCTGAACCCCGAAGTGGTGTAAGTGGCCACTGCTATACCAACAAGTTCTTCGCCCATATATGCGAAATGAAATTCCAGGGAGTCGCCTTCATGATATCCTGGAAATATTTGCGTCTCAATGCGGTCAAAAGGGGGAACCACCTGGCTGATTGCCTGCTGGCGTTTGGCTTCACGTGCAGCCGAAATAGGTTCTTTGGTGAAATTATAAACGCTTGCAAGTAAAAATGATGAAACAAGGGTTACCGATAAAAGTGTAAGCACCATGTTTTTGAATGATGATTCCACTTTAGCCATTTCTCACCTCCTTTCCGAACCGGCGGGGCTTAACGCCACTATTAATTAAGGGGACAAAGGCATTCATTATCAGTATGGAGAATGCCACCCCTTCGGGATAGGCGCCAAAAAGCCGAATTATCACGGTTATTAATCCACACCCTATTCCAAATATTATCATTCCCAGGGGAGTCATCGGGCTGGTAACCATGTCGGTGGCCATATAAATAGCTCCGAGCATAAGTCCGCCAGATAGCAGATGAAACACAGGGCTGGCATATTGGTTTGGATTAATAAACCAAAGAATTGCAGAAAAAACCGCTACTGTTCCGATAAAGGCTACCGGAATATGCCAGGAAATTATTTTTCGCACCATCATAAACAAGCCTCCTATCAGCAAGAGCAAAGCTGACGTTTCGCCGAGCGACCCCCCGATATTTCCGATAAGAAGATAAATATAATCCGGAGCCTGTGCCATAATTTCAGCAAGGGGAACATCCCTTGCCATCCCATCCTTAAGCAGGGACAGGGGAGTGGGGCCTGTAACAATGTCAACCAACCGGGTATTAAGGGGCGAGGGTACAGGATAGCTGGTCATTTGTACCGGAAAGGACACCATGAGAAAAACCCTTCCTACCAGGGCTGGATTAAAAGGATTTTTCCCCAAACCACCGAAAGTCATTTTGCCTACCCCTATTGCCACCACCGAACCAACCACAACCATCCACAAAGGAAGGCTCGACGGAAGATTGAACGCAAGCAGAATGCCTGTAATGATGGCCGAACCATCTAAAACAGTTACTGGTCCTCGTATCAGATACTTTTGAATGACGAATTCAACAACCATACAGCTTACAACTGCGGTTACGGTTAGCAATACGGCTGGCAATCCAAAAAAATAGAATGCTGCAAGCATTGCCGGAATCAGGGAAACTATTACCC
>DATIKK010000068.1:0-5414 GCA_035477635.1 Bacteroidales bacterium | reverse complement strand
AAGTTGTCCCTCCTTAATAACATTTCCATGATAATGGTTATGGAGTGTTTGGCCATTGATGGTTGCAATTACCGGAAATGCAAGTTGTCCGCCACTTTCAAGGGCTATTTGGGTTACTTTGGCGGCAACCACGGCTTCAGTCATTCCGGCTCTTGCAAAACGCAATGCAGCGCGGTGCATAAGGACGGTGGTATTTACAGCCTTTTCAATTTCAACTATTTCTTCTTCCGTTTTTATATTTCTTTGACCTGCAATTGCCAAAATAAGCGGAATGCTTGCCTTTTTGGCAGCTTCGTCGGGGTGGATACCAAACCACCTGAACAATTTCAATTGATGCTCTGGCCTGTAGGGTGGCAGAAAATGAACGTTTCTGACTTTAGAAAGCTTCTTTTCAAGTTCACTGACAGGGGCGGTATTTTCGACTCCGGTTTCTGCGGCCAAAGAGGCAATGCTTGGCATGGTTCCCGTCCATACAATCTGATCAATAGTAAAGTCATTGCCATAAATGGTGTCGATACCAGAATCCAGGTCAATTGTTGCGTATAAGCCAGGGGAGTTTAAACCGAAATAATACAGGAAAGAACTGTCCTGGCGAAAATGGTAGGTGTTGTCGGCGTAATTCATGCCAGTTTCATCATTCCCCATAAAAAACAAGAGCCCTGAATCGAAATGTTGCTTTAAGGCTTCTCTTCTTCTCTTATAAGTATCTTTTGAGAACATGGTAATTTTTTGGATATTTTAGGTTAATGCCTTTGTGCCCCTTCATGCTCGGTTCTGGCAATTATTTCGTTCTGGAGGTCTTCTCCCAGGTCGTTGAAGTAGTCGCTGTAACCAGCTACGCGCACGATCAGGTCGCGGTAATTCTCCGGATGTTTCTGAGCCTCGCGCAGGGTGCTTGCCGAAACAATGTTAAACTGAATGTGATGGCCATCGAGCCTGAAGTAGGTTCGGATAAGAGCCGTAAGCTTCCTGAAGCTCTCTGGATCATCAAAAAACGAAGGAGTGAATTTTTGGTTCAATAGCGTGCCACCGGTTTTAATATGGTCGATCTTTGCGGCCGATTTCAGCACAGCCGTCGGACCTTTATGGTCTGCGCCTTGTACCGGGCTTATACCCTCTGATAGCGGCTTCCCCGATGGACGACCATCGGGAAGGGCTCCTGTAACACTTCCAAAATAAATATGGCATGTAGTAGGCAGCATGTTGATACGAAAAGTACCTCCACGAAAAATGGAACGCCCATCTATTGCCTTAAAAAACATATTAAATATAATAGTTGCTTGCTGGTCGGCATAATCGTTGTCGTTACCGTATTTTGGTGTGTTATATATCAGTTCGCGACGAAACCCGGTATTGTTTTCAAAATTGGTTCGCAAGGCTTCCAGTAATCCTTCCATTGAAATGGTCTTTTGGTCGAAAACAATGTATTTTATTGCAGTGAGGCTGTCAGTAACGCTGCCCAGACCAACGCCCTGAATATAACTGGTGTTGTACCGGGCGCCTCCGGCATTATAATCTTTGCCATTAGCAATGCAGTCGTCGATAAGCAGCGAAAGAAACGGCGCAGGCAAATGTGTGGCAAATAGTTGTTCAATTAACAGGTTACCTTCAATTTTAATATCAGAAAAATAAGTGATTTGCTTTTCATAGGCATTAAGCAAATCATCAAAAGTTCCGAATTGTAAGGGGTTGCCGGTCTTGGGTCCAATCAGCTTTTGGGTACGTGGATCGAAGCCATTGTTAAGCGTTATTTCAAGGATTTTTGCCAGGTTAAAATAGCCTGTAAGTATGTATGCCTCAGCGCCAAAGGCTCCAGCTTCAACGCATCCGGAGGCGCCACCGCTCCTGGCGTCTTCAATATCCTTTCCCTGGCGAAGCAATTGCTGGATAATAGTTTCGGTATTGAAAATGGAAGGCTGACCAAATCCTGTCCGGATAATATCCAATGCTTTGTGAATTAAAATATCCGGATTTTTCTTGCTCACCTGTACCATACTGCTGGGTTGCAACAGACGCATTTCTTTTATGACTTCTAGGATCATAAAGGTCATTTCGTTCACTGCATCGCTTCCATCTGCCTTGACGCCGCCCAGGTTTATCAGGGCAAAATCGGTGTAAGTGTTGCTTTCGAGCGCTGTAACCCCAATTTTTGGAGGGGCTGGGTGATTGTTGAATTTAACCCAGAAGCATTGCAGCAGTTCGATCGCCGACTCACGGTTCAGGGTGCCTTTAGTCATTTCTTTTTCAAAAAAAGGCATAAGGTGCTGGTCGAGGCGTCCCGGGTTGAACGAATCCCAGGGATTGAGTTCGGTAATTACGCCAAGATGAATAAACCAGTAGTGTTGCAATGCTTCATGGAATGTTCGAGGCGCATTTGCCGGAACCTTGCGGCATACTTCTGCCAAGTTCTTAAGCTCTTCACGCCTTTTCGGGTCTTTCTCTTCTTTAGAAAGGCTTTCAAGCGCATCAGCATGCCGGTATGCGAAATTGACAAGCGCATGTGCAGCCATTTTCATTGCATCCAATTGGGCAATTTTCTCCTGCGCCTCAGAATCGGTCATTAAATCAATTCCGGCCATGGTCTCTTCGCATTCAGCTATAAGGTCGAGCATGCCCTTGCCAAACATCTTTTTGCCAAGAGTTGTATGTCCGGGTGCGCGTTGCTCCTGAAACTCGGTAAATATACCCGCTTCATAGGCCATTTTCCAGTTGGGGCTCATCAAACCCATCAACTTATCGCGGTTTGTGCGACCCCTCCAGAAAGGAATGATTTCCTGCTGATAAACGCGTCTGGTCTCTTCGGAAACCTTGAATGAAACCTTTTGCCTTGAATTCAACATCTCGAGGTCGTCAAGTGAGTGGAGCGCCACTTCGGGGTAGGTGGGGGTGGCCTTTGGCGCTGGCCCACGCTCACCAACAATAAGCTCATGTTCGCCTATATGCAGACTCTTGTGTTTTAGAATATGCTCAAAACACAGGGAGCGCTGCACAGGAATTGGTTCATTGATTGGAAGCATATCCCTGTAAAATTGGGTTACCAACAATGCACGCTCATGACTGATTACATTTTCAGCCTCAAGGCTCTGTTTTCGTAGTAATTGTACGCGAGAACTCATCATAACTTTAAAAGTATTAAAGAATATCAATCCTGTATTAGAAAATAGTTTGGAGCGGCAAAGCCGCCCCAAACTATTCCTGCCTCACCAGACGTACACCAAATACACGACCTGCAACACTTATTTCAGTTGACAAAAACTTTATCCTTATCGCCTCTTTCCCTTTAAGCAAATGACTGGGGAGGTTGTATTCAACATCGCGAAACTCTCCAACATTCCATTTATCAGAAAGGTTTTCGGAGGTCAGCAACACTCCATCAATCATGATGCTGAAATTACGGTTGGCAGGTTCATGGCCCCAGTAACGGACGATAAGTGACAAATCAGATTCTCCTCAGGTGGGCAACAGGTAACTAAAATAACCACCGTTGCGCGCATACCTGAAGAATTGATCCATATGGATTCCCGCATTTGACTGCGAAAATTCCATAAAATGATCGGCTTCGGGTTGTTGGTGTCCGGGCTGCACAAAGGCAACTGTACGTCCGGCAAGTTCCAACATCACGGCTTCCATCGAAGCAATAGAATCAAGTACTCTCTGGTATCCGGCCTCTGACAGATGCAGCCAATACATCATATATCTCGCATCGTGAATCTGGAAAAAAGGTTGAAGAATAAGCTCCTTATCTGCATTGATAATGTTTAAATTCGCCATGCTAAAAGCTAATGGATTGTCTTTTACAGGGACAAGTTTGTCGGTAATTTTTTTTATGTCATTTGCTATTAAGACCGGAGCCTCATTTACAGGGAGCATCCTGCCGTGCGCGATATGTTCCCATCTGCCATCTCCTGCTATCAAGCCTCTTAAATCTTCGGTGCCTGTTTTAGCCCCGAGTAATATAGGCCCGTACATGAATGCAACGTATTCCGGAACATTGGGCAGGTGTTTTACTCGCAGATGCTTGGGGATTTTAATTTCAACAATATCCCCCTTCCGCCATCGGCGGTCTATAGCTATGTAAGAGGATGGAGTTTCAGAAAATCTTTGCTGTCTGCCATTTACAGTTACTTCCATCGCCCCTTCGGCTACCCAGAAAGGTTTTCGCACCATAAGCGTAAATCGTGCCCTACCCTCAGAAATAGTGATTTTGGTACGATCTTCGAAAGGGAATTCAGTTTCTTGCCGCACCCTGATACCCTTGTCGCCCCAATTTAGCTCTGATGCTATGAATAGGTTTAGGAACAAAGTATCATCCAGATGGGCAAAAATAAACTCTGCATAATTGCCATGATTTTCCATTCCGGTACCCACACAGCACCACATAGCGCTGTTAGGTGCCGAATAAACCCGATAGTGTCGCGGACGTGCAGGTGTAAAATAGACATACCCCCCATGTTTGGGGTGTTGTGTTGATAGTATATGGTTAAACAAAGCCCTTTCAAAATAATCGACATATTTTGCATTGGGTTCGATTCTGAAAAGGTTTTTTGTTAGTTTAACCATGTTGTGGGTATTGCACGATTCAGGCCCCTGCACATCATGGATATACTCAATATACGATTCAGTAGGAGGGAAGAACTCATGCCTGCTGTTGCCACCAATTGCTAAAGACCTTGGGCCGCTTACAGTTTCCCAAAAAAACCTTGCTGCTCTTTTGTAAGTAATATCACCGCCCACCTCAGCAATTCGTGCAAATCCCAATGCTTTTGGAATTTGTGTGTTGGCATGCAAATTTTCCAGCATATCTATCCCTTCGGCCATTGGGTTTAAGAGGTACTTGTGTGAAAACCTTTTGGCTGCAACAAGATATTTATCTTCACCTGTCATTTTGTAAGCGTGCGCCAACACTTCATTCATACCTCCGTGCTCATTTCCCAACATAGCCTCCATCTGCGAATCTGATAAGCGGCTTGTTATGTTAATTGCCCAATCGCAAAATTTAAGAAACACCTCCCTAGCATCTTCGCTGCCGCCATAATACCAGGCATCCTTCAATCCCTCAAAGGTTTTGTGTACGTTGTACCATGGTACCCAATAATCCCATATACGGGCGGTATTTCCCGCCTTTATCTCTGACCACAAACCTTTGCCATCAGGCACTCCGCCAACATATCCCACTCCCCAGTCGGGGTGCTTTATCCCATTGGCAATCTGACAAGCTTTAAGTTCGGCTACAATATACTCCATCCGCTCCCTGAATTCGGGTAAGCCGGTTGAGGCATAATGAATCGCCATAGCCGAGAGATAATGACCAAGTATATGTCCGTCAAGTCCCAACCAGTTGGGAAAACTCTCCGCTTTGGACGGCAAGCCGGCCTCCTTTCGAAAGGGGGCAAGCAGGCGGTCAACATCATACT
>DATIKK010000067.1:0-4851 GCA_035477635.1 Bacteroidales bacterium | reverse complement strand
TCTTCTACGGCTTTAGCCGTGGATTTAAAAATTACAGGACGAAATGAATTCTTCGTACTCTTGTTGAAAAATCTTTTTGCTGTAGTGTGTCTCCTGATTATCAATATATTCTCAATGCCGGTCTGGTGGCCGTTGTAGGCCTGTCATTCATATTAAAAGCCGCAAATCGCGTTGAAATAAAAAGTCAAACTGCCACAGGTGCTTTAATATGGGGGTGGGGGTCGTAGCCCTCGAACCTGAAGTCTTCGTATTGAAAAGAGAAGATGTCTTTTACCTCCGGGTTGATGTGCATCAAAGGCAAGGGCCGGGGTTCGCGGCTTAGTTGCAGCCGGGCCTGATCTATGTGATTGATGTACAGGTGTGCATCGCCAAAAGTATGCACAAAATCACCGGGCTGCAATCCACAAACCTGTGCCACCATCATTGTAAGTAGGGCATAGGAGGCAATATTGAATGGCACACCTAAAAAAATATCTGCGCTTCGCTGATAAAGCTGGCACGACAATTTACCATTTACCACATAAAACTGAAAAAGCACATGGCAGGGGGGGAGGGCCATCTGGCTGATTTGCCCGGGGTTCCATGCGCTTACCATGAGGCGGCGAGAGTCGGGGTGAGTTTTTATCGTCGAGATTAGTTGGCTTATCTGGTCGATAGTTTGGCCGTTGGACTGCCAGCTTCGCCACTGGGCGCCATAAACAGGGCCCAGGTTGCCGTTTGCGTCGGCCCATTCGTCCCAAATGCTTACTCCGTGGTCTTTCAGGTATTTGATGTTGGTATCTCCTTTCAGGAACCAAAGCAGCTCGTAAATAATGCTTCTTACATGCAACTTTTTGGTGGTGAGCAATGGGAAGCCTTTGCTGAGGTCGAAACGCATCTGGTATCCGAAAATGCTTAAGGTTCCTGTGCCTGTGCGGTCAGATTTTTTTGTGCCATTATCCAGCACATACTGCAAAAGTTGGTGGTATTGCTGCATGCTTTTTTTTGTTCAAAATTACCTTTTTGGTAAAGGAAAATCAATCCTGATGGTTTGGGTCAGGATTGATTTTATATAAAATAGCGCCAACTAAAAAAAACGGACAGGAATGCCTCCTGCCCGTCTGCTGATTTGGTTGTTGGATTTACCCCAAAATTACGCCCACAATCGTAGCGCTGATCAGTGCTGCCAGGGTTCCGCCAAGAAGCGCACGCATTCCAAATTGTGAAAGCAAAACCCGTTGGTTTGGCGCAAGCGAACCTATCCCTCCTATTTGAATCCCGATACTTGCAAAATTTGCAAAGCCGCAGAGCATGTAAGTTGCCATGATAATGGTTTTTGGGTCATAAAATGCTCCTGCCTCTTTAAGCTCGGCCAGGCTTAAATATCCTATAAATTCAGTCATTATTATCTTTTCGCCCAGCAACCTCCCCGCCAGAGTTATATCAGGAAGACTCACACCAATAAGCCACATGACTGGCGAAAACACATAACCCAAAATGAATTGCAGAGATAGTCGGTCAAATTGCCCGGCCGTTGCAGCATAAATGTTGTCGTTCAGGTTTGTCCACTGACCGATTTGTCCTGCAATGAAATTAAACATCGCAATAAAAGCGATAAACACCAGCAACATGGCAGCCACATTGGCTGCAAGTTTGAGCCCTTCGGTGGTCCCGTTGGAGATTGCATCAAGGATGTTGCTTCCAATACGATCCTTTCCTATAACAACCGACTGGTCAATCGTTTCGGTTTGCGGTGCCAGTATTTTTGCGATAACTACGGCTCCCGGGGCTGCCATTACGGAAGCAGCCAGCAGGTGTTTTGCAAACATTAACCGCTGTACAGGGTCGTCGCCTCCCAGAAAACTTATGTAAGCCGCCAATACACCCCCTGCCATGGTAGCCATGCCGCCAGTCATTACGAGCAGAATTTCAGAACGGCTCATCTTGGGAAGATAGTGCTTTATCATCAGAGGCGCCTCGGTTTGCCCAAGAAAGATATTCCCTGCCACAGCAAGGCTTTCGGCTCCCGACAGGCGCATTGCTTTTGTCATAAGCCAGGCTAACGCATAAACCACCTTTTGAATTATTCCCAGGTAGAAAAGCAAGCTGGTTAGGGCCGAGAAGAAAATAATGGTGGGAAGTACCTGAAAAGCAAAAATAAAGCCGTAGGTTTCGGTGTTCAAAAAGCCTGCAAAAAGGAATTCTGTTCCCGCTTTTGTGAAGTCAAGTACCTTAACGAACAATTGCCCTACAAACTCAAAAGCAAACTGAACCGGAGGTACTTTTAGTATTGCGAATGCAAGTAGTATCTGAATTCCCAACCCGATTCCCACAGTTTTCCAATTCACCGCTCTTCTGTTGGTGCTGAATATCCAGGCTATAAAAATGATGGAAACCATTCCAAGTAGGCCTCTGAGCAACTGATAAAAGGTAAAGCCTTGTGCTTGCAACACCTCTGGCTTTCCGTATGACAGGTAATAGAGATTGCTACCGTCAGAAAGTATCAACTGGTATGCTTCGAGTTTTTCGATTATAAATTCAACAGGCAAAAAACCGGAGCCGGCATCAGTTCCCGAATAGCTTGCGAGCAACTGCCCTTTCGAAAAATAAGTCAGTGAAATCTGCCCGTTTCCCACCGCATAATCTACGGAGTCAACATCAGTTGTCAGATTGGGGGCAATAGGAAAAAAAATGAGACGGTTTTTCTCCTTTTGCCACAGTCCGCTTTGGTTGAGTCCAAGCAGTGGCGATTGTGCATCGAACCACCTTTTCCCATTTTTGGAAATATCCAGAAATTCGCCTTCGACAGCCATCAAGGTATCGCCACCAGGTTGACTAATGCATTTCATTAACTCCCAGCGATGGGCAAGGTCAGGAGTTGTTTCCGGTAAATTTTGGCCGGAGCAGGCCAGAGTAACCACTAATATTGGCAGGATGAAAACGGCCTTTGGCAAAGGTTTGAACTTATACATAACTGATAAATGTTTCGATAACTTCTTTACAACAAACCTACGTGGTATGCTGGGGCTGCAAACCTATAAAAAATATCTATAGAAAAAAATAAACTGGAGCTTATTATGAGTTTCCGGTATTACTTTTTGTGTTTGCGCCTGTTTATTTCGTCCCGGATTTTGGAAGCCTTTTCGTAGGCCTCTTCACTAATGGCCGTCGAAAGCATCAGTTCAAGTTCGCTTAGGCTAAGGTTGGAATACTCTTCGTCTTTGGCAGGTTTTTCAGCAAGTACTTCTTCAGGCTTACTTTCGGGTTCCTCGAGCATAACCATTCCGGCCTCCTTTAGAATCGACTCATACGTATAAATGGGGCAATTGAAACGAACAGCCAGTGCAACGGCGTCGGAAGTGCGCGAATCAAGTTCAACCTCGCGTGAACCATCAAAGCAAATTAATTTAGAAAAGAAGATACCCTCGCTGAATTTATAGATAATGACTTCTTCGATCGATATATTGAAGTTTTGTGCAAAATTGCGGAAAAGGTCATGTGTAAGCGGGCGGCTGGGCTTCATCTTTTCCAATTCTATTGCAATTGCCTGAGCCTCGAAACTGCCAATGATTATAGGTAGCCTTCGTTTATCTCCTGTTTCGCCGAGAACAAGGGCGTATGCTCCGGCCTGTGCCTTGCTGTAAGATATGCCAATAATCTCCATCCGGATTCTCTTCATAACCTTGTGTGAGTCAGGAAACCTTCTGATTTAAAATGTCAAGGCTTACTCTGAAGGACAAAATTAGCCTAAATAATTTATAACTCAAACTTTGTTTCAGCACATTGCCGGCAATTCTCAGCCTTAAAAGTTTTTTTAAATGTTTATTAGTAAGCCATTTAACAAAAACACATATATCGAAATAATTTTGTGGGTTTTTAAATTGTTTTTACCTTGGCGCACTTTTTCCATTAACCAACAAAATTAACACCAAAACAGGAGGTTTTATGCCAATTTTTTTCTGGATTGTACCATTGAGCGCCGTTGTAGCCTTGTTGTTTGCTTATATTTTTTATAAACAAATGCTTGGCTATGACCAGGGAAACGATTTAATAAAGCAAATTGCAGGGCATATCAGAAAAGGTGCCCTTGCTTATTTAAAACAACAATACAAGGTTGTGTTGATTGTTTTTTTGTGCCTCACTTTACTGTTAAGCATTATGGCTTTTGGCCTTGGAATTCAGAACCAATGGGTTCCTGTGGCCTTTTTGTCAGGTGGATTTTTCAGTGCTTTAGCAGGTTTTTTTGGAATGAGCGCCGCCACCTTTGCATCGTCGAGGGTTGCCAATGCCTGTCGCACTTCGCTCAACAGAGGCCTGAAACTTGCTTTCAGGAGCGGAGCAGTCATGGGATTGGTTGTGGTTGGCCTGGTATTGCTCGATGTTTCAATGTGGTTTATCATTCTCAACATTTTTATACCCGAAACCGAGCCTGGTTTTAAACTGCTTACCATTACGGCCACAATGCTTACCTTCGGGATGGGTGCATCGACACAGGCCTTGTTTGCAAGGGTGGGAGGCGGTATTTACACCAAGGCGGCCGATGTTGGCGCCGACCTCGTGGGCAAGGTTGAAGCCGGAATCCCTGAGGACGACTACCGCAACCCCGCAACCATAGCCGATAACGTGGGCGATAATGTGGGAGATGTTGCCGGAATGGGCGCCGATCTTTTTGAGTCATTTGCAGGCTCTATCCTTGCAACCGCCCTCCTCGGAGCTGCGGCATTCAATGGGTACTCTGAATATGTCCAGTTCAAGGCTGTTATTACGCCTATGATAATTGCCGCTATCGGAACCCTTTTGTCGATAGTTGGCGTTTACATGGTTAGAACAAGGGAAGGGGCTTCGCTGAAAGAATTGCTCAAATCCCTTTCG
>DATIKK010000066.1:0-3591 GCA_035477635.1 Bacteroidales bacterium | reverse complement strand
GTAGTTTGACAAAAAAAGAGGGCAAAGCCACTCTTTTAAACACCTAAAAAATTGATTACTAAATGAAAAACTATTTTTTTTTGATAAATCGGCATTTATTTATAAATATTATAAATAGCAAATTGAAAAAATCGCGCCTCCGGCTTAACCGGGAAAAATTCTTGCTACCACGGCGAATTTTTCCCTGACCGGAGGCGCTTGGCTCAGTGGATTCGCGTTTTTCTTTTTGATTGTTTATACTCCCAAAATCCCCTGCCGATCATGGATAATCAGAACGGGAAAGCGTTTGGATATTTTTTTTGCGAAACTCCGGTTTTAAACTTCCTCGCTTGGCAGTACTGTAATCGTACCGGCCGGGTTCTATTGCACTTCACCGAATGGACTTCGATTCATGGTGAATTTTTCAGCACACTTTCAATATTGTGCGGACCTGCACGGAACCTGAAACCCTTTTCCGGAATTCTCCTTGTGGCCAGCTTTCATATAATTTTTTTGACTTAATATCTGCTAAGGTGATAGCCCGTTTCGTGGTGCGCGTTGCCATACAAGGATTTTCCCGGCATATCCTCATTTCTTTCCGGTATTCCAGTTCCTCCTTGCTATGCCCTGCCCCGGGCCATCTGATACCTGCACATATTAACTTTAAAAATTACTACAATGAAAACTTACAAGAAAAATTACATCGGAAAAGGAACTCAGGTACCTAACATGACTATCGCAAAATGTACAGTAAAAGTGTCAGAAATGCTGAAATTCAAACACGAATACGAAGGAGAAGAGTACATCACGTTTGAAGTTGCAAAAATGAAACAGCCCGACAAATTTAACAGGAGTTACACAGTGTACTGCACAACCATCGAGGACGCTGAAGACGAAAAACCGGCTCCAAAGAAACGCAAATCAAAAACTGGTGTAAACGCTGACATTCCGTTCTGAAGAAATTATCCCTGCTCCGGCGGGGATTTTTTTTTGGTCGTACGTCTCAGAAAGACTATCCACTCCACTTAAATACCGGCAAAGGTATTAATCGCCGCCCGGAACAGGCAAGGGTAATACAAGCTCTTTTACCTGTAATCTTTTTTGGTTCCGCCCTTGCCCTAATCCGCCCGGCTCAATGGTGGTATGCCAATATTTAACCGGCGTGCCAGATGCTAAAATAAATCTCCAGGGCAGGAGTAAACCAAAATGGGTAAAAGCAGAAATAACGACCCACGATTAATCAAACTGCGTTTCGGGTCTCGTTGCAACGAATGTGGAATTCAACTCGGCAGGGGTGTTAATGCCTACTACTGGTCATCCGGCCGCGAAGTACTTTGCCAGAGCTGCGGCCACGATGACTTCCAGGCTTTCCTCTCTTCGGCCTGCGATAAAGATGTGTACAACAGTGTTGGTAATCCTTATTGCGGGTAGCCATGACTAAAGTAATCAAAATCACAGCACACTACCGGAAAATCGGAAAGTGGGACTACAACTTCAGAAAGGTACCCAAAATCACAATCTCTGGCGACTGGCTGGCTGCGGCAGGGTTCAAACCTTCCAAAATGGTACGGGTCGAATGCGTAAACAACACGCTCGTTGTAACCTCAATCGAGTAAAGAAAGCTCCGGTGAAAGCCGGGGTTTTTTTGGTCGTAACCCAAACTCCCGTTTTCCCTGCCGTTTCTGATGATTTCACCCGTGTTTATTTTAAATGAATGCGCGAAGAAACAGCCTCAATTCAGATTACGCGCTGCCATGCAAGGATTTTCCCGGCATAAAAATTTATTCCAGTTCCTCCTTGCCTGTTCTGATTTTCTGCTGTGATGGAATGCACATCATTTTAAAATTTAAACATCATGAAATCAAAATCTTACAAAAACAGCAGTGAAGAAAAAAACAGCATTTGGGATGCATTCGTCGATTATCTTGAAAACACCTACTTCCCGGGAGCCAGCGAATTACTCGATACTAAAACAATAGCTTTCGAGTACGAGGCTTTTAAAAGTTGTTACGCATAGGGCTTCGGCCCTTTTTTTGGTCGGTTTTCTCCCTGTCTCAGAAATATCCTCCACTCCACTTAATCCCGGCAAAGTTATTAATCGCTTTTTGGAACGGTCAAGGGTATATAAACGCCCTTCCTGTTTCCAGTGGCCATATTGAGCATAGTCGAAGGGCGCCCTTGCCCTAATCCAAAACAGCTCAATGTGGTGCGCCGAAATTAACCGGAGTGCCAGCCAAAACAAGTCCGCAGGGCAGCGGCAACATCAATGCAAAATTTCGATATCTACGAAATGGTTACTAACCTAATCATCCAGCGCCTCGAAGCGGGTGTGGTGCCGTGGCACATGCCATGGAAAACAGCAGGGGCAATGCCACGTAACCTGGTGTCAAAGAAAACTTACCGCGGCTTCAACTTCTGGTACCTGCTCAGCTACGGGTTCGAACGCCCGTTTTTTCTCACATTTAACCAGGCAACCGAACTGGGTGCAACGGTGCGGAAAGGCTCAAAAGCGTTCCAGGTGGTTTTCTGGAAAATGCTCGAATCCCGCGAAGACCCCGCAAAGAAAGTCCCTTACCTGCGCTACTACCGGGTTTTTCATGTGGACGATGTGGAAGGTATCGACCCGAAAAAACTCCCATCGTACGACCAGCACGATCAGGATTTCGACCCCATTGGAACCTGCGACCGGCTGGTGGAAGAATGGAAGGATTCCCCCTACATTTCGCACAATGCCGAATATGCCTGCTATGTGCCATCCTCCGACACGGTGAAAATTCCAAACCCACGGAGGTTTTTCAAGGCAGAACAGTACTACTCCACGCTGTATCACGAGCTGGTACATTCAACGGGCCATGCACGAAGGCTGAACCGTCACAGCAAGTTTCCAAACCATCACTTCGGCAGCAACGATTATTCTACCGAGGAATTGGTAGCCGAAATGGGAGCTGCCTACCTCTGCGGAATCTGCGGAATCGAAAACGCCACCATCGACAACTCCGCCGCCTACATACAAAGCTGGCTGCCGAAACTCAAAAACGACAAAAAGTTTGTACTCCAGGCGGCCAGCTATGCACAGTTGGCTACCGATTACATCCTGGGAATTACCCCACACGAAACTTCCGAAACAGTTGTGCAGTCCGACGAAAACACGTCTGTTGTTGAATCATTTGAATTCTGAGCCATGAAACAACAGCGCGTATCATTCGAACAGCACATGGAACAGCTTGCACGCCGGCATGGGGTGCATTCTGTCTTCTCCGATTTCCTTACTTTACTGGTTTGTGCCTTCTCACACGGCCAGCGCGAAGAGGAATACCTGAAAACTATCCGGAAGTACGAAAAACCAGAAGCTTACCGGTTCTCTGAAGCACTGGCAGCACTCACCGTTGAAATGACCGGCGACGGCTCAGGAATGGTTGACGTGCTGGGCGCTTACTTCGAAGAACACATTTCGCACGGCCACAACGGGCAGTTCTTCACACCGCAACACCTCTGCGACATGATGGCCCGCCTGATGAACCCAACAACGCCACTCGAACGGATTCTTGACCCTGCCTGCGGAAGCGGGCGCATGCTGATGGCAATAGCAAAACTCACCCGCCACGCCCTGTT